>JBKGHI010000180.1:0-18394 GCA_046520405.1 Myxococcus sp. 1LA
GCGGCCTTGGCGGGCGGCGCCGCGGAGGCATCCGCCTTCTGGCAGGCGGTCAGCGACAGCGCGGCGGTGGCCAGGCTCGCGGCGGCGAGCACGCGGACTGCGGACGGTTTCTGGGTGGGCTTCACGGGCGTTTCCTCGGCGTCTGTCGTTTCTGGGGAGCGGCGCGGGGCCGGCGCGCCGCGCTCTTCGAAGGGGTGCGAGGCGCACGCGCGGGCGGCGGCGCCAGGACGGGGGCGGACAGGTGCGTGGGCAGGGTGCCCTGGTGGCACAGCCGGTGGAGCGTGTGCGCCCAGGCGGTCAGGTCCGGCTTCTCATCCATCCGCGCCATCTGCGTGGTCAGCAGCAGGAAGGAGCCCACGATGAAGGTGGCGAAGATGCGCGCGTCCAGCTCCGGGTCCACCGCGCCGGCCTTCTGCAGGCGCTGGAAGTCCCGGGCGATGCGCTCCACCTGCCCGTCCGTCACGCGCCACAGCAGGGATTCGAACTCCGTGCCCTGGCTGCCGTTGGTGAGCACCAGGGACACGTCCCGGAACTGCCAGACCCACTCCAGCGCCTCCAGGTCGTGTTCCGTCTCGATGTGGAGGAACCGTTGGAAACGCTCGCTGCGCTCGATGCGGTCCTTCGCTCCCGGGACGCCATGCTCCTCGAAGAAGCGCTCGATGCTCGCCATGCGCCGCGCGTTGAGGTCCGCCAGCCCGGCCTGGAAGTGGCCCACCACCTCCTCGAACAGCGCCTCCTTCGAGGGGAAGTGCAGGTAGAAGGCGCCCTTGGACAGCCCGCACGCGGCGGTGATGTCCTCGATGCGCGCGCCCTTCAGCCCCCGGCGTACGAACTCCGACCGGGCGGCGGCCACCAGGGCACTGCGAGCGTGGGGATCCGCGGGACGCGCCATGACGGGTGGGTTTCTAACCCGCTGGTCATTAACCGCACAAGGTTTCTGAACACCGGGTCAGTAACCCGGCCGCGCGGGTCATGTGCGCGCGCCGCCGCTCAGGTGCGCGCGAGCGCGGTGCACAGCGGGCACGCGGAAGGCCCATGGGGGACATCCCTGCGGTGCAGGTCCAGCACGGCGCGGGAGATGTCCGCCAGCTCACGGCGCACCTCCCGCCGGGCGCCCTTCACCCGGGCGATGCGCATGTCGTCATAGCTGGTGGTCTGGTGACGCATCCAGGCGATGACGGCGGCCTCGGCGCGGCGCTCCAGGGGGATGCGTTCGGTGCGGGCCACGGTGCCGCTGCCCACGGGGGTGGCGTGGGTGGCGACGAGCACGGCCATGCGCTTGGCGTGTGGCAGCCATGCCGGGGAGAAGGCGAGGAAGCGCAGCACGGCGTTGGCGAAGTCGACCTCGTAGGCCTCCTGCTCGCGGGCGCGGCGCTCGCGGCCCGCGGCCAGCTTCTTCTCGTAGGCGGGGGTGGCGCGCTCGGCATCGAGGACGGCGCGGGCCCTCAGGATGTGCGCCTCCGGCGCCCAGACGCCCCGGGAGAAGAGCTTGCGGCCCACCTTCTCCACCACGGTCCAGGAAGGGCCCGCCGCCTTCACGCGACGGGTCAGCCCGGCGTCACCCGGGGGGAGCAGGGCCCAGCCGTCCGGCACGGAGAGCACGCGGCCATCCGGCGCGCGCACGCGGCGGGGGTCCGAAGTCGGCGCGAAGGTCAGGGATTCAGGCATGGTGAAGTCCGAGGTCGGGGGCGGCCACATAGCATGGGTGCCTCCAACCCTGGTAAATGGCCCCCTCGCGCCAGCAGCTTCCTGGCGCGGGAGGCCCTCAACGCGTGGGAAGTGCCGGCATGTCCCTCCTCAGGCTCACGTTCCTTGGTACCTCCGCCGCGCAGCCCACGCTGCACCGGAACCTGTCCGGACTGGCGGTGAAGGCGCACGCGGACCTGCTGCTCTTCGACTGCGGCGAGGGCAGCCAGCGGCAGATGGTGCGCTACGGCACCGGCTTCACCGTGGACGCGGTCTTCTTCACGCACTTCCACGCGGACCACTACCTGGGCATCATCGGCTTCCTGCGCACGCTGGGCATGACGGGGCGCTCCGAGCCCATCCACCTGTACGGCCCGCCCTCCGCGAAGCGCCTGCTCCACCAGGCCGTCCACCTGGGCGTGGAGGCCATGTCCTTCCCGGTGGAGATTCACGAACTGAAGGACGGGGACGTGGTGCCGCGCAAGGGTTACGCCGTGCACGCGGTGGGCGTGGACCACCGCATCAACGCGCTGGGCTACGCGCTGGTGGAGGACGACCGGCCCGGGCGCTTCAACCTGGAGACGGCGCGCGCGCTGGGCGTGCCGGAGGGCCCCAGCTTCGGCAAGCTCCAGCGGGGCGAGCCGGTGACGCTGGAGGACGGGCGGACGGTGAAGCCGGAGGACGTGCTGGGCGCGCCGCGCGCCGGGCGCAAGCTGGTCATCTCCGGGGACACGCGGCCCTGCCCCTCCCTGGTGAAGGCCTCGAAGGACGCGGACCTGCTGGTCCACGAGTCCACCTTCTCCGACGATGAACAGGAGCGGGCGGTGGAGACCCGGCACTCCACGGCGAGGGAGGCGGCGCGCGTGGCGCGGGAGGCGGGCGCGCGGCGGCTGGTGCTCACCCACCTCTCCAGCCGTCACGACACCGACCCCTCGAAGCTGCTCACGCAGGCGCGTGAGGAGTACCAGGGGCCGGTGGAGGTGGCCTTCGACGGGTTCACCGTCGAACTGCCCCTGCGTGACTGAAGGCTACTGAATCTTCTCGGACTCGGCGCGCAGGGAGGACGCGGACTCCGCGTCCACGCGCTGGACCAGCTCCCACTCCAGCTCCTCGTCGCGGGTGATGTTGCCGCCGTCGGCGCGCACGGCGGGCTCGGAGATTTCACGCGAGCGGCCGGAGGTGTTGGCGGCGCCCGCGGACTCCGTGACGAGCTGCCGGGTGAGCTCCACCGAGCACTGGCCCGGACCCTTCTCGATGCCGCGCACCAGGTAGCGCACCTGGGTGGTGCCCAGCGACGACGGGGCGCCCTGCATCAGCCACTCGGTGGTGGCCTCGTAGCCGCTCTGGCCCGCCTTGAAGGAGTAGCCCTTCTCCTTCAGCAGGGCGAGGGCCTGCGGGTACACCTCCGCCACGGGCTTCCGGTAGACGTGGTTGCGCGCCTTCTCCAGCAGGAAGGCTTCGCGGCGGCGGCCGGCGCAACCAGTGGTGGTGAGGGACAAGGCGGCGACCACGAGGAGCGCGGCGGCGCCGCGCGACAGCATCGACAGGTTCATTTCTCAAGACTCCACGGGAGTGTGAGGCGGCTCAACATCCCTCAACCTTCTTCCCGCAGCCAAGTCTCCCCGGGGATGGTTTCCCAGAGCAAGCATCCCACCCACGCGGCCCGTATGGGCGCCCATGCGTCCAGCGCCGTACATCCAGAGTCCCTCCGGCGCCGCGCCCGCCCCGGGGGATGCACATGATGGTGCCCCCACATGATTCCCATCAGCGACGACAACCCCACCCTCCGCACCCCCGTCGTGACGTACCTGCTGCTCGGCACCATCGGCTTCGTCTGGGTCTTCATCCAGGGCGCGGGCCTGGACGCCTACCGGCTGGCGGCCAGCGTCTGCAACCTGGGCATGGTGCCTGGCGAGCTGACGGGCAAGGCGGCGCTGGGCCTGCCCGTGCCGCTGGGTGACGGGCTGGCGTGCGTGGTGGACAACGAGTCCATCAACCTCCTCACCCCCATCACCTCCATGTTCCTGCACGGCGGCTGGGGACACCTGCTGGGCAACTGCCTCTTCTTCTGGGTCTTCGGCAACAACGTCGAGGACAGCATGGGCCGCCTGCGCTTCATCGTGTTCTACCTGCTGTGCGGCCTGGCCGCGGCGGCGGCGCACCTGCTGGTGGACCCGGGCTCGCCGGTGCCCACGGTGGGCGCGTCCGGCGCCATCTCCGGCGTCATGGGCGCGTACCTGCTGCTCTATCCGCGGGTGCGGGTGAACATGCTGTTCATCATCGTCATCTTCATCCGCGTCTTCCCCGTGCCCGCGTGGGCGGTGCTGCTGTGGTGGTTCGGTGTGCAGCTCTTCAGCGGCCTGCCCCAGCTCAACACCGTGAGCGCGGAGGCGTCTGGCGGCGTCGCCTTCTGGGCGCACATCGGCGGCTTCGTCGCGGGCATGGCCCTCATCAAGCTGTTCCAGAACCCGCGCTACACGAATCAGCGCACGGCCGTGCGCCACCGGCTCCATCCCAACCATCCGTGAGGTGCCCTGCTTTTTCCGCAGCCATGAATTGCCAGACTTCGGCGAGCCCTGCGTATCCAGGCTGTTGGGGCCAGGCACCTGGAGGAAGCGCAGATGCGGATGAGCAAGATGAAGCGGCGGACGCTGGGATTGACGATGGGCGCGGTGTTCGCGCTCACGGCCTGTGGCACGGAGGGCATGGAGCCGGCGCAGCCGACTGTGGAAGCAGACGCGGTGGAGCGCGTGGACGCGCAGGCGGCGGACGCGAAGCCGGTGGACATCATCGCGATGGAGAAGCAGCTGAAGGAGGCCAGCCTGGTGCCGCCGGAGCCGTGCACGGACCCGTCCTGTGAGCCCGGCGGTGGCGGTGACCCGAACTGGCCCTACTACACGCTGTTCTGGCGGGCGAACCTGCTGTCCCTGCGCTGCATCAGCGTGTCGGACATGGATGGCAAGGACGAAGCGTGGCTGGAGTCGGAAGTCACCGGCGACCACACGTCCGACATCATCTGGAACAGCGACTACGTGTACCCGGGCTCGGTGTTCAACTGGGACCCGCTGAACCCGCATCCGCCGTCGCTGCAGTTCACGACGCAGTCGGTGGGCGCGGGCGGCAAGCTGGTGGCGCTCTGGGACCGGAGCGAGCACATCTTCGACCTGCAGGAGCAGATTGGCTGGACCACGCTGCGTGGCCAGACGGGCACCTTCACCACGGTTCTCGAAGGTCACGGCGGCAAGTACGAGTTGACCTACCAGGTGCAGTCCACGGGTTGCTCGCCGCGCACGCAGCCATGCCCCACCAACCTGTAACCGTGCAGTGACAGCAACACGCCCGGAAGGAGACGCCAGTGCTTGGCCTCCCCTTCCGGGTGCGCCAGAGTGTCGCGCCGGACGCGCCAGGGTTTGGCGCCGGCTCCCAGACAGGTGCCAGACATGACGCTGCGACGACTCGGTGGTGGACTCCTCGGGGCGGTACTCCTTCTGACAAGCCTTTCGGGCTGCACCCGGCGCGTGCCGCCCGTGGATGACGGCCCGGGCCCCACGCCCACGCCCACCGCCACCACGACGGTGTACGTGGCCGAGCGCATCCGGACGCTGGACCCGGCGAAGCCCCAGGTGCAGGCGCTCGCGGTGAAGGACGGCAAGGTGCTGGCCACCGGCACGAAGGAGGAGGTGCTGGCCGCCGCGGGCAAGGACGCGCGCGTGGTGGACCTGGGCAGCGCCACGGTGGTGCCGGGCCTCACCGACGCGCACGGGCACCTGGCGGGCCTGGGCCGCGGGCTGGTGACGGTGGACCTGCAGGGCGTGGACACCAAGGCGGAGGCGCTGGAGCGCGTCTCCTCCGCGCCGTCCTCCGCGTTCCAGGGCGAGTGGCTGCTGGGCCGCGGCTGGGACCAGAACGACTGGCCGGAGAAGACCTTCCCGTCGCGGGCGGACCTGGACGCGCGCTTCCCCACGCGGCCGGTGGCGCTGAGCCGCGTGGACGGGCACGCGCTGTGGGTCAACGGCGAGGCGCTGCGGCGCGCGGGCATCACCCGTGACACGAAGGACCCGGCGGGCGGCCGCATCCTCCGGGGCGAAGGCGGCGAGCCCACCGGCATCCTGGTGGACAACGCCATGGAACTGATTGAGGCGGTGCTGCCCCCCGCCACGGAATCGCAGCACGCGGCGCAGCTGACGGCGGCGCTCAACCACGCCGCGCAGGTGGGCCTCACCGGCGTCCACGACGCGGGCATGGACCTGCGCACCTTCCGCCTGCTCCAGCGCTGGGACAAGGCAGGCAAGCTGCCGCTGCGCGTCTACGCCATGGCGGATGGCCAGACGGCGGACCGTGAGACGTACCTGAAGGACGGCCCCTATGAGGGGAAGATGCTCACGCTGCGCGCGGTGAAGCTCACCCTGGATGGCGCGCTGGGCAGCCGGGGCGCGGCGCTGCACCAGGACTACAGCGACGAGCCGGGCCACCGCGGCCTGCTCCTGCTGACGCCCGAGGAGTACGAGGCGCGCGTGCGCGCCTTCATGGCGAAGGGCTTCCAGGTGTGCACGCACGCGATTGGCGACCGGGCCAACACGGTGGTGCTGGACGTGCTCGCGCGCTCGGCGGAGGCCACCGGCACGCAGGCCGGCCGGCACCGCGTGGAGCACGCGCAAATCATGCGGCTGGAGGACATCGACCGGCTGGGCCGCAGCGGCTTCGTCGCCAGCGTGCAGCCCACGCACGCCACCAGCGACATGCCCTGGGCGGAGACGCGCGTCGGGCCGGAGCGCATCCGCGGGGCCTACGCGTGGCAGCGGCTGAAGGCGTCCGGCGCGGTGCTGGCGCTGGGCAGTGACTTCCCGGTGGAGCGCCCGAACGTGCTGGCGGGCCTGTACGCGGCGCGCACGCGCCAGGACCTCCAGGGCCTGCCGGAGGGCGGCTGGTACGGAGCGCAGCGCCTCAGCGGCCAGGAGGCGCTGGAGGGCTTCACCGTGGGCGCGGCGCACGCGTCCTTCGCGGAGGCCCGGCGCGGCCGGCTCCAGCCGGGCATGGACGCGGACTTCGTCGCGCTGTCGGTGGACCCGGTGGACGGGCCCGTCACCTCGCTGCCCGGCGCCGAGGTGCGGCTGACGGTGGTGGACGGCGCGGAGGTCTACCGCGCCTTCCAGCGCTGACCGTTCGCTCAGGACAGGCCGGAATCCGGGGCGCAACGTGGCTGTCGCGGGGGAAATGGCGTGCACCGCTATTTCCGCCGTGTCGTGGAGTGCTCTAGCATACGGCTTTGCCGCAACCCGCCTGTGAGCCAAGGCCGGCTCACAGGATGGAGCGGGGGGTATCGCAAGCGTGACAGCCTCATTGTCGGGAGTGAATTACAAGGGCTTCACCGTCCAGAACCTGCTGGCCTACGTGCACGAGCGCTTCGGCGAGGACACCGCGCGCACGGCCGTGGAGTCGCTGATTCCGGAGCTGCAACCCCACGCGGACCCGCGCACGACGCTGGCGGTGGGCTGGGTGCCGGTGGAGACGTACTTCGGCATCATCCAGCACGTGGTGGACAAGCACTTCGACGGGAAGCCGGAAGGGGCCCACACGGTGGGCTACGAAGTCACCCTGCGGGACATCCACTCCATCTTCAAGATGGTGCTGCGCTTCACCACGCCCACCATGGTGCTGGGCATGGCGCGGCGCATGTGGCGCTCCTACTGCGACCAGGGGGAGCTGCTGCACCAGGAGGAGAACGGCACGGGCATGTTGCTGCTGCGCCAGTTCACCTACCGGACGCCCGTGGCCCTCCACGAGATGGCGGGGGGCTTCAAGGCGTACCTGGAATGCTCCAGCGCCAAGAATCCGCGCGTGGAAATCGTGGAGCCGGACAAGGACGGGACGCTGCGCTGGCGCATCGTCTCCGGGTAGCGCGGGCCGCACTTCCACGTGGCGGCCGCGCCAGGGCGCGGCCGCTCAACGGAGGGTGATGCGGAGCAACGCCTCCATCCGCCGTATCAGCGGAGCCATGTACTCCGGCAAGGACGTCGGGTCCATTGCCGCCCGTCGCACCTCGTCCGAGTTGGAGAACTCAAGGTCGTACCGCATCCGGTCCACGCAGTCCGGGCACCCGTACGTCGGCGCCCACGCTTGGGTCCGCGCCAGCCACACATCATCCAGGCCCCCCCTCTTCTCGGACTCTGTCAGCGAAAATGACAGATACGACTCGAACTTGCCCTTGGCCTCCGCGGTGGCCAACTGGGCGTTGCCGTCCGAGGAGACGTCGAGGCGAAAGTAGCACTGCCCTCGGCACTCGATGGACTGCGACTCGAGGCGGACCCAGAACGTGTCCTCGCCCTTACCGCCGCAGGCCAGCAACAGCACTGCCATCACCACGGCATGGATTCGCATGTCATCTCCTCGCATCAAGATTACCGGGCGTCGGCGTGCCAACGACGCCCCGGCATCTGCATATCGGGCCCCAGCAACATCCAACTGAGGCGCACCTTCGGAGACCGGGAAGAGGACTCGAACCTCGCGGATTACAGGTCCGCCGTGTAGCGGAGGTCCTGGATGCGGCGGCTCAGTGCCTTCTGCGCGGCCTGCCGCTGCTTGGCCAGCGCCTCCAGCTCACGGGCGATGGCCTCCAGGCGGTCCTCCTGCTCGTTGAGCTTGGCCACGAAGCGGTCCGCCAGCTCGCGCTGCGACGCTCCGCTCTTCAGCGATTCGATGTTGGAGCGGATGCGCTCCTGGTCCCGGAAGAGCTGATTGCGCTCCTCCTGCAGGCGCTGCTCGTCCTTCGCCAGCGCGTCCACCTGCTCGCGCTGCGCGACGACCTCCTTCAGCGCCCCCGCCATCTTCTCGTCCACGAAGCGCTGCGACACGAAGTAGGAGACCTCGTCCAGCCCCATGCTGGAGATGAGGTACTGGCGCTGCCCCCGCGTGCGCTCGGTGATGGTGAGCGAGTCCTGCGTCCCCGCGGCCAGCTCCCGCTTGAAGCGCCAGAAGCCGTCCGTCGTCTCCGCGGGCTCCGGGGCGCCCTTCGCCAGCTCCCAGCCCGTGCGTGGATGTTCCACGTAGAGCACCTGCGCCCGCTGCGCCTTGTTGCGCGACAGGTACGTGGTGCGCCGCATGTGGAAGTACTCCGCCACCAGCATCCCGGAGTTCACCGACACGCGGAACACCGGCCCGTCCTCGGTGCGGTCCTCGATGGACACCACGCAGCCCAGCTCCACCGCATAGGGCACGAAGCGCCGGTCGTTCGGCTTCATCGTGTCGAGCATCGCCTCGCCCACGTAGCGCTCGTCCTCCGTCACCGTCACCGGGCCGCCCTCGAGCGTGAGCCCCGTGGTGTTCGTCAGCTCGATGCACGCCATGGGGTTCTTCTCACGCGTGGCCCGGTTGTAGAGGAGCACCCGCTTGCCCTCGAAGGGCTTGTGAAGAATCGGCACCAGCGCGCTCTGATTGCGGTGCACCGTCACCGGCCGGTCCACGCCGTACTCGAAGAGGTCGCCCACCTCCTTCGTGAGTGTCGTCACCGCCGCGCTCTGCGCCATCGCCTCTCGCAGCTTCGGGCCGCCTCCACCAGGGCCGCCCGCCACGGCCACCGGCATGGCCTTCTCCGCCCGGGCACGGCGCGGCGCGGAAGCCGGGGCGGCCATGGCGGGCATCGCCGGCGCGGCCATCTCCATCATCATGTCCGCGGCCGCCATCCCGCCGAAGCTCTCCTCCGGAATCACCGGCGCGGCGGCCGCCTCCGTCTTCACCTCCACCACCGGCCGCTTCATGTACCGGGGGTTGTAGAGGTCATGCACGAAGGACACCGGCAGCCCGGCGATGAGCGACAGCTTCACGTCCACCCAGTCCTCGTCCCCGGTGTTGTCCACCAGCGCCCAGCCCTGGAGGAGCGGCGGCTCGCCCTCGTCCAGGAGGATGCGGTAGCTCGTCTTCCACACCGGCGACTCCACCACGTAGCTGACGAACAGCTCGCGCTCACCCTGGCCCGAGGTGAGGATGGCCATCCGCTTGGAGTCCTTCTTGTACGAGGACAGCACCGTGGCCAGGTAGAACTCCAAATCCTTGCGCACCGCCTCGTCGAGGAACTCCAGCTCCGACACGTCCAGGATGTCGAAGGTGCGCAGCGAGGCGCCCACCAGCAGCGACAGGAACGGGCGCATCACGCTCGTCTCCCCCGCAGCCACCGCCAGCGAGTCCAGGCCGATGATGGAGCCCTCCACCTGTCCGCCGCCCACGCGCACCCGCACGCGCGCGCCCTTGATTTGCCCCAGCAGCGCCGTGAGGCTGCCGTCCTCCGGAATGCGGATGGTGGCCTCCGCCAGGAGCTGCTCCAGCGGCTTCGTGGAGTCGTAGCTCACCGCCGACACCGAGCCGCCCGACAAGTCGAGCACCGTCAGCGACTTCAGCACGTCGTTCATGTCACGCGCCTTGAAGTCCAGGCTGAGCGTGTCGTTGCCACTCACCTTGCCCCGGCGCTCGAAGTAGCCGACGCCATGTTTGTAGAGGACGACACGACGGATGCGCAGGTTCGTGCTCATGGGACGCGGAACTCCAGAAAGTTGAGGGCAGGCCAGCGCCACGGTGTATCAAGGTCCGACAGGGGTGACGCAATGCCCCTCACCTCCGAGGTTGCCCGTATGCGAAAGCCTGTCGCCGCCTCCCTGTCCCGCTCCGCGATGCTGTGCGCCGCCCTGGCCCTGGGCACGAGCTGCAAGAGTGTGGAGCCCCACACGCTGCCTTCCGACGGAACCACCGCGCCGCCGGAAGTGTCCACCCAGGAGCAGGAGCAGCCCCCCGTGACAGCGACCGACACGCCGACGCGGCGCGGCAACTCTCCGTGGTTGAAGGCCCGCGTGGGCGACCGCGTGGCGTATTCCTTCTCCGCCAACCGCAAGGCCATGGGCCGGCAGCCGCCCGGCTCCGTGCCCGAGGCCGCGGTGGCCGGCGTGGTGACGCTGGAGGTCTCCGCGGTGGAGCTGCCCTGGGTCTGGGTGACGCTCTACTTCACCGAGGACGGCGGTGCGCCTTCGCGGCAGCCGATGCTGGCGCGTCCGCTGGTGATGCCCGTGCGCGCGGATGAGTCGCGTGCGCTGGACGTCATCCGTGAAGGCAAACAGAGCACCGAGCAGCTCGCCGCCGCGGGCCGCCAGTGGGAGGCGAAGCGGTTCCTGAATGACAAACGGTCGTTCGACGGTCCCCTGGAGAACCGCCTCTACGCGGCGACGCCGGGGCCGCTGTACCTCACCAATGGCCTGCTCGACGCGAGCACCACGCTGTCGGGCTTCGGCATGGGCGGCGGCTCACAGCTCACCCTGGTGGAGGCGCGCCAGGGACAGGAGGGCGGCACCGGCCTGGCGCCAACGCTCGCCCGCCCCTGGGGGCCCGGCACCTGGTTCGACGTGCAGGTGGGGGAGGACACCACGTCGGTGATGCGCACCTGCCAGGCCGCGGAGCGAGGCTTCCTCCTGCGTCAGCAGGTGACGCCGCCCAAGACAGGCGCGGCGTGCCCGGACTTCTCCCAGGCGGACGCCGTGCCTCTGGAGGAGGCGGTGCTGGCGCGCATCTGGGAGTCCCTCGATGTCCGGCAGTGGCCACCGTCTCCCACGGGCCTCGCACCGGCCAGGCAGGAGACAGTGACGGTGGGCGAGCACCGCGTTCCAGCGCACCGCTTCGAGACGCCACAGCCCCAGATGAACAATGTCCAGGTCCAGGTCTACGCCGCCGAACCCTGGGACGAGGCCCTCTCCGGGCTGGCCCACGAGGCCCGCTTCCAGCCGCTGCTCGACCAGCTCATGCCCAGCGGTGGAGGCATGCAGCTCCTGGACTGGGGCGTGTGGGTGCCGGGCAACACGCCGTAAGGGGTCGTGCGTTCCGCCAGGGGGCGCGTGCGGGAGTCAGCGAGCCCCTTCGGCGCAACGGCCCGTGCGCGGCTAACCGGCGACGGAGAGCTTCACGTCGATGTTGCCGAGCGTGGCCTTCGAGTACGGGCACACCTCGTGGGCCGCGTGCATGAGCTTCTGGGCTTCCTCATTCGGAATACCCGGCAGGATGCCCTGGAGCTCCACCGCGAGCCCGAAGCCGCCGTCCGGCGTCTTGCCAATGGTGACGGTGGCGCGCACGCCCGCGTCGTTGCCCAGGTTCTTCCCCTGCATGCGCGCCACCAGCCGCAGCGCGCTCTCGAAGCAGGCGGAGTAGCCCGCGGCGAAGAGCTGCTCCGGGTTGGAGACGGCGCCGCCCGCGCCGCCCAGCTCCTTGGGCATGGCCAGGGGCAGGTCCAGGACGCCGTCCTCCGACTTCACGCGGCCGTTGCGGCCTCCGTGGGTGGTGGCGGCGGTGCTGTACAGGGGGCTGATAGCGACGGGAGCCATGGTGTTCTCCTTGGGCGTTACTTCGAGGAATCAACGTGGGACCGCGAAAGCACTTCGAAAAGCCGCATGACGTCGCGGCGCAGGCGGGTCGCCTCCTCCAGCGTCAGCCCCAACTTGCAGGCCATCGCCTCGGGAATGGACGCGGCCTTGCGACGCAGGGCCCGTCCTTCGGACGTCAGGGAGATGCGCACCGAGCGCGCGTCCTCCGCGCTCCGCTCCCGCCGGACCAGGCCCTGGGACTCCATCCGCTTGAGCAGCGGCGTGAGCGTCCCCGAGTCCAGGTACAGCCGCTCCCCCATCCCCTTCACCGTCTCCCCATCCGTCTCCCACAGCACCAGGAGCACCAGGTACTGCGGATACGTCAGCCCCAGCTTCGACAGCAGCGGGGCGTACGCCTGCGTCATGGCCCGGGCCGCCGCGTAGAGCGGGAAGCAGATTTGCCGGTCCAGGCTGAGCGGGTCATCCAGCGACATGGGAGACAAATAGGGCGCAATTAAATTGTGCGCAATCAAATCGGACACGAAAAAGCTCCCGGCGCCTGGGCACCGGGAGCTTCTCGCTGCGTCACCTCAGGACCGGCTCAGCGCCCGGCGACCGTGGTGTCGTCCTCGAGCGTGGCCTTGGCGGCGGCCACGGCGGCCTCGATGTCCAGCTTGCCGCTGGTGCTCACCTTGCCCTTGAGGTCGGAGTCCACCTCCACCGTCTTCACCAGCAGGTCGCGCACCTGGGCGGCCGTCAGGTTGGGGTTCTCGGCGAACATCAGCGCCGCTGCGCCCGCCACCGTCGGGGTGGCCATGGAGGTGCCGCTCATCTCCTCCCAGCCGCCGCCCGGGACGGTGCTCAGCACGTCCTCGCCCACCGCGGCCAGCTCCACCACCTTGTCGCCGTAGGACGAGAAGTCAGCGAGCTTGTCGTTGTTCTTGTCCATGGACGCCACGGTGATGACGTTGGGCAGGTCGATGTTGGCGGGCATGTCCGCCACGTCGTTCAGGTCGCTGCCGTAGCCGTTCGCGGTGGCCGCGACGAGGAGGATGTCCGCGTCGGCCAGCTTCTGCACCGCGTCCGTCCAGCGCTTCACGGAGGCCGCGTCGCGGTACTCGTTGCCGAAGCTGGCGTTGACGGCGCGGATGTTCACGCCGTGCTCGGTCTTCATCTTCACCATGTAGTCGACGCCGCGCTCGAAGTTCGTGAGCAGGTCCGCGCCGTTGTACAGGCCGCCCAGGCTCATGATCTTCGCCTTGCCCGCGGCGACGCCGGTGTTGCCCTCGCCGTTGTCCTCGGCGGCGATGATGCCGGCCACGTGCGTGCCGTGGTCCGTGCCGCTGCCGCGCAGCACGTCGCCGCTGTTGTAGCCGACGTTGTAGCCGTGGATGTCGTCCTTGACGCCGTTGCCGTCGTTGTCGATGCCGTCACCCGCGACCTCGTTCGGGTTGACCCACATCGCGTCATCCAGGTCGGAGTGCTTGAAGTCCACGCCGCCGTCGAACACGGCGATGACCGGCGGGCCGGAGAGCTGGGGCTTCGGCTCCTCGATGGGGCCCGTGCCCGTCGTCTGGCCCGCGGCGTCCAGGCTCCAGCTCTTCAGGGTGCCCGTGTCGCGGCGCGCCTTGTCCTCGACGGAGAGCGTCCAGGTGCCCTTGGTGGACTCGCCCTTGAAGGCGCTCAGGTCGTAGCTGCCCTTGATGTTGTCCGCGCTGCCGCCGGTGCGGTTGTGAATCGTCTCCGTCTTGCCGGAGGGGCTGGTCAGCTTGACGACCAGGTCACCCTTGAACGTGTGCGCCACGTCCAGGTTCAGCTTCAGCGAGTCCAGCTTCACGTCCTGGTCGAAGGACACGGTGGACGTCGTCGTCTGGAGGTCGTTCACCTTCGCGTTGGGCGTGGCGGACGCCTTCAGCGTGACGGGCGCGCGGGCCGCGCTCTCCGCGAAGGGACGCACGGCGACGTGGTTGGAGCCGAAGGCGAAGGCCGTGGCCGGCAGCGCGGACGGGGTGCCCGGCGGCAGGCCCGTGGGGCGGTCCACGAAGTTGCCCTTCGGGCGGTCCACGAAGTTGGAGCCCCGGGCGCCCCCCGACTCGAAGCCGTCCTTCGCTGACTGGACCGGCGCCTTCTCCACGGGCTTGGCCGCGGCGGCCGGCTTGGCCGTCTCGCTGGGGCGGGTGGACTGCGACACGGGCGACTTCGGCTTGCGAGAGATTTCCATGGTGGGGGTGCTCCGTGGGGGGCAGAAAAAAACGCCGATAAATGATTGTCGCATTGTGTCGGACAAAGTTTCCAGCGATCGGCCCGATCGGCGTCAGCGCCTCCCCACCCCGGCCGACATGCTACATGCCGCGACGCGGCCCGGCGCCCCAGGGGCGGCGCCAGGAGAGAGGACGGGAGGTCAGGGATGCCAAGGACGGTCACCGCCACGCGCTACGTGACGCCACTGAGGGAGGGCGGCTCGCTGCCCGCCATCATCGAGGCGGACGACGCGGGGCTCTACGTCGTGAAGTTCCGGGGCGCGGGCCAGGGCGCCAAGGCGCTCATCGCCGAGCTCATCGCCGGGGAGTTGGCTCGGGAGCTGGGACTGCGGGTGCCGGAGCTCGTACTGGTGGAGTTGGACCCGGCGCTGGGGCGCAACGAGCCGGACTCCGAGATTCGGGAGCTGCTCAAGGCCAGCGCGGGCCTCAACCTGGCGCTGGACTACCTCCCGGCGTCGGTGACCTTCGACCCGGTGGCAGACCCCGCGCCCTCCGCGGAGGAGGCGTCCGGCATCGTCGCGTTCGACGCGTACATCACCAACGTGGACCGCACGCCGCGCAACCCCAACATGCTGACGTGGCACCGGCACCTGTGGCTCATCGACCACGGGGCCTCGCTGTACTTCCACCACTCGTGGGACGACTGGGAGGCGCGCAGCCAGGGCCGCTTCGCGCCCATCAAGGACCACGTGCTGCTGCCGTGGGCCACGGCGCTGCAGGAGGCCGGCAAGCACCTGGGCACGCGCATCACCCGGGAGGTGGTGGAGCGCATCGTGGGGGCCATTCCGGAGGCGTGGCTCACGAGCACCGAGTCCCCCTTTCCCACCGCCGAGGCCCACCGCGCCGCCTACACCACCTGGCTGCTGCGCCGGCTGGAAGCGGTGCCCGCGTTCATTGAGGAGGCGGACCGTGCCCGCGCCCAGCTCGTTTGATTACGCCATCATCCGCGTTGTCCCGCGCGTGGAGCGCGAGGAGTTCGTCAACGCGGGCGTGGTGCTCTTCTGCGCCACCCAGCGCTTCCTGGGCGTGCGCGTGGAGCCGGATGAGGCGCGGCTGAGGGCGCTGTGGCCCGACGTGGACGTGGAGATGGTGCGCGGCCACCTGGAGAGCTTCCGCCGCGTGTGCGAGGGAGGGAAGGGCTCGGGGCCCATTGGGCGCCTGTCCCAGAAGGAGCGCTGGCACTGGGTGGTGGCGCCGCGCAGCACCATCATCCAGACGGGGCCGGTGCACTCCGGGCTGTGCACCGAACCCCAGGCGGCGCTGGAGCACCTGCTGGACACGGTGGTGCGGCTGAAGCGCGCTACTCCGTCACCCGGCGGCCGGTGAAGCGGACGGCGGACGCGCAGCCGGAGGCAATCGTGGAGCCGGTGACGGGGTCCCGCTCGACGTGCTCGTTGCGGACCCAGACGGTGCCCTGGATGGCGTCATCCAGGTCCTTGTTGTTGATGGCGATGCGGAAGGCGTGCTCGTTGCCCAGGGGGGACAACTTGTGGTCCTCGTCCAGGCGCGTCTGGATGTGGATGAACTGGTAGCCGCCGTCCGCGCCCACCGAGCCCATGAGCACGTCCGGCGCGCCGTCGCCGTTGATGACGTAGGCGTTGTTCGGCGTCTGGAAGTCGATGTCGGGGACCTCCAGGAACATCGAGTCCATCTCCCCGCGGCGGATGGTCCAGCGCTGCTGCGCTTCGAGGCCGACCGCGGGGCCTTGGGCCGGTTGGACGAACTCGGAGCACTCCGTGGGCACGTTGGCCAGCGTCTCACCGTCCAGCGTCACGTCGTAGAGGTACGTGTCGTCCTCGCCACAGCCCGTGAGCGCCACCACCACGGCGGCCATGGCGCCCCACTGGTCTCCACGCATCGGTCTCCGCTCCTTCCGTCACAGGGCTCGCGCCACTGTGACGCGAGCGGAGGAGCCTACTCCGTCACGCGCTTGGCCGTGAAAGGGATGGTCACGGTGCATTCCACCTCCTCCCAATTCGCCATCGGAGGCGCGACCAGGTGCTCGCTTCGGAACCACAAATGGCCGTGGATGGTGTCGTCCAGGTGCTTGCTCGTAATGACGATGCTGAACGCCTGGTAGGCGCCCCACTCATCCCCGAAGTTCTCCACCTTGGTTTGCACGAACTGAAAACCACCGTCCGCGCCGGCTGAACCCTTGAAGACGTCCGGCTCGTCGTCCGCATCCACGTTGTACCCAGTGATGCCCGGAGCCCGGATGTTGAGGTCGGGCATCTCCAGTGTCATCGAATCCAGCTCTCCGCGCTGAAGACGCCACTGTTGCTGGGCCTCGATTCCCGTCGCCGGGCCTTCGCCTCCAAATGAGGTACTGACCTGGCCCGAGCACTTGACTGGGACGTTGCTCAGCGCCGCCTCATCCAGCGACACGTCATACAGATACGTGTCGTCCTCGCCACACCCGATGAGCCCCATCATGGATGCGATTGCCACACCCCACGTGTATCCCCGCATGAACAGCCCTCCCTCGGTTACACCGCTGATGTCCCGTCACTGGCCGCCGAGCGCCGTCCCCCCTCTCGGGCCCGGAACCTCCAGCAGAAAACCACAGGGTGGCTGGAATCCGGCTCCAGTCGTTGCCAGGTGAGGTGCATCTCGGCGCGCTGTCCGCATCTCCCCGGACAAGGAGTACGGCCGAGCAGGCAGGCCCAGGGAGTGTCAGGCGCCGGACTCCGTCTCAAGCCGGAGCGCCTGCCGGTTAGTAATTTCCTCCCGAGGCCCACCGGAGGGGGCCACCGCGCTGCCCATGAGCCCATCCCCGCTGCGAATCGTCACCTACAACGTCCGCTACTTCGGCCACATGCTCCGCGGCCTGGCGAGCACCGTGGGCCCCAAACGACGGGTCGCCGCGGCGCTGGCGTCGTTGGACCCGCTGCCGGACGTCGTCTGCCTGCAGGAGGTGGAGACCGCCTCGCTGCGCAGCAACATCATCGACCGGCCCAAGCAGCCGGGCGAGACGCAGCTCACCGCCTTCATGGGCCGGATGGTGGAGACGTTCGCCATGCTGGGCCGGGAGATGCCCTACGAGGCCTTCTACTTCCGCGCCCACCACTACAAGCTCGGCGAGGTGTCCCTCTACACCACCGGCCTGGCGGTGCTGGTGAACACGCGCAAGCTGGAGGTCGCCACGCACAACGTGGCCGCGCCCCAGGCCATCACCCACCACCACGTCCAGCGGCTCAAGGACCGGAAACAGAGCCGCATCTGCGCCCACATGCGCCTGCTGCGGCGCGAGGACGGGCACCCCTTCCACATCTTCAACACCCACCTCAGCCTGCCCACGCCGTTCGCCCGCGAGTTCTGGGCCACACGCGACAAGATGGGCTGCGGCGTCAATCAGCTCCACGAAGCGCGCAAGCTGACCGAGTTCATGCACGGCCTCAGCGGTGACGAGCCCTACATCGTGTGCGGAGACTTCAACTCGCCGCCCGCGTCGCCCGTGTACCGCTACCTCACCACCGACGGCCGGCTCACCTGCGCCCAGGCCGCCGTGGGCCAGATTGACCCGAACCTGTCGCGCGGCTTTCCCACCGCCGGCTTCATGCACATGCGGATGCACCTGGACCACGTGTTCTCCGGCGCCGGCGTGCGCTGGCTCGACACGCAGGAGACATCGCCGTTCGGAGACCTCCGCAGCCGCTTCCACGGCCTGTCCGACCACATGCCCATCATCGCGCGCTTCGCCCTGGACAGCGGCAGGACGCTCATTACGCCTCCGCCGCCGTCGTTGCGGGTGTAACGCGGGCTCACGTCCCTCCGGACAGCGCCCGCTCCACCGCTTCCCACGCGTCCAGAATCTCCCGCGTGCGCAGCTCGGCGAGCGCGTGGAACTCCGGCGCCAGGTGCGCCACCTTGTCCGGGTGGTACTGCGCAATCAGCGTCCGGAAGGTCCGGCGCGCTTCGTCCAGGGGCGTCCCGGGGGCGATGCCCAGCACCGTCCACGGGTCCTTCCTCGGCGGCTCGGGCGGAGGCACGCGCGTGCCCCGGGGCGGCGTGGCCTCATCATCCCAGGTGGACCGCTCCCTCGCCCCCGTGGCGCGAGCGTTCGCGCCACCACTGGCGGGCCTCGGCGGTGAGCGGGGCGCGGGCTCCGCGCGGCGG
>JBKGHI010000181.1:0-18329 GCA_046520405.1 Myxococcus sp. 1LA
CGCTCGCGGGCGCGCGGCGCGCGGCGCGATGGGGCGGATGACGCCGTCGCTCTCCGCGATGATGACCTGCTGGCCGCGCTCATGCGCCTCCGCCGCCGGGAAGAACACCGAGCTGAAGCCCTCCGACTCCAGCACCGTCTTCCACGTCTCGGGCGCGATCGCCGGGCAGCCCGGGATGCGCAGGTCCTCGTCCTCGTAGCTCCACCAGCCGTCGAGCAGCCCGAAGGTGAGGTGCGCGAAGAGCGTGTTGTGGCTGATCTCGTTGAGGATGAGCAGCCCGTTCTTCATCAGCGCGCCCTTGGCGTTGCGCAAGGTCCGTCGGATGTCCGGGGTGGCGTGCAGCACGTTGCTGGCCAGGACGATGTCGAAGTGCGCGCGGGGGATGTCCTGCGCCTCCAGGGGCACGTCGATGTCCAGCAGCCGTCGCGTCAGGAAGGGGCTGCCGGGGCTGTACGTCTTCTCCGCGTGCTGAAGGAACGCGGGCGACACGTCGGTGAAGCAGTACTCCTCGACGTCCAGCGCGCAGGTGCGCAGCATCGCCAGGACGTGCGCGGTGGCGCCGCCCGTCCCCGCGCCAATCTCCAGGATGCGGATGCGCGCTCCCGGGTCCTGCTCGCGCAGCAACTCGACGTACGCCACCACGCTGCGGGCCAGCGCGTCGTTGAAGAAGTCCGCCACCGGGTTGTGCTTGTAGACGCCCTCCACCAGGCTCATCGAGCCGCGTGAGAAGAGGACATCGGTGGCCAACTGGCGGCCCACCAGGATGTCCGGCAGCGCCTTGATGGTGGTCTCCGCCAGCGTCGTCAGCGCGCGCGTGTTCGGGTCCTGCGTCCAGCGCGAGCGGAGTCCTTCCCATTCCCGCCAGACCTCGTCGGGACGCGACGGAGGGCCTGACCGCAGGTACGTCTTGCCATCATGCGTGGCCAGGACGCCGTGCCGGACCAGCGCGGCGACGCTCTCACTGAACCAGCGCGCGTAGCGCGGCGAGATGCCAGACGAAGCCTGCATCTCGTCGAGACGCGCGGGCAGCCGCGTGAAGCAGCCCATGGCCTCGAGCTGCGCTCCGAGGAGGCGCGGAAGCGACTCAATCATTGACGGTTTTCTCCCTCGATAGCAGCCGCGCTGATGCGCGTCCGCAGCTGTCCGATCAGCGATGGGCGTGTTTGAGCAACCGGTGTGGCAGGTGTCTGCGGCTCCGGCGCGGGCGCGGGTACAGGCGCGGGCGCGGGGCTAATCCAGTAACGGTCCCGAGCGAACGGGTAGCTGGGGACATGGGTGCGACGCGGCGGAGGCACGGCGTGGAGCTGGGCCCAGTCGAACGTCGCGCCGGAGATCCACAACCCCAGCAGGGGCAAGGCGTCGCCCGTCTTCCACGCCGCCACCGCGTCACGTACGGCGGCTTCGGCCGAGCCCTTCGAGGAAGCCTGGGGCCTCCCCGCGCGGCCTCCGACAAGGAGCCCCTCCCCGCCTCCCGTGAGGAACAGTTGCAGCCGGGCCTCCAGCGTCGCCAATGAGTCCACGACCATGGCCAAGCGCTCGTCCATGGCCTCGCGTCCCACCTGGAGCGTGAAGGCCAGCGAGGGCAGCTCCGCCTCCGACCAGCGGCCCTTCCGGACGGCATCGAGGAGTTGGGCGGCCTGTTCGCGCAGTCGCTCCGCGTTCTTCGCGGAGAGGACGACGGCCACGGGCCCGCGCGGAGCCTCCGCCGTTGCTTCCGCCGGAGGACGCCCCACGTACTCCTCGACCAGGACGTGGGCATTGACCCCGCCGAAGCCGAACGAGCTGACGCCCGCGCGCCGGGGCAAGGGCTGGCCGCGCTCGTCGTTGATGGTGGGCCAGTCCTGCGTCTCCTGAACGATGAAGAACGGGCTGTCCTCCAGCTTGATGTACGGATTCAAGGTCTCGCAGTGCAGCGTCTTGACCAGCTTCCGGTGCTTCATCTGGAGCAGCACCTTGATGACGCCCGCCATGCCAGCGGCGAGCTCCAGGTGCCCGATGTTGCTCTTCACCGAACCGAGCCCGCAGTGCTTCCCGCTGGCGTTGCTCCCGCCCCGCGCCGCGAAGGCGTTCTTCAGGCCATTCACCTCCACCGGGTCCCCAAGCTCCGTCCCTGTGCCGTGCGCCTCCACGTAGCCGATGGTGCGTGGGTCGATGTCCGCCTTCCGGTAGGCGTCCTGGAGCAACTGCGACTGGGCGTTGGGGTTCGGCGCCGTCAGCGAGTTCGCCCGGCCCCCATGGTTCTCCGCGCTGCTTCGGATGACGCCGTAGATGGGGTCACCGTCGCGCTCCGCGTCCGCCAGCCGCTTGACGAAGACGACGCCCACCCCTTCACCTCGGACATAACCGTTGGCCTGGGCGGAGAACGTCTTGCAACGGCCGTCCTCGCTCAGCATGCCGGCCTTGTCGAAGGCGATGTGTCCGCCCGGCGTGACAATGGTGTTCACGCCGCCCACGAGCGCCATGTCGCAGCTCCCGCTATCGATGGCCTCCATGGCCCGGTGCAGCGCCACCAGCGAACTGGAGCAAGCCGTCTCGATGGGCTCGCTCGGCCCATGCAGGTTGAGCAGGTAGCTCATCCGGTTGGGGCCAATTGACGGGACGACGGCCGTGGACGAATACCCCTGGATGGTGAGGTTCGCGCGCTCGACCAGGCTGTTGTAGCCCGTGCTCCCGGTGCCCACGAAGATGCCCGTCCGCGTCCCGGACAGGCTGTGCGGGGCGTAGCCGGCGTCCTCGATGGCCCGCCAGACATGCGTCATCAGCAAGCGCTGCTGGGGGTCCATGACCTCGGCCTCGACGGGTGAGATGCCGAAGAAGAGCGGGTCGAACTCCTCGACGCCGTCGATGAACCCACCCCATTTGACCTTCGTCTTGTTCGCCTCCTTGCGCGGGTCCCCGTACAGCGCGCGCCAGTCCCAGCGCGACGCGGGGACCTCGGTGATGCTGTCCACGCCACCGGCCAGGTTGGACCAGAACTGGTCCAGGTCCCGCGCACCGGGGAAGCACCCGCTCATCCCCACCACCGCCAGCGGCGTGAGTCCACGGCGTTCCGGCACGGGCTGCGGCTCCACGGCACGTCCACGCGAGGCCCCCCTGCGCTCCCGGGTCCGCAGGGCCGACGACACGGGCTCGGAGGTCGTCGCCGGTTCGAGCGAGATGACCACCTCCGACGTGGCCGCGCGTTCCTGCGCGCCGAAGTGGCGCATCATCGACTCGCGGTGTGCCCGTAGCAGGTAGCCGCCCAGCGAATCGACGCTGGGGTACTCGAAGAGCACGGGAGGCGTCAGGTCGAGCTCGTACGCGCGGTTCAGCCGGTTCGCGAACTCGGTGAGGGTGATGGAGTCGAAGCCGTACTCACTCAGCTCGCTGTCCACGTCCACCGCGGCGGGGTCCACCTTGAGGACCGCGGCGATCTCCGCGCACAACATCGCCGTGACACGGGCGCGCACTTCGTCCCCTGGCTCCGACGTGCTCGTGCTGGCCGTGGGTGCCGGCGCCACCGACGTGCCTTCCAGCAGACCACTGCGGCCCAACCATTTCCGGATGCGCTCGGGCTGTCCCGCCAGGACCATGACCTGGCTCTCCGCTTGCGCCAGCGCGTGCTGGAGGGCCTGCAAGCCCTCGGCTGTCTCCAGTGCCGCCATGCCGGTGGCGTGCGTCATCATCTGCTCGGTCGCGGCGTCGACCTGCATGCCGCCTTCGCGCCACAGCGGCCAGTTGAGTGACACCGTCTTGCCGAAGCGCTCGCCCCGGGCCACCCGCGCATCCCGCTGACGGGCATACGTGTCCATGTAGGCGTTGGCGGCCGCGTAGTCCGCCTGGCCCGGGTTGCCGATGGCGCCCGCGAAGGAGGAGAACATCACGAAGAAGTCGAGCCGCTCGCCGCGGCTGGCTTCATCCAGCGCGGTGAGTCCCAGGACCTTGGGCCCCAGCACCCGCTCCCACGCGTCCCACTCCTTGTTCTTGAGCAGGCTGTCTTCAATCACGCCCGCGGCATGGAGGATGCCGTTGAGCCCGCCGAACGTGTCCCGCACCCAGGCGATGAGCGCCTGGCAGTCCTCGGCGCGCGTGACGTCGCAGGGACGGTACTCGACGCGCACGCCGGGCCGACGCAGCGACTCCAGGAACGCCCGCTGCGCATCCCCCGCGGATGAACGGCCCGTGAGGACGAGCGACACCTCCCCCGTGGCCTCGATGATGGCCTGCGCGAAGCGCTTGCCCAGGCCGCCCGCGCCACCCGTGATGAGGTAGACGCCGCCCTTGCGCCAGTGCGGTGCCTCCGGGGCCGCCGCCTCCAGCTCACGCCACCGGGTCACCAGCGTCTTTCCATCCTGGAAGACCAGGTGCGGAAGCTCTGGCGCCGTGCTGCTCGCTTGCAGCCGAGCGACCACCCGCTCGACATCCGACGGCGCGTCGACCTCCACCCACTGGAGCTGCAGGTTCGGGTGCTCCAGGCGAGCCGTCTTGAAGAGCCCCACCAGGCCGCGCAGGTGGTCCCGCTCGGTCTCCTGAGTGGACACCACGCACTGGAGCAGCGTCTGCTCTCGGCCCGTCTGCAGGGCCAGCGCCTTGATGACCTCGAACAGCTTCTGGGCAAGCTCACGGAAGCGCTCAGGCGCGCTCGCGGCCGTGGTCTCCACGGACCGCACCTGCGCCCCCGAAATCCGCACCGCTGCGGCATCCGCCACGGCGGTGGTGGCGCCACAGAAGACGAGCAGCCGGCGACGTGACGCGGAGGACGGCACCGCGGCGAGCACCTTCTCCTCCCAGGTGGGCGCGTAGAGCAGGACGTGGTTGGCGGGAGCAGGACGGACGCCCGCGGTTGGAACGGGCCGCGTGGAGAAGCCCTTCAGCCGCACCCACACCCGGCCTTCGCCGTCACAGAGCGAGATGGCGATCTTCTGCCGGCTCGCGCCCGCCGCGCCGTCCGTCTCATCCCGCAGGTGAATCCAGACGTCCGTGGGTGCAGGCCCGTCCCACACCTCCAGCGCCTCCAACGCGAACGGGAGCGCCAACTGGCCGCCCTCCTCCGAGTGCAACCCGAGCGCGGCTTGCAGCGCCGCGTCCAGGAGGCTCGGGTGCAGCACGAACTGTCCCTGGCCGCTCTGCACCTGCTCGGGCAGCACGGCCCGCGCGAGCACCTGACCGCGTCCGACCGCGAGCTCCTGGAGGGCACGGAGGGTCGGCCCGTAGGTCAACCCCGCCGAGGCGAACGTCTGGTAGACGGCCTCGCCACTCACCCGCCGGTCCTGGCAACTGGAGCGGAGCGCCGCCAGGTCCACGCGAGGTCCGGAGGCCGCCTCATCGGCATCCGCGCCGATGCGTGCCCGGCCCTGGCAGAACAGGAGCGGCGCCTCGTCGGTGCCGCCGTAGATTTCGAAGACGACGCCGCCGTCCTGCTCCGCCTCCAGGCCAACGTGCACCTGGACGGGCGCGTCGCTCACGACAATCGGCCGTGACCAGACGACGTTCCGCAGCGTCACCTTCCCGGGCGGCGTTGCCCCCATCGCGTTCACCACCGCGGCGCGTGCCATCTCCAGGAAGGCGACGCCCGGGAGGACCTTGTCCTGGCCCACCACGTGGTCCCGGAGGAAGAACTCCTCCCCCGTGAGCCGGGCGCTGTAGCGCTGCCCCCGGAGGTCGGACGAGTTCTCATGCACCAGCGGGTGCAGGGCCGCGACCGCGCCAGCACGGCCCCGTCCTTCCGAGCGCGCCGGCTTCGCCACCCAGTACCTGTCTCGCGCGAAGGGATAGGCAGGCAGGCTGACCCGTCTCGGCGTCGCGCCGTGCAGCTTCGCCCAGTCCACCGGCAGGCCTCGCGTCCAGACCTCCAGGACCTTGGCCAGCTTGCCCCGGGCCATCCACTTGGCCACCGCCTCCTGCATCTCCGCGTCATCCGCGAAGACGGAGAGGAACTCCTTGTGCCGCTTCACGTGGCCCCGGTACACGCCTTCGGCCAGCTCCTGGCCCACGGTGAACTGGCGGAGCTTCTCCTTCAGCTCGTCCACGGAGCGCGCGAGCAGTCCCAGCCGCTCCTCCATGGCATCACGGCCAACCTGGAGGGTGTATGCCACCGAGGACAGGTTCGCCTGGGACACATCGCCCTGCTCCACCGCGTGCAACAACTGCTGGGCGCGCTCGATGAGGCGGGCCTCGTTCTTCGCCGACAGCACGATGAGGTGGTCCGCCTCGATGGAGGGCTCGTCGACGATTGACGCACGGGACGGCAGGTACTCCTCCACCACCACGTGTGCGTTGACGCCGCCGATGCCAAACGAGCTCACGCCCGCGCGCCGAGGCACGGGGTTGCCCGCGCCATCCTCCAGCGCGGGCCACGGCTGCGTTTCACGCACGATGAAGAAGGGCGAACCCTCCAGGCGGATGTGCCGGTTCATCTCCTGGCAGTGCAGGCTCTTGGCCAGCGTCTTGTGCTTCATCTGGAGCAGCACCTTGATGACGCCGGCGACGCCCGCGGCGAGCTCCAGGTGGCCGATGTTCGTCTTGACGGAGCCCAGGCCGCAGAAGGCGCTGTCGACCGCCCCCATTCCGAGCGCCGGGTCCAAGGTGCCAAAGGCGTTCTTGAGCCCGTCGATTTCGATGGGGTCTCCCAGCGAGGTCCCCGTGCCGTGCGCCTCGATGTACGTGACGGTCCGCGGCTCGATGCCGGCCTGCCGGTAGGTCGCCTGGAGCAGCTCCGCCTGTGACTTGGGGCTGGGCGCGGTCGGCGAGTTCGTCCGCCCACCGTGGGCGGCGGCGCTTCCCCGGATGACGCCGTAGATGTGGTCGCCATCCGCCTCGGCGAGAGAGAGGCGCTTGAGCATCAACATGCCCACGCCTTCACCCCGCACGTAGCCGTTCGCCTGGTCGGAGAACGTCTTGCAGCGCCCGTCCGGGCTCAGCATGCCGGCCTTGTCGAAGCCGATGTGCCCCGCGGGCGTCGGCAGCGTGTTGACCCCGCCGACGATGGCCATGTCGCACTCGCCGCTGCGGATGGCCAGCATCGCCTTGTGCATCGCGACCAGGGAGCTGGAGCAGGCCGTCTCGATGGGCTCGCTCGGGCCCTTGATGTTGAGGAAGTAGCTCATCCGGTTCGGGCCCACGGAGGGCACCGCGGCCGTCGACGCGTAGCTCTTGATCTCCGCGTTCGCCTGCTCGATGAGCGAGCCGTAACCGGCCTGCCCCGTGCCCACGAACAGCGCCGTCCGGGTGCCGGACAGTGCGCTGGCGGAGTAGCCCGCGTCCTCCATGGCCAGCCACACGTAGGTCATCAGCAGGCGCTGCTGGGGGTCCATCAGCTCCGCTTCGGAAGGCGACACACCGAAGAAGAGCGGGTCGAACTCCTCGATGCCGTCGATGAACCCACCCCACTTGATGAGCGTCTTGCCGGGCTCCCGGTTCGCGTCGCCGTAGATCTCCCGCCAGTCCCAGCGTGACGCGGGAATCTCCTGGATGCAGTCGACGCCATCCCGGAGGTTCCGCCAGTACGCCTCCAGGTCCTCGGCCATGGGGAAGCGGCCACTCATGCCGATGACGGCCAGGGGCTCCGCCAGGTCGTACGCGGGCGCCTCGGTGCTTCGCGCAGGCCGGGCCATGCGCCGGAGCCGCCGCGTCTCCGCCTTCGGTCCCACGGCGGCCCTGGGTGCCTTCGCAACACCCGCGCTGGCATCACCGCCCTCCTTGGTGAAGTGCCTCCGGTACTTCTCCGCGAGGTGCACCGACAGCGCGGCGATGGTGGGCAGCTCGAAGAACAGCGTGGGCGTCAGGGACAGGCCGTAGGCGTGGTTCAGCCGGCTGGCGAACTCCGTCAGGCTGATGGAGTCGAAGCCATACTCACTGAACTCGGTGTTGATATCGATGTCCCCCGCGCTCACCTTGACGGCGCGGGCGACCTCCACGATGAGCGCGCTCCGAATCTGGTCGCGCACGGAGGCCCCGTCCGCCACGGGCACCGCCTCGGTGGGCGCGTCGTCCTCCACCACCTCCTGCGTCACCACGGGCGCGGCGCGCAGCTCCTTCGCGGCGCGCATCAGGAAGCCCCTGAGTCGCATGCACGGTTGACCGTCGTCCGCGAGCAGGTCCAGGTCGAACTTCCGCACCGCGCCTCCGGCCACGCCTCCCGCGGCGTTCCGGATCCACACCCAGAGCCGTGACGGGCAGGCGCCCAGCACTTCCACCGCGTCCACGGAGAACGGCAGGCCCACGGGCGCGGGGCTCTCCTGCGCGCTCATGCCGATGGTCGCCTGCAACGCCGCATCTATCAGCGAGGGATGCAGGACGTACGGCGCCACCGTCGTACCGAGCCCGTCAGGGAGGACGAGCCGCGCCAACACCTGGTCCGCGCCCTGATAGACGGCTTGCAGGGCCTGGTGCCCCGGCCCATAAGCGGCGCCCAGCGACGCGAAGGCCTGGTAGCACTGCTCGGCGGACAGCTCTCCACGCCGGCACTGGGACTTCAGTGCCTCCAGGTCCACGGGCGCCGCGGCCTTCGGTTCGAAGGAACCGACCAACCCCTGGCTGTGGCACACGCTCGCGTCGTCCGGGCCACTGGTGATTTCGAAGCGCACGCTCCCCGTGTCCTCCGGGAACAAGGACACCCGAAGCTCCGTCGTGGGCCCGTCCACCACTTGCGGCTGCGGCCACGTCACGTTGGCCACGCGGATGGGCCGGATGGCCGAGGCGTCACCGCCCTCGGCGAGCTGCAGCGCGGCGCGCGCCATCTCCAGGTAGACGACGCCGGGCACCACCCGCTTGCCTAGAATGACGTGGTCGGCGAGGAAGAACTGGTCCGCGCTGAACACGGCCTCATAGCCCTGGCGGTGCAGGTCGGAGACGTTCCGCCGCAGCAGCGGATGCAGCGACTCCACGCCCCCGGCGACCGGTGTCCCCCACGTGGACTGCCCACCCTCCGGGACCCAGTAGCGCTTCCGGGAGAACGGGTACGTGGGCAGGCTCAGGCGCCGCGGCCGCTGGGCCCCGTACAGCCGGTTCCAGTCGAACGACAGCCCCTTGGTCCAGAGGTCGAGCAGCTTGTGGTACTTGCCCTTGTCGAGCCACGACGCGATCGCCTGCTGGAGGTCGTCGTCACCCGAGAAGACGGACAGCGCGTCCTTGCTGCGCTTCACGTGACCGCGGAACACCGCGTCGCCGGCTCCCGCGCCATTCACGAACGCGCGGAGCCGCTCCTGGAGCCCGCTGATGGAGTCCACCAGCAGGGCCAGTCGCTCCTCCATGGCGTCACGCCCCACCTGGAGCGTGTACGCAAGCGCGGGGAGCTGGTCGTCCCCGTACCCGCCCCGCTCCACCACGTCGAGCAACTGCCGGGCTTGCTCGCGCAGTTGCTCCTCGGTCCGGGCGGACAGGACGCAGATGGCCGGGCCGTGCAGCCGTGTCGGCGGCACCTCGTGGCCAGGCACGTACTCCTCGACGACGACGTGGGCGTTGACCCCGCCGAAGCCAAAGGAGCTGACGCCCGCGCGGCGCGGCAGCGCATGGCCGCTGGCATCCTTCAACGCCAGCCAGGGCCGCCCCTCCTGCACCACGTAGAAGGGCGAGCCCTTGAGGTCGATGTAGGGATTGAGTTCCTCGCAGTGGAGGCTCTTCGCCAGCGTCCCGTGACGCAGCTGCAACAGCACCTTGATGAGCCCCGCCACGCCAGCGGCCAGCTCCAGGTGCCCGATGTTGCTCTTCACGGAGCCGATGCCGATGTGGGTGCCGTTCCCCGTGGCGGCGCCGGTCTTCTCGAAGAGGGCGCGGAAGGCGCTCTTGAGCCCGTTGACCTCCACCGGGTCTCCCAGCGACGTGCCCGTCCCGTGAGCCTCGATGTAGCCCGCCGTGCGCGGGTCCACGCCCGCGCGCAGCCAGGCGGCCTCGATGAGGTCGGCCTGGGCCTTGGGGTTCGGGGCCGTCAGCGAGTTCGCCCGGCCACCGTGGTTCTCGGCGCTGCCCAGCAGCAGGCCGTAGATGGGGTCTCCGTCGCGCTCGGCATGGCTGAGGCGCTTGAGGAACAGCACGCCCACGCCCTCGCCTCGGACGTAGCCGTCCGCGTTCCGGGAGAACGTCTTGCAGCGCCCGTCCTCGCTCAGCATCCCCGCCTTGCCGAAGCCGATGTGCGCGTCCGGCGTGACGATGGTGTTGACCCCGCCGACGAGGGCCGCGTCACACAGGCCCAGCTCGATGGCCAGGAGCGCCCGGTGCACCGCGACCAGCGAGCTGGAGCACGCCGTCTCGATGGGCTCGCTGGGACCATGGAGGTCCAGGAGGTAGCTCAGGCGGTTCGGCCCCACCGAGGGCACGGAGCCGGTGGCGGTGCTGCCCTTGATGGCGACCCGCGCGCGCTCCAGCAGCGTCGAGTACCCGGTGTTGCCCGTCCCCACGAAGATGGCGGTGTTGCTGCCGGCCAGACTCTGCGGCGAGTGACCCGAGTCCTCGATGGCACGCCAGACATGCGTCATCAGCAGGCGCTGCTGCGGGTCCATGATTTCGGCTTCCGAGGGGGAGATGCCGAAGAACAAGGGGTCGAACTCGCCCACGCCCTCGATGAAGCCGCCGTGCCGGATGCGGGTCTTGTTGTCCTCCGCCGCCGGGTCCCCGTAGTGCTCACGCCAGTTCCAGCGGTCGGCGGGAATCTCCTCGATGCAGTCACGCCCTTCGGCCAGGTTCTTCCAGAAGGTCGCCAGGTCGGGGGCGCCAGGGAACGCGCCGCTCATGCCGACCACCGCGACCGGCTCGCGCAGCCCCGTGGGCCGCACGGCCGGAGGCGGACTGACTGCCGTGGCGCGGCGGCTCCGGGCCGGAGCCGGTGGCGTCAGGTCCTCACGCGGAGTCACCGCCACGGGGGCCGCCACGCTCCGATGCCGCTCCACCAGCAATGGACGGTGTTCGCTGACCAGCCGCCCCACCAGGGCGTTGATCGTCGGATGCTCGAAGAACACGGTGGGCGCCAGGTCGAGCCGGTACTCGCCTGCGAGCTGATGCGCCAGGTCCGTCAGGGAGATGGAGTCGAAGCCCATCTCCTTGAGCTCGGCGTCGGCGTCGATCTCCTCGTGGGGAATCTTGAGGACCTTCGAAACGACGGACATGAGGACCTGCCGGACCTGCGTCCTCAGGGTGTCATCGTCAATCGTCACGCTCCGCGCCGCGTCCACCTTCGCGGGACGATTCGCGCTGAACGCCAGTCGGCGCTGGAGGGTCTCCAGGTTCCCCGCCAGCACCATCACCTGGGCTTCATCGGTCCCCAGGGCGCGGTAGAGCGCGTCGAAGGCCTGGGTGCTGTCCAGCCCCGCGATGCCCCACTCCCGGACCATGCGCTTCGCCGTGGCGGCATCAACCTGCATGCCGCCCTCTTCCCAGAAGGGCCAGTTGACCGAGAGCGTGCGCCCGGAACGCTCCCCCGTCCGCACCAGGGCGGCCCGCCAGACGGCGTAGCCATCCATGAAGGCATTGGCCGCCGCGTAGTCCACCTGCCCGATGTTCCCGAGCGCTCCGGCAATCGACGAAAACACCAGGAACAGCTCCAGCGGCTCGCCTCGCGTCGCAAGGTCCAGGTTCTCGATGCCCCGAACCTTGGGCCACGCCACCGCGCGCAGCTCCTCCGGCGTCTTGTCCCGGAGGTAACGGTCCCGCAGGAGGCCCGCCGCGTGCACCACCGCCTTGACGGGCCCGAAGGCGGTTCGGACCTCCCGCACCAGCGCATCCACCGCGGCCCGGTCCCCCACGTCCGTCTGGCGGTACACGACGCGAAGCCCCGCTCCCGCGGTGCGCTCGATACAGTCGGCGACCTCGGGCGTGGGCGCGGAGCGGCCCACCAGCACGACCGTCGCTCCGCGCGTGTGCCGGGAAAGCTCCTCGGTGACCCGAAGCCCCAGGCGGCCTGCTCCGCCGCTGATGAGGTACACGCCGCCATCCGGCCAGGAAGGACCGGGCCCGGCGTCGGCGGACCGGCCGCGCCAGGCAGAGACCCACCGCTGCCCTCGCGGTAGCGGACGTCTCTGGCGCCAGCTTCGCGGGCCTCGTTGCGCAGCACCTCCGCCAGCACGTCGAGCGACGGCGCCGGCTGGCCAGCAGCACCATCTGGCCCACGACCTTGTCGTCCTCCTGCGCCGCGGTCTTCAGCATCCCGCTCAGGCCCTGAAGGAGCACCTCCGCGCCCGACGCGGCCACCAACTGGACCAGGGCCTTGCCCGCGCGCCGCGTGGTCGTCACCCGCTGGAGCACGCCCAGCAGCCGCTCACTCGCGTGAAGGAACCGGTCCGCGACGGACGCATGGCCGCTCTCCAGCACCACGCACTCAGCGCCGTCGAGTCGTGAGGACAACCCGTCCGAGTCCACGCCCGGCAAGCCGCACACGACGACGACCTGGTGCTCGAAGGCTCCCGCCTCGCCCGGCTGAAGCTCGCGAGCCACCCATTCCGTTCGGAACAGTCCCGTGGCCACGGCGGCCGAGGCTCGTGTCGTCCGCTCCGAGAGCGGCAGCAACGACAGGGCTCGGATGGACACGAGGACAACGCCCTGCTCGTCGCACAGGTCGACGTCGAGCTTCCGCTCCGACGCACCACTCCGCACCACGGCCCGCATCCTCGGGGTGCAGGGGCCATGGACCGCGACCTCCTCCACGGCGAACGGCAACGCAGGCGTGTGAGCCCCGGAGTCCCCCAGCACGCCGACCGCCGCTTGCAGGGCGGAATCGACCAGCGCGGGGTGCAGAACGAACCGGGCGCTGTCCCCCGTCAGGTGCTCGGGCAGCTCCAGTTCGCCCAGCGCCTGCCCGCTCCCCACCCGCACCCGCGCGATTGCACGGTGTCCAGGCCCATAGGCCAACCCCATGCGAGCGAAGACGTCATAGCAGTGCTCACGGCTCAGGACCTTCTGGGTGCAGTCGGCTTCAATCCGCCCGAGGTCGTGACGTGGCGCCACGCGCTCCTGCAACTCCACCACGCCACGGCAGTGGACGACGCGCTCGTCCGCACCTTCCAGCGTGGCGTGGACCTCGAACGACAGTCGCCGGGCATCCTGCGCTTCCAGCGCGATGCCGACCTCGACCGCCGCGTCCACCACCAGGGGCGTGACCCACACGACATTCTTGAGGACGGGAATCCGGCCCACCGCTTCTTCAGCCCAGGCATCACAGGCCGCGAAGCGGACCATCTCCAGATACGCCGCGGCCGGCAGGACCTTGCGCCCGTTGACCTGATGATCGGCCAGGAAGAACGCGTCACCCCGGAGGGTGCTGCTGTAGCGCTGCTCGGAGAGGACGGAGCTGTTGCGGTGGACCAGTGGATGGAGCGCCACTTCAACGCGCACGCCCTGGGCCTCCACCACGGGCGGGGCGTAACGCTTCTTGGAGAAGGGATACCCGGGCAGGCTCAGCCGGCGCGGCGTCTGCGACGGGTAGAGCCGCCGCCAGTCCACGTCGACGCCCTGGGTCCAGAGGTCCGCGATCCGTCGCAGCTTCCCCTTCTGCAGCCAGCTCTCGAAGAGGATGCGGCCATCCTCATCGGCGGCCAGGGCGGAGATGCTCGCCGCCGTCCGCTTCGCCTGTCCCGTCAAGACGGCCGCGGAAGGCTGGCCGGCCAGATAGGCGGCCAAGGCCTGCTGCAAGGTCTCTCGTGAGCCCGCCAGGATGGCCAACCGGTACTCCAGCGCGTCACGTCCGACCTGGAGCGTGTAGGCGATGTCGCGCACGTCGACGTCCGGCGCTCCATCGATGAACGTCGCCAGGGAGCGCGTCAACTCCTTGAGCTGAGCCTCCGTCCGGGCGGACACCGTGAACACCACGGGCTCGGCCGAGGACACGTCCTTCGCGATGCTCCGGGGCCGGGCTGGCGCCTCCTCCACCACCACGTGCGCGTTGGTGCCGCTGAAGCCGAACGAGCTCACACACGCACGCCGGACGGGGACGCCCGTCCAGGGCTTCAGCTCGGTGTTCACGTAGAACGGCGAGCCTTCGAGCGCGAGATGCGGATTCACGCTCTCGAAGTGGAGGGTGGGCGGCAGGGACTGGTGCCGCAAGGCCATCAGCACCTTGAGCACGCCGGAGACACCCGCCGCCGTCATCAGGTGACCGATGTTGCTCTTCACCGAGCCCAGCGCGCAGTAGTGCTTCCTCGCCGAGTGCTCCCGGAACGATTCGACCAGGGCCTCGACCTCGATGGGGTCCCCCAGCCGGGTGCCAGTCCCGTGCGCCTCCACCAGGGTGATGGTGTCCGCGTCGATGCCAAAGCGGCGATACACCTCGCGCTCCAGGGCGGCCTGCGATTTGGCACTCGGCGCGGTGATGCCGTTCGTCTTGCCGTCCTGGTTGATGCCCCACCCACGGATGACACCGGCGATGGGGTCGTTGTCACGCACGGCATCCGACAGGCGCTTGAGGAGGAGCACGCCCACGCCCTCGCCCGGGACGAAGCCGTTCGCGCGCGAATCAAAGGTGAAGCAGCGGCCATCCTTCGACAGCATGCCGGCGTCGCTGCTCATGACGTGCATCGCCGGGCCGAAGACGATGTTCACGCCGCCCGCCAGCGCCAGGTCGCAGTTCCGCAGCAGGAGGCTGTCACAGGCCTGCGCGATGGCCACCAGGGACGACGAACACGCCGTCTCGATGGCCAGGGACGGGCCCTTGAGGTTCAACAGGTAGGAGATGCGCGCGGCGAGGATGGACGTCGCGCCGCCCATCAGCGCCTGCGCGTTGAGGTCCCCACCGCGCAGGTCCCGCCCGTAATCCGTGGGCCCGCAGCCCACGAAGACGCCACACCGCGTGTCGGACAGGGACGACGGCCGGATCGCCGCGTCCTCGATGCAGTGCCAGCACGCTTCGAGGAACAGCCGCTGCTGGGGGTCCATCCGCTCCGCTTCCGCGGGCGAGATGCCGAAGAAGAGCGGGTCGAAGCTCTCGGCATCCTCCAGCACGCCCAGCCACTTGCTGTAGCTCTTCCCTGGCGTCTTCCCTTCGGCGTCGTAGTGCTCCGCCACCGACCAGCGGCCGGCGGGCACCTCCGAGATGCAGTCCACGCCCCGCGCGATGTTCTGCCAGAACTGGGACAGGTCGCTCGCGCGCGGGAACTTGCCCGCCATGCCAATCACCGCCACCGGCTCCACGTCCGAAACCGCTGGACGTTCCGTCCGGATGACGGGCGCAGCCGCCACGGGCAGGGCCGGTTTCACGGGCGCGGCGGCCTTGAAGCGCTGGCGGTGGCGGACCATCGCCTCGATGCACGCCTCCGTGAGGTCGACGACCTCCTCCGCCGTGTGGCTGAGGACCACCTTCCCGATGTGCTTCCCCTCGCTCACGTACTGGAGCGCGTCCTGGAGCTTCCGGACGGGATAGATCCTCGAGACGATGGGGACGATCTCCCCCGCGCTCGCCATGGAGGCCATGACGTCCAGCAGGCGGTGTGCCCCCAGCCGCCCGGCGAACCCAACCCTGCGCAGGTCGATGCTGTGGAGCGTCTGGTTCTGCACCAGCCGCGAGAGGTCCAGCTTCGGGCTGGTCTTCAGCGCGTGCACCGCGATTTCAAGATAGCGCCCGAAGGGAGCCAGGCAGTCGATTCCTTTTTGAATCGCCTCGCCGGACACCATGTTGAGCACCACGTCCACGCCCCGGCCACCGGTCTGCCTCCGAATCTCCGGCGCGAAGTCCCCGGTGTAGTCAATGACGTGGGGCACGCCGAGCCGCTCCAGCACCTTGCGCTTGTCGTCACGGCTGGAGCTGCCGTGGCAGACGCAGCGCTTGAGGTGCGCGAGCTGCAAGGCCATCAACCCGCAACCACCGGTCGCGGTCTGCACCAGCACGTGTTCGCCCTCGGCGAGCCGGCCCATCTCGAAGGCGTAATGGACCGTCGAGAACACCACCGGCAGGCTGCAGGACTCCTCGAAGGTGAGCGCCTCCGGCTTCCGCACGGCGTTCTCCGCCGGCACGTTGACCTTGGACGCGTGTCCACCCAGCAGCGGTCCCGTGACGGCGATGACCGCGTCCCCCACCGCGAGGTTCGTGACACCCTCGCCCACGGCGGAGACCACCCCCGCCACCTCGAAGCCCGGGACGAACGGGTATTCGGGCATCGTGGGGTACAGCCCCCGGACACACATCACATCGGGATAGTTGAGGGCGGACGCGCGCACCTGGATGGTGATTTCTCCGGGCGCGGGAGGCGCCACGGCCCAGGGCGACAGACGCGCGGCCTCCACGCCGCCCACGCCTGAAATCACCAGCCCGAAGTCTTCAGAGAGCGCCTGCGTGTCGGCGGAAGCCAGCGCCTTCTTGGCGTCTTCCAAGCCCATCCGTCCCGACTTGAGCGCTTGCAGGATTTCGAGACGGTTCATGACTGCCCCCCTTCCTGACCAGCCAACCTGGGGTACTGACGGTTGAGGTATTCGGCGGCTTCCGTCATCAGCTTCATGGCAATCACATCCGCGTGGCGGTTGCTGAAGGACTCCAGCTCGGTGCCCTTCACCCACTGGTTGAAGGCCCCAAGCGCGGGCCCGGTGTGCACCTGGTAGTTCACCCGGTCCTCGCCCGTGCCGGCGAAGGCGAGCCGGGTCGAGTAGCCGAAGTACCATCTGAAAATCAGCGCCAGCTTCTGCTTGGGATGGGCTTCCGCTTTGTCAACCAAGCCCTGCTGACCCTTGCGGCGCAGATACACCTTCGTCTCGTCCCAGACCTGGGCGAGGCTCTTCTTGAAGAAGCTCGTTTCGAGCTGCTTGCGCACCTTCTCCGGGATGTCCTCCACGCTGTCGTAGTGCGTGTAGAGCGCGTAGAGCTTGTTGGCTCGAGCCGGGAAGAAGACGCCCTTCTTGAGCACCTGCACCTTGGCGCCCATCTCGAACATGTCGCCAGCGGGCGCATAGTCGGTGTCCTGCACGCCCATGTCCTGGAGGAGCTGCTTCGCGTCCGTGCTCATCCCGGACTCCACCGTGCACTGGTTGATGGATCCGGTGAGGATGAAGTCCGCGCCCATGACGAAGGCAGCCGCGGCGGCCTCCGGCGTGCCGATGCCGCCCGCGGCCCCCATGCAGATGGGCTCCTCGTAACCGTGCTGCTTCATCAGCCGGTCCCGGAGCCGCAGCAGGGTCGGCAGGATGATGGTGGGGATGGCGCCGTCGGTGTGGCCGCCCGAGTCGGCCTCCACGCAGATGTCGTGCTGAGCGGGACGCGCGCCGCGAGCGCCGCCTGCTCCGGTGTAATCATCGCGTCGCGGAGCAACTGCTCCACCAGCGGGCGTGGCGCTGGGGACATGAAGGCCTCCGCCACTTCCGGCCGGGAGACCTTGCCCATGATGCGGTGGTCGCAGACGACGCGGCCCTGGGCGTCCTGGCGCAGCCCCTTGAGGCGGTAGAGGACCAGCGACGGCGTCGGCTGCGTGAAGGCCGCGGCCTCGACGTTGCGGACGCCTCGGCTCAGGTAGAGCTTGACGGTCTCCAGCTCCAGCGAGCCCTCGCCGTGACTGGCCAGGAGGTTCATGCCGTAGGGCTCGCCCTGGGAGAGCTGGGATTGAATCTCGTCGAGCGCCTGGCCGATCTCCTCCACGGAGCACCCGCCCGTGCCGAAGAAGCCCATGAAGCCAGCCTTGCCCATCCGCACCACCAGCTTCGCGGAGGCAATGCCCCGGTACATGGCTCCCGAGACATACGAATAGGCCAGACCAAACCGGCGCCGGAACGTCGCGCTTCCGAGCGACTGCGCGGTGATTGTCAAACCAGCGTTGTGCGTGGGCGTGTTCATGGAATGTACGTGCGAGGTCGCTCCGCGCAAGCAATCACTTGCGCGCATGGAGACGGCCGGGGGGGGAGCAGCGATGCGCTGCCTGGCATTGAAGCCAGGACAGCGCGAACGGTGTCAGGACTGGGTATTCGTTAGCAACTGCTGCGCGAGGGATGGATCCAACTCGCCAGACTCGACCTGGCGGAGCAACTCGTCCAGTGACGGCGGTTCATTCCGCACCGACGTGCCCGCGCTGACAGCCTTTTGAATCTCGCTGCCCAGGTACTTCGAGAACTCGCGGATGTTCGGATAGTCATACACCCGGGTCGCCGCGACGTTGATGCCGTAGCTCTTGTTGACGGCCTGGATCCACTCCACGCTGATGATGGAGTCGAGCCCGATGTGGCGGAATCCCACGTCGAGGTCCACCTCGGACGGTTGCAGGAACAACGCACGGGCCAGGCTCACGGTCAGCTCCGCCTGCAACTGTTCAAGCGAGACGCCCGTGAGCGCATTTCGCGACGGCGCGGCTGGCGGCACCGTGACGGGCTGCGAGGGCGCCGCCGGCTCGCGGTGGTCCGCGGCAGGTGGCGCGGACTCGCGAGGCTCCACGGGCAGGCGCGCGGGTTCGCGGTGG
>JBKGHI010000182.1:0-18128 GCA_046520405.1 Myxococcus sp. 1LA
TCCGGAACGAAGGCGCTCGGCAGCCGCGACAGGTCGAACGCGCCCAGCTCCACGCGCGCGGTGACGCGCTGGCCGCGCATCGCGCCCTGGAGCGACAGCGTCTGTCCCTCCGACGCGAGCCGCAGCGGGGGCGCCACCTCGATGTTGCCTCCGCCGAAGCCCAGGTGCGTGGGCGCCTGGAGCGTCCAGGTGGCCTCCGGCCAGAACAGCGCCATCCGCCGGATGGCCAGCCCCTGGCTGTCGGCGTCCACCAGGCCGTTGAGCGTGAGCCCCAGCTCCACGTCCCCGGCGACGCGCACGCTGGCGTCCAGCGCCCGCTCCTGCGTGGCCAGCGTGACGGCGACGTCGCGCAGGTTCCGTCCACCCGCCTTGAGCTGGGACACCACCAGCGTGGCGTTCGACGTGAGCGGGTGGCTGACGTCCGGCACCTCCAGCTTCAGGGACACATCCTGCGCCGCCACGTCGCCGTAGCGCAGCGCCGCGAAGCCGCCGTCCACCTTCACCGCGGGCGTGCGCAGTGGCCCCTTCACGGAGAAGTCCAGCGTGCCGTTGCCCGCCATGGGCGCCACCACGCCCGGCATCAGCTTGGAGAGCATCTGCGACAGCAAGGCGAGGTTTCCGGCGGTGAGGCCGCCCTCCAGGCTCACCGACTCGGCGGTGCCGTCGCCCTTGGCTTGCAGGGCCACGCCCGGCGCGAGCATCCGCAGCCGCATCAGCGAGTACCGGCCCTCCTTCGCGCTGGCCTCCAGCTCCACCGGGCCCAGCGGCTGGCCCAGGTACTCGGACGGAGAGACGGTGAGCTTCACCTCGCCCTCCATCGTCTCCAGGCTGGTGCCGCCACCCTTCGCGTCCAGGTCCGCGGCGATGCGCGTCTTGGGGCCCTGCGCCATCAACTCCGACAGGTCCACGTCGCGCGCCTTCACGGACAGGCCGTCGGTGCGCATCCGCTCCAGATTCAGACCGCCCTTCACGGCCACGGAGGCGCTGGCGGCCTTCGCGGTGACGTCCACCTGCGCCGCGTCGCCGTCCAGCGCAGCGGTGCCCTCCGCGGACACCGGCACCGGCAGGGGCCAGGTGGGCACGAAGGCCCGCAGCAGCTCGGGCGGCGCGGACAGGCGCCGCAGCTCCAGCCCTGCCTGGAGCGGGCCTTCCGGCGTGCCCGGCGGCGTCTCCGGCGGGAGCTTCGCGCGGCCGCTGGCGTCCAGCACCAGCCCCGCGGCCTCCAGGTCGATGTCGCCCTCGAAGGCGCCTTCTTCTCCGCTGGCCTTCAGCGCCAGCCGCACGGGCCCTGGCACGGGCCGGGCGAGGCTCGCCGTGGCCTCCAGGTTCGCGCCCACGCCCTGCGTCGCGGCGGCGTAGCGGGCCGAGCCCCGCGCATCCAGGTTCTCCAACCGCACCTGCCGCTCGCCGCCTTCGGGCAGCGCCTGGCGGAAGTCGACGGAGCCGTCCTCGAGCACGAGCTGGTGCAAATCCAGTTTCAGCGAGCCACGGCCCGTGGAGGGCTCTTCGGGGCTGGGCGTGCGGGGCTCCAGCGCGCGCATCAGGTTCAACCCGCGCTCGTCCTGCGCCAGGTACAGGCGCGGCCGCTCGATGCGCGCGGACGGGAGGTCCACGTACTGGCGCACCAGGCCCGCCAGCCGCGCGCGCACGTCCATCCGGGCAATCTCCGCCACCAGCTCGCCCTCGGGGTCATACAGCTTCACGTCCTCGAGGATGACTCCGCCCAGGGACAAATCCAGGCGCCCCAGCTCCAGCCGGCCGGAGAACTGCTCGTTGGCCAGCGCGAGTCCCTGCTTCACGAGCCACGCCTCGCCGCGCGGCGTGGTGGCGAAGACGAGCGCGCCCGCCACGAGCAGCACGATGAGGCCCAGAAAGCCCAGCAGACCCCACAAGACACGGCGGCCCCAGCGCGCCGGCCGGCGGGGTGGGGGAGGCGCGGCGCTCGGGGTGGATTCCGTCAAAACGCCTCTCCAATCGACAGGTGCAGCGCGCACTGCCCGTCCGGAGCGCCCGCGAACGCGCCGCTCGGCGTCGTCGGTCCGGTGGGCCTCCACCGGCTCCCGATGCCGAAGCAGCCTCCGGACTCGGGATAGATGTATCCCGGGGTGGAAACGGGCAATCCCCTGCCGATGTTCAACCGCCGGGCGATGTCCAGCCGGATGGGCCCCACGACAGTCAGGTACCGCAGGCCCATGCCCACGGCGTGGTAGTGCTCGGGGCCGAAGAGCTTGGGCCGGTTCGAATGGGCGAAGTCCTCGATGCCCACCAGGCCCGTGTCATAGAAGGCCGCCACCATCAGGCTCTCCGTGAACTGGTAGCGCATCTCCACGGACGTCTCGAAGAGGCTGTTGCCGCCCACGGGTACGGTGCCCACTCCTCGTCCTGGACCACGTCCGGGTTGCCGTCACCGTCCACGTCCGCCGTGCGCTGCAGGGCGGCCAGGGGGGACAGGCGCTGGCCGTTGAAGCCACGCATGAACGTGCCGCCGCCGGAGAAGAAGCGGGTGACGATGGAGCTCTGGCCGCCGCCCGAGGGGTTCAGCGTGCCCGCGCGCACCTTCGCCGCCAGGATGAGCCGCTTGTCCGCGCCGAACGAGCGGTAGAAGCGCAGGTCGGGGAGCAGGCGGATGTAGTCGAAGTCGCCGAAGAAGGGTCCGCCGCCCTTCTGGACGGAGAGGGAGATGTAGTAGCCGTCGCGCGGCTCGATGACGTCGTCGCGCCGGTCCCAGGTGAAGGCCAGCTCCAGGAAGCTGAGCGCCACGTTGCACCGCTCCTGGCCTTCGCCGCAGCCCAGGACAATGGGCGGCACGCGGGCGTCGGCGCTGACGCGGCCGGTGAGCTGGTACACCTGAAGGTTGTATGACGGGAAGATGGAGAAGTCCGGGTGCGGCTGCCAGATGACGCCCGTCTGGAGCCTGCCGCCCCAGAAGTCGTAGGCCTGCTCCAGGCCTCTCTCCACGCTGAGCGAGTTCTGCGCCCGCAAATCCCGGAAGAGGAAGCGAGGCTGCTCGTACTCGGCGGTGATGTCGAAGACAGGACCGTCCTTGTTGAAGTTGAGGACGTTGGGGATGAAGGCGTAGCCCACCCGGCCGCGCACGGTGAAGCGGCGCAGGCCGCCGCCGAAGTTGCGGTGGGTCCACTCGCCCACCGCGCGGACCTCTTGCCGGGCCGCGTCCACGCCCACGCCGCCGCCCAGGCGCACGGAGCGGAAGGGCGCCTCGCGCACGTCCACCACCACCGGCACCGTGCCGGACTCGCGGTCCGGCGCGCCGCGGTTCACCTTCACCGCGCCGAACACGCCCATGCGGAACACGCGCGCCTGCGCGTTGGCCAGCGCCGTCTCGCTGTACCAGTCGCCCTTCTTCAGCGCGCCCGTCACCTGCTCGATGATGCGGCGCGGAGGCACCTGGGGATTGGCGTCCGTGGCGACGAAGGTGTTGCCGAAGCGGTAGCGGATGCCGGGCCGGGTGCGCAGCTCCACCACCGCCTGGCGAGTGTCCACGTCCACCCGGACCTCGCCGTCCACCTCCGCTTCGGCGTAGGCCAGCTCGCGCAGCCGCTCCTGGACGCGAACCTTGGCTTCCTCCCAGGCCTCTTCCTTGAAGACGTCGCCTTCGTGCAGGGGCAGCCCGTCCAGCACGTACTTCCGATGCTCCTCGCGGACCTCCTCCGGCAGCGTGTCCAGGCCCGTCACCTGGATTGCGCTGATGCGGGTGGGCTCGCCCTCCTGCACGGTGATGTCGATGGCGACCTTGTCGTCGCCCTCCGGCTTCACTTCGGCGTTGGTGACCTGCGCCTGGTAGAAGCCCTGGGCCTGGTAGTACCGCTCGATGCGGCGCAGGTCCGCCTGCCACGCGTTGGCGTCGAAGTAGCTGGGGCCACCAAAGGGCCAGAAGCCCCAGAACGGCGTCGCGGTGGTGAGGATGCGGTCCTTGATGGCACCCTCGCTCACCTGGTTCGTTCCCTGGATTTCCAGGTCGGTGACCTTGGGGCCGGGTGGCGGCGTACCGGTGGTGGCGCATGCCGCGGTGAGCAGCAGCGCAAGCGGAGTGGCGAGGCGGAGGTGTCTGAGCAGGGCGGCGGCCACGGGATGTTTCATAGCCGGAAGGCTCGTCGCCCCAACACTTCTTCCATCCGGCATCGCAGGCGTTTGTCGCATACCGGCACGTCGGGCCGGTTCCCAGTGTCCGCTGTTCCGGAATGACCCGGCGCGAGGGCGTGCAAGCCGAGCCCGGCTGGCCCAAGATGGGACCCCATGGCCCTGTCCCGGCGAATGAGAAGCCTGGTGTTCTCCGTGCTCGCGGTGTGCGTGTCCTCATGTGGCGTGTCCGAGGACGAGGCGGTGCGTCTCAGGGAGGGCGAGAGCTTCTCGGATGCGCCCTACTGCGGCTCGTTCGGCTGCGTGAACCCGTACCAGTTCTGCACGGAAATCTTCCTGGAGTTCGGCCGCTCGCCGCCCATCTGCGTCTTCGACGACGTCTGCGAGCGGCTGGAGTGCGCCAACTCCAACCGTACCTGCGCCCTGTTCGACGGCTTCCCGGCCCAGGTGAAGTGCATCGACTGATGGTGCCGTGGACGCCCGGGGACGCGTGGGCCCCCGGGCGGACGGTGCCTCAGCGCCGCGCGGACGCGGTGAGCCAGGCCAGCCGCTCGGCGGCCTCGCGCGTGCGTGAATCCGTGAGCAGGTCGCTCACGTTCTGCTCGATGCGGTACGCCCAGTTCGAGTCGCTCATGGAGCCGGGCAGGTTGATGCGGTCCCGGGTGCCGAGCACGTCCTGCCAGGGCAGCACGCACAAGTCGCTGTTGGCGTTGAGCGCCGAGGCCAGCATGGCCCGGTGGACGTCCGGGGTGAACTCGCGGGTGATGGCCACGCCGTTGAGCTCCGGCCAGGAGCGCGCCGCCGCGTGGCGCTCGTGGTCGCCCGCGCCCTCCCACCACTCGGCCACCGTGTCCGTGTCATGCGTGCCGGTGGTGACCAGGGACACCGTGGGGAACTGGCGCGGGTCGCGGTAGTTGTTGTCGTCGCGCTCCCAGCGCATCACCCGGTAGCCGGGCAGCTTGAGCTCCGCGAGGATGTGGCGCACGAAGGGCGGAATCACGCCCAGGTCCTCGGCGACGATGCCGGCGCCCTCCGACAGCAGGCGGAAGGTCTTCTCTCCGAAGCGGCGGTGGCTCTCCTCGTCCGGGGGGATGAAGCGCCCGGTGGGCGTCTGCGCGTCGCGAATCCACTGGCGGAAGTACCCCACCGCGTGGTCCACCCGGCGCAAGTCGTAGTAGCTGGCCGCCTTCTTCGCGCGCATCTTCAGCCAGGCGAAGTCGTCCTTCTCCATGGCCGCCAGGTCGAAGTAGGGCAGACCCCAGTCCTGGCCCGTGGCGGAGAAGTCATCCGGAGGCACGCCCAGGCGGGCGTCGCGCCGCAGGATGTCCGGGTGCGCCCAGACGTCCGCGCTGTCCTGGCCAATGATGAACGGCTCGTCGCCGCACAGGAGGACGTCCTTCGCGCGGGCCTGCGTCCGCACCTCGTTCCACTGCTGCTCGGCCACCCACTGGAGCCAGGCGTGGTAGCGCACGCGGCGCTCCAGCTCCTTGGACTTCTGGGCCAGGGCCTCGGGCTGACGGGTGCGCAGGGGCTCGGGCCACTCCCACCACGCGCGGCGGTCCTCCTGCTCGCTGATGGCGGTGAAGAGCGCGTAGCTCTCCAGCCACTCGCCCTGGGCGTCGCGCCACTGGCGGAAGGCCTTCGCCCGCTCGGACTGCGGCGCCCAGTGCTGCGCTTCGAAGACGTCGAAGGCGCGCGCGAAGGCGGCGTCCTTGAGCGGGAAGACCAGGTCGTAGCGCACGCGTGGCGCCGACCGGGCCTCGGCCAGCTGGGCACGCTGCGCGTCGGACAGGGCCGCCTCGCCGCCGGCCGCGGTGAACTCCGGCAGCCGCTGCAGGTCGATGAAGAGCGGATTGAGGCCGAAGGCGGAGCGCGTCGCGTACGGGCTCGGGTCGCCAGGCGCGGTGGGCAACAGCGGCAGCACCATCAGCATCCGCTGGCGGGCGGCCTTCATCCAGGTGAACAGGCCCTCCAGGGCACCGAAGTCACCAATGCCGAAGTCGGCCTGGGAGCGGAGGGAGAAGAGCGGGAGCAGAAGACCGGAGAGCCGGCCGGGTGTGGACATGGTGCGATGCAATCTGCCCCAGCCCCGCGCTGGTGGGAACTGCTGACGCTCTCCGAATGCGCCCCGGTTCTTCGCTTTCCGGACGGAAGGGCCGTTAACATCCAGGCGTGAACTGGTTGCCGGAGTCCTTCTACGCCCGTCCCGCGCTGGTGGTCGCCCGGGAGCTGCTCGGCACCCTGCTGGTGGTGGAGGAGGCCGGGCAGCGCCGGGTGGGCCGCATCGTGGAGACGGAGGCCTATATCGGGGCGCATGACCTGGCGTGCCATGCCGCCAAGGGGCTCACGCCTCGCACCGAGGTCATGTACGGCCCGGCCGGCGTGGCGTACGTCTATCTGATTTATGGCATGCACCACTGTTTCAACGTGGTGACAGATGCACCGGGCGTGGGCGCGGCGGTGCTGGTGCGGGCGGTGGAGCCGGCGGAGGGGCTGCCTCCGGGGACGCGCACGGACGGGCCGGGGCGCCTGTGCAAGGCGCTGGGCCTCACCCGGGCGCACAACCGGCGGGGCCTGTGCACGCCGGCGCTGCATTTGACACCCGGGACGCCTGTTCCCGAGTCAGCCGTGTCCCGGGGGCCGCGCATTGGCGTGGGCTATGCCGGGCCGTGGGCCGCCGAACCCTTTCGTTTGTGGGTCCGGGACAGTCAACACGTCAGCAAGGGGGCGCCGCCGGGGCGCCGCAAGCCCGCTTGACGGCGGGCTTTCTGGCTGGTTGGGTGCGCCCCGTCATGTCCGACGAGGCCATCAGGGAAGAGGACCATCAGCTCCTCACCCGCGCACAGGATGGGGACGTTTCCGCCTTCGAGGCCCTGGTGGATGCCCACCGGGACAAGGTGTATGGCCTGGCGCTCCGGATGACCCGTTCGGAGGCCGACGCGGCCGAAATCACCCAGGACACCTTCCTGTCCGCCTATCAACACCTGAAGGACTTCCGAGGGGATGCGGCCTTCGGCTCCTGGGTGCACCGCATCGCCGCCAACCATGCGCTCATGCGCCTGCGCCATCGCCGGGTAGCCCAGGCGGCCGAGCAGGAGCTCCAGGGCCCGGAGTTCACCGAGCGGGGCTCCCTGGCGGACTACCCCCAGACGGACTGGAGCCGGGACGCCGAGGAGAAGGCCCTGGACGCCGAGCTGGGGACCGCCATCCAGCAAGCCTCGGACCGCCTGCCCGAGGGGTATCGGGAGGTCTTCCTCTTGAAAGACGTGGAGGGCCTCAGTTACGAACAGATTGCAGAGGCGACGGGGGACTCCATCCCCGCCATCAAGAGCCGGTTGCACCGGGCACGGCTCGCGCTCCGTGAAGCCATCGACGCTTTCTACAACCGGGACAGTCGCGAGTTGTGAAACGCGACGAAGCGCTCGGCATCATCGAGAGGAACGAGGGCGCGCCGCAGCCAGCCGAGGTTCGGATGTACAACTGCAAAGACTCCATCAACCTCCTGCTGGAATTCCTCGATGGGGAGATGTCTCCCGAGGACACACAGCACCTGCGTGAGCACCTGCGAGGGTGCAGCCCCTGTGTGGATTTCCTGCGCACCTACCGGGCCACGCCCGGGCTGTGCAAGAAAGCGCTGGCGGCGAAGATGCCGAAGGAAGTCTCCGAGAAGCTCACCGAGTTCCTTCGCTCCAAAATCAAGTCCGCCTCGTGAACCTGAAGTCACTGTCGTTGCCGGAGCTGGAGGCCGCGCTCGCGCCGCTCTCCCCGTCCCCCGCCGCCGTCCGCAAGGTGTTCGCGGCCGTCTTCGCCCACGGCGCCGAGTGCGTCGAGGACGTCGCCTCGGCCCGGCAGGTGCCTCGTCGCGTGGGTGACCACCTGCGGGCCCACGCGCAGATGCCGAAGCTGGAAATCGTCGAGCGCCGCCGGGCGGACGACGGCTTCGTGAAGTACCTCTTCGACTCGCCGCTGGGCGGGCGCATCGAGGCGGTCCGCATCCCCATCTTCGACGAGAAGTACGTCATCTGCGTCTCCAGCCAGGTGGGCTGTGCGCTGGCGTGCGACTTCTGCATGACGGGGAAGTTGGGCTTCAAAAGGAACCTGCAGACCTGGGAGATATTGGACCAGGTGCTCCAGGTCCGGGCCGAGGCGGACCGGCCGGTGCGCGGGGTCGTCTTCATGGGGATGGGGGAGCCGCTCCTCAACTACAAGGAGACGCTGCGGGCGGCGGACATCCTCCGCCACCCGGCGGGGTTCTCCATCGCGGGCGAGGCGATTACCTTCTCCACGGCGGGCCATGTGCCGGCCATCCGCCGCTACGTGCGTGAAGGGCACCCGTACCGGCTGGCCTTCTCCGTGACGAGCGCCATCGCGGAGAAGCGCGCCCAGGTGCTGCCCATTGAAAAGACGCACCCGCTGCCGGAGCTCATCGCCGCCATCCGTGAGTACAGCGAGGTGCGGCGCGAGCGGGCGATGATCGCCTACGTGGCCATCAGCGGCTTCAACATGGGCCGTGAGGACGCCGAGGCGCTGAAGGCCGCCTTCGAGGGCATCCGCATCAAGGTGGACCTCATCGACGTGACGGACCCCACCGGGAAGTACCTGCCGCCCACGCCCGAGGAGCTCAGCGCGTTCAGGGACCACCTGCAGATCCTCAAGTCGCCGGTGGCCCGTCGGTACTCAGGCGGCAAGGACATCGGCGCGGCGTGTGGCACGCTGGCGGCCACGCAGTACGGCGGCACGGTGATGCCGCAGCCTTCCGAGCCGCTCCCGCCGACGACCGCGTGACGCGGTGACGCTGGCGCCGGGGAGACCCGAGGGATGTTCACCGTCCGCGAGGCCGGTGCGAAAGCACCTTTCGTCCTGGCGGCGTCCGACCTAAATCCGACGGAGCACGGCTCGCCGGAGGTCGCACGCTCGGATGGTGGAATACATCGACCAGCTCATCTCGCCCTGGGGCCCCTGGGCCTGCTGGTCCTGGGGCTGGCGGCGATGCTGGAGTACGTCGTGCCACCTTTTCCCGGGGACACCATCACCCTCCTGGGCGGCGTGTACGCGGTGCGCGGCTCGCAGCCGTGGATGCTCGTCTTCCTGGTCGTGACGGTGGGCAGCGTGGCGGGAGCGGCCATCAACTACGCGGTGGGCCACTGGCTGGCGAAGCGCTTCGATGCCAATCCCGGGCGCAGCTTCTTCGGCATCACCCACGCGCGGTTGGAACAGGTTCAGACGCGCATGCGGGTGAACGGGCCGTGGCTGCTGCTGGTGAACCGTTTCCTCCCCGGCATCCGGGGGCTCATCTTCGTCGCCGCGGGGGCCTCGCGCATGCCCCGCTTCAACGCGCTGGTGTTGGGCGCGGTGTCCGCCATGGCACACACCGGCTTGGTGTTGGGGTTGGGCGCGGCGGTGGGCGGCAACCTGGAGCGGCTGACGGCGCTCGTCGCGCGGTACCAGTACGCGGTGGTGGGGCTGGTCGTCATCGGGGCCATTGGCGTGGGCATCCGGATGTTGGCTCGGCGCCGTGCCCGGCGCCGGGGCCTTGAGTTCGTCTCAGGACGGCGCCTCGACGTTGCATTGCAGGGGCTTGCGCGCTCGCGTTTGAGTCGCGGACATGCATCCGCATGCGCGTTCCTGGAGTCCCTTGCTGGTGGCGCTCGTGCTCGTCGTGGGCGGGTGTCAGCCGGGGGATTCGGGGACGGGAGGCTCGCGCCTGGGCTTCCGTCCCGGGGACACCGTGGTGGACTTTGGCCGGGTCCTGGAGGGAGCTCAGGCCCGCCGCGCGGTGACGGTGCTGGCCACGGGCCGCGCGAGCCTGACGGTGACGGCGTCCGTGGATGCCCCCTTTGCCCTGGTGACATCCGAAGTGGGCGTGCCCGGGGGCGGCGCGACGGAAGTGGAGGTCGTGTTCACCGCGGGCCATGGGCCGTCGGAGGGCACGCTGGTGTTGTCGGGCGCGGGGCTGACTGCGTCCGTGCGCCTCACGGGCCTCGGCATCCGGCCTACGCCGTGTCCCGAGCGGCCCTGTCATGAATCCCGCTTTGATGTGGCGACGGGGACGTGCGTGGAGACGTCGCTGGAGGAAGGCGCCGCGTGCACGCCGGACAGCCGCTGTCAGGTGGACGGCCGCTGCCAGGCGGGCGTCTGCGTGGGCCGTCCCAGGACGTGTGATGACAACAATCCGTGCACGGTGGATGCGTGCTCGCCCACGCAGGGCTGTGTGACGACACGGGCGGCGTGCCCCGTGCCGGAGAACCCCTGCAAGGTGGGCGTGTGCGACCGGGACGAAGGCTGCACGGCGGTGGACGCTGACGATTTCAGTCCATGTGGCCCGGTGGACTGCCAGACGGCGCGGCTCTGCTTCAGTGGGACGTGCCGGGCGGTGACTCCGCCAGAGGGCTTCGTCTGTGCTCCCGCCACGGCGTGCCAGGGTGAAGGAACGTGTCAGAGGGGTGTCTGCCAGCGTCCGGACCCTGTGGAACTCGAGCCGGAGCTGAGCCTGGAACTGGAAGGAGTCCCGGTGGACGACGGGAGCGGGGCTGCTGTGCTGCTCGTCTCGGAAGACGCCCTCTTCACCTCCGTCTGTGGCGGGGATGGGGGCTGCCAGTTGGTCGCGTACACGCGCTCGGGATTGCTGCGTTACGCGGCACCGTATCCGGATGGCGGGGCGAGGACACTGCTGGCCGCATCGGACGCGGGGGTCGTGGTGCAGGCGCCAGACGGGATGGAAGCCTATGCGCAGCGGGGCACGGGGACGCGCCTCTGGCAGGCCTCCTGGGCGTCGTTGGGAGCGGGCGAGGGCACAACGGCCGCGAGCCATGTCGCGCTCACGCAAGACGAGGACGTGCTCGCGTATGTCGCGTGGCAATCCACGCCGGATGCGGGAGGCGTGGATGGAGGCACTGCACCGGATTCGGCAAGGTTGGTATGGCTGACGGGAGGCGCGGACGCCGGCACGCTGTTGGGAGCGTCGCGGGTGGAGGCCTGGCGAGGCGAGGCACGGCTGGGCGTCGACGCGGAAGGCGTGGCCTATCTCTACACGGGAGATGGTCGCTTGGTACGAGTGGACGTCGCGCCCGGTCCTGCCGCCGCACGCGACGAACGCCGCGCATTTCGCGGAGCGAATAGCTGCCTGCGGCTGAACGGCATGCCAGCCATCTCCGACGTGAACGTGGATGCACGCTCGCAAGTGCCGCAAGCCGCAATGGGGACAGATGGGACCACGGAGTTGATGCTGTCCTCGGTGGTCGATGGTGGCATCCCAGACGGGGGGGCCTCCCTGGCAATCGCAGGCGGACGGCTGTTGGTGGGTGCACGCGCCTTGGTGCCAGGAGATGGCGGGGCCCCAGTCCTGGTCATGGACGGAGACGGAGGAACCGCGGCACGAATGCCCATCGCGGAGCCCGCGTTGCTGTCTCCGGCTGGGCTGCATGGGTATCTCTTCGCACGGGCGTGTGCGCGTACGGACGGCATGCCTTGCTCGGCGCAGGAAGAGCGTGTGGTGCTCCGCGCCGTGAATCCAGAGTCCGGGCACGTGGTGTGGGAAGTGGATGCGCTTCCAAACGATACAGCACCGGGCAAGGTGTACGAGGCCGCCTTGTTTCAAGGGGACGCGGTGGGGGTACTTGCCGGCGCCGAACTGCCAGAAGGGCACCAGACTTGGATCCAGTTCTTTGCCCGAGGCGCTCGCGTGGGCAGTTGCCCGCTCCCCGAACACCCGAATGTGGCGGGCGCCGCCTTCCAGGAGCATCACCTGTACGTCGTCTTGAGTCGGAACGGCGTGTGGCGGTTGGAAGCGTACCGCTTGGGCAAGGACTTCAGAGCGGAAGAGCGTGGTTGGCCGCAGCGCCATGGCAGCTCGGCACGAAGCCGCAGCGAGTCGCCGTAAGGCCTGCACTGAGCATCATTCGCGTCAAGAACCCAGACCCTCGCTACCAATCCGGGGACCCTCAGCGAGAATGAAAGGCCGGGGACGATGGTCGACGCCCATGAGACGGCTCGAGTGAGGCGACGAAGAGCGCTTCACCATGCCTGAAGCCAGGGCCATCAAGGTGCGAATGGCGGACATTGATTGAAGGTGTCACAGCCGTCGGAGGCATCCATCGCCGGCACCTTGAGGAAGGGGCCGTCCAACCCGCCATCGCCATGAACGGGAACTTCCGTTGAGTCATGAGCCAGCCGCCGGCAACGCGCCGCGCCAGCGCCACCAGCGGACATGCCGTCGAGGAAGGAACGTTCATTCCAGGGGCGTCGCTGACTGCCCGCCCAACTGCTCCGAAAACTAGAGGCACCACATCATCCATCCACTGGAAGAGCGAAGCGGAGCCGTGGAACAAACACGCAGTCCATGAGAGCCGAGTCGGAAGAACAGTCCCTTCCTGTGGAGAGGGAGAACAGAACACGCCCCGGACTGCCTTCACCCCTCCGGCGCAGCACGACCGTGGAAGGAACGTTCATGCCACGAAGGCAGTCCCAGTAAGGCGGCTCCTGAATGCGGGAGAAGGGCTGGGGACGCACCGGGCTGACTCACTCTCCCTCGCGGCACGACCGTGGAAGGAACGTTCATTCCACGAGGACGGCTCCAGGAAGACGGCTCCCTCATGGCGGGAGAAGGTCGGGGGTGCGCACTGGACTGCCTTCACCCCTCCGGCGCAGCACGACCGTGGAAGGAACTTTCATTCCACGACGGCAAGTCTCGGAGGACAGCTCCGCAGCACGGGCGATGGAGGTGCCACCTGCTGGACCTGGTCGCCGAACCAGAGGTCCACCGGTTCGGAGAGACACAAGATTCCGTAGTTGAACCACACCGCTGATAACGCCCCCTCATGCCAACGAGCGGCGTGCCGGACGGTGCAGGCGCGCCTCGCCACCGGGATACGAAATCATCCACACGGCGCACCAGAACCGCCGCGTGCTTGGGATTCACAGTGTGGACCGCCGCTTTCTCCAGATGTGCTGTTGCTTGAAGAAGCCGTAGGCCTCGTTCTTGTCACTTGCGCTCGTCTACGCGTCGGCTTTGCGCACCCTTCATGGTGCCTGGCGTCGCCGAAGAAAGGCCCCCATTCTCCGTGCTCTATATAGAGGAGCGCATTCATCCCTGGAACCAGACGTCGACTGCACGTTGAGCAAGCCCAGCTCCTGCTTCTGGCTGTCGGTCGAGGAGGAAACGTTCGTTCCGGTGGAGCCGTGGTCGCAAGAGCAGCGAATCCGCTACCGGCACCAGGGGGGGCGTTCGTGTCAGGGTGCCGACGACTCTCCGCTGCCGGGGCCTGTCTTCTTGGACGGAACGTTCATTCCAACGAGAGGCCGCTACCAAATGGGCGCGAGCTGGCCATCAGGACCCGATGCGTTCCGCGCGTTCGACCATGTCAGACCCACCTTGTAGATAGGTCATCGTCGCACGAGCGTCACTGGCAAGGTGCTGTGGCGACAGGGATGGATGGGGGAGGGCGGATGTACACGTTGGCGCAGATGCGTGAATTCAGGCTGTGTGACGCGGCGGAGCTGCTGGCACAGCGGGGCTTGGACAACGTGCGGGCCGCGGAGCTGGCCCGTGCCACGCGGCTCTCGGTGGGCTCCCTGTATCGGTACTACGGCAGCAAGCAAGGCATCGCGCGGGCGATACGGACCCTCACCGAGCGCGACCTGTCCTATGCCTGCTTCGTCGCCTACCAGATGGCGGACGGCGACCCGCTGAAGCAGGGCTTTCGCGACGTCTTCATCGCCTTCTGGCGCGAGTTGGCGACCTGGGCGCTGTGGCAGCCCCACCTCGTGGGCTTCACCTTCCTTCACAACCATCCAGACACAGACACCCCCGGCGAGCATGACGGACGGACGCGCGCGCAGGTGCTGGAGGTGCTCGAGCATGGCGAGCGGGAGGGGGCGTTTCCAAAGGGCCGCACGTGGATTCATGAGTGCATGGTGTGGGGCGTCCTGGCGGAACTCGTGCGCAGGGCGGGCCAGGGCGAGGTGATGAGTGAGGAAGACGTCCAGACCATGGGAGACGCCCTCTGGCGGGCGCTCGCACCTGATGGGGCCGACAACCCGCGGGATGGTGGCATTCCTCCTAGCGAGACGCCGCCTCAGCGAGGCGCTCTCCTCGGTCAGTGCGCGAGCGTTGCCGGAGTGGGTGTGAGTGGTGACGTGTCTTTGGACTGCCTCTCTGGCCCGTCTGTCACAGTGGACTATCGGGTGGAGGGGGCGGCTGAATCGCAGGACAGCGGTGGCGCTGTTATCGGGTGTTCGCCCGCTGCCCATGAGGCTTCTGGCCAGCGCGAGCCTGTTGGGTCGCGCGATGCTGTGCTCCCAGGACTGTCCCAGGTGACGACGCCATCGCTTCGGCCTTGGCTGGCGGATGCCTCGTCTAATGGGTGCCCTGGCGCTTCTTGTGGAGAGGCCGGGATTGGGGGGCTGCGGTGCCTTGAGCTACCTCGTGTTCATCCATGCTCGGGTGGGAAGGCATGCCGCAGGCGTGTTGCGACGCCTCCTTGGGGCACGGAGGCTCAGGGGGCGCGACATGTCGGGCCGGGCCCTCCGTGGACTTCGGCGCCTCGTGGGGCGTTGGGCGCCGCTTGTCAGGTGGAGGCGTTCGGATCCACCCAAAGGTCTTCGAATCGCACCTGGGGAGGCGTCTGGTGCAGCCGCAAGTTCTGCACCGCTGGCGTGGCGGCTGCGTGGGCGCGGTCGTGGTACAGCGGGATGAGCGGGCAGTCCTCCTGGAACAGCTTCTCCGCGCGCAGGTAGAGCTGGCGCCGCAGCTCGGGGTCGATGGAGACACGGGCCTCGGCCGTGAGGCGGTCCAGCTCCGGATTGCGGTAGCCCATGGGAAACACAGTCTGGGCGTTGGAGTTGAGGAGGAAGTTCAGGAAGGTGTCCGGGTCCGGGTAGTCGGCCAGCCAGCGGTTGCGGAAGGCCGGGAGCCGTCCCTCGGTCACTTGCGCCGTGTACTCCTCTCGCGACATCTCCACGTAGCGCAGCTCCAGCAGCCCCGCCTGGAGCAGCGGGCGGAAGAGCACCGCGTCCTCCGCGGAGTGGTCATTCCCGGCGGGACGGTGCAGTGTCAGCCTGAGCCGGCGGATGCCGGCCTCGCGCAGCAACTGCTCGGCGAGGGCGACGTTGGGCACGGGAGCGGGCCCCATGTCCGCGTCATCCAACAGCTCGGGCGGCGTCAGTGAGCGCGCCACTCGGGCGCCTGGGTGGAATTGGGCCACCATGGCCTGGACGTCCATGCCCGCGCGGAGCGCGCGGCGCACACGCACGTCGTCGAAGGGCGCCTCCCTGTGGTTGAGCACCACGAAGGCGGTGGAAGGCGTGGTGCTCGCGGCCACCTGGAAGGCCTCCAGACCGGGCAGCTCCACATGCTCCGTGTCGAGGAAGGACACCAGGTCCACCGCCCCCTGCCGCAGCAGCGTCACCGCCTCCTTGCGTGAGCCGGTCAGCAGGAACTCCAGCCGCTCCACCAGCGGTCCTCCGGAGCGCCAGTAGGAGGGATTGCGTTCCAGTACGACGCGCTCGGGCTCCAGGGTGAGGAGCCGGAACGGCCCGGTGCCCACCAGCCGCCCGTTGGCGTCCGTCCGGGCCACCGCGGTGGCGGTGAGTGCCATCAGCTGGAGGAAGAACGCCTTCGGCTCGCGGAGGCGAATCTCCAGCGTGTGGTCGTCCAGGACTTCCAGGCCCGCTACGTCGCGTGCCATGCCGGCGGCGTACTCGGCTGCGCCCTCCACGTCCTCCAACAGGCTCCGGTCGGGCGAGCGAAGCGCCGGGTCCAGCAGGCGCTCCAGGTGGCGTTTCACGTCGCCCGCCGTGAGCAGCGTGCCGTCGTGGAAGGTGACGCCGCGGCGCAGATAGAAGCGGTAGCGGCGCGCGGAAGGGTCGGCGTCCCAGCGCTCGGCCAGGTCGGGCTCCAGCCCTCCGTCTTCCCTGCGCACCAGCGTGGAGAACACGCACGCGGTGAGCTCGGAGACCTGGTTCTCCACGCTGAAGAGTGGGTCCACCGCCTGCCGGTTGCGCAGCGAGGCGGCTTGGTGCATCCCCACGCGCAGCGTTCCTCCGGAGTGCGGCGTGGGGAGCTTGAAGTGGTACACCTCGGCTTCGAGGCCCTCGGCTTCGTGGCCCAACTGGTCCACCGTGCGCGTCAGCCCGTCTCCGATGCGGATGACCCGGCGCGCGTCCTCGCGCACCTGTGCCACTTCCTCTCGGATGGAGGCATCGGCCTTGGTGAGCACCACGTTGGCGGAGCGCAGCTCCTCCAGGGCGGCGCTCAGTCGCACCACCGATTCGGAGAGGTCTCGCCCGGTGCGCGCCTGGGCCTCCGCCTTCTGCGAGGCGCCCTGGCCCACGCGGGCCATCTCCTGCGTCTGGCGCAGCAGCTCGCGCGCATGGCCGGATTGCTCGATGGCCATGCGGGTGACGTCCTCCACCCGCAGGGCCACTCGGCGGCTGGCCTCCACCACCGTGGCGCCCTGGGCCTCCAGCCGCTGCGTCTCCGCCACGGTGGCCTCGACGGCGGTGAAGGTGCGCTGGGTGATGGTGCGAATCTCCACCAGCGCTTCCGCGGCGCGGTCGCCCAGGGCCACGCCGGCGGTGGCCCGCTCGCGGCCTTCCTGCACCAGCGCCACCGCCGTCTGCACGGCATCGCGCACACCCGCCACCATGGCGCCGATTTCACGCGTGGAGCGCGTGGTGCGTTCGGCCAGGTTGCGAATCTCGTTGGCCACGACGCCGAAGGGACGCCCGTGCACGCCCGCCTGGGCGGCGATGATGGCGGCGTTGAGGGCCAGCAGGTTGGTCTGGTCCGCAATCTCCTGGATGACGTCGACGATGCGCCCGATTTCCGTCGAGCGCGTGCCCAGCATCTCCATCAGCTCGGCGGCCTTCCGCACCGTCTCCTCGACCCGGTACATGCCCTTGACGCTGTCGCCCACCAGCACCTCACCGCGCTCGGCGGTGGCCGTCACGGCGATGGCCAGCTGGTTCGTCTCGTTGGCGCGGCGGCGCACCGAGTCGATGCCGCCTTCCACCGCGGCGACGAAGTCCTCGGCCTCGCTGGCGAAGCGGCCGAGCTCGTCACCGGACGCGGCGATGTTGGCCATCCGCTCCGCCATGGCCTGCATCAGCGACGTGGTGTTGTGCGCGAACGTGTTGACCTGCGCGAGCGAGTCCACCACCTGCTCCAGCCGCTCCGTCATCTCCAGCAGCGCGCCAGTGGTGTCGACGGCGAAGACCTCCAGTTGGTGCACCCGCTTGCCGGCGACCTGGAGGCTGCCGCCCATGCCACTGACGGCCTCCAGCGTCCGCTCCACCGCGCCGCCCTGCCGCCGAGCGGCCTCCAGCAGCATCCGGGCCTGGCCGCTGACCTCCGTGCTGGTGCGGTGCAGGTTGGCCGTCACGCGCTGCACCTGGGCCAGCGCGCGCCTCAGGGACAGGATGAGCCGGCGCACGTCCTCATGGCCTTCGTAGCGCGGACCCACCGTGGTGGTGAGGTCGCCCTCCGCCAGCCGCGCCATCACCTGCCGGCGCACCTTCCGCCGCAGCGCCGCCCAGCGGAACCACGCGAGGTAGCCGCCCACGAGGTAGAGCGCGGGCGTGGCGAGCAGCACCACCGCCCAGGTGGCGTCCGATAGCGGCCCCCCGGAGACGGCCCGCAGCAGCCCCCCCAGGAGGAGCGCGGAGGCCAGCCCTGCCGCCAGGCCGAACGTGAACAGGTACCGTTTGGCGCCCATGAAGGACTGGAACGCTACTCCGCCTTCTCGCGCCGGTCCTCAAAACGCCGCACACTGGGGCCGTGGCCCCCCTGCTCACCTTGTTACTCCTCATGCTTCCGGTGAAGTCAGAGAATCCCGGCACGGCCGGCTCTCTGCCTGCAAGCCAGGCGGAGGTCACTCGCTACGTGTTCTCCTGGCGGGGCGTGCCCGTGGGGACGGTGACGCTGAAGCTCGAGCCGGGCCGCTTCACCTATGTCAGCCAGCATCTGCACACCCGCGCCGGACGGGCCGGAGAGCGTCGCCGGGAGCAGTCCCTGGAGGTGGATGGGGTGGGCG
>JBKGHI010000183.1:0-17955 GCA_046520405.1 Myxococcus sp. 1LA
CGGCGTCTGGGGGGCCGCCTGGGGGCCGCTGAGGGTGTGCACGGCCCGGCGCAGCGACTCCTCCAAATCGCGGGCCGGCGGGGCCACGGCGGACAGCATCTGGTTGGCGCTGCGCGCGTTGCGGCTCTGGCTCTCCGCGGCCAGCTTGAGCTGGGTGAGGGCCTCGCTGACCAGCCGGCGGGCGTCCTCCAGCTTCTGCCGGGCCTGGTAGTAGGCCACGTCCACCATGTGCTTCTGGAGCGTCAGGCGCTGCTCCTCGGTGATGCCGGAGAGCTTCTCCGCCCGCCTCAGGTAGTAGAGGCCCTGGTCCACCCGTGCCGGCTCGTCCGACGCGATGCGCGGCCGGGCCAGGGCGTCCAGGACGGGGAACAGGGCCTGGTCCAGCTCGTCCCGGTCGGTGAACTTGCGCGTCAGGAGCTGGGAGACGTCCTGCCCTTCAATGGCGATGGGCGCATAGGCGTCCGCCAGCCGCGGGTCCCCGGTCCGGTAGGGGACGGCACCCATGGGGGCGTTGCGGCCCTTCATCACCACCAGCTGCCCGTCATGGAGGGCCAGCGTGAAGGTGCGCGCGTTGAGCTGGGACAGCAGGAAGACGACGACGCCGCCCAGGCCCAGGATGAGAGTAAAGACGAGCAGCCGCGTGAAGGTACGCCGCGCCCGATAGCCGAATCCCTGTTGTGCCGTTCCGTTCATGTCGCCTGCCCTCCTGACGTGCGAGCGCGAGGCCCATTTCCGGCCCCGGCGCTTAACTTGGGGCGCGCCTGCCCGGGGGTATACTCCCACTCCCGAACACACCGATGCACCACACATTCCGCCGCTTGGGGCCTAGCGAACTGCTGCCCCGCTACATTTTCGCGGAGAGCCTCTTCGCCCGTCGCCGGGTGCTGGAAGTCGATGCGGTCGCCTCCACCGGGGGCGAGAGCGCACGCTTCCTCGTGGAGAGAGGTGCGCGCGCGGTCGTGTCGTGCGACAGGGATGTAGCGGCGGTGGAGGCCGCGCAAAAGGCGCACGGCGGTCCCGCCCTGCGCTTCCGGGCCAACGTCTACGACGACTTCGAGTCGGGCAGCTTCGATGTGGTGCTCGTCGCGGACCTGGCGCCGTACGTGAAGGCCCCGGAGCTGCTGGCGGAGCTGGCGCGGCTGGTGACGAAGCAGGGCTTCCTCGTGGGCGGCCTGCGGAACGTCGCGGGGCTCGCGCTGCCTCAACTGTTGGAGGCCGAGGAGGGCGTGCCGCCCACCTATGGCCAACTGCTGGACGCCCTGTCGGTCCACTTCGCGAAGGTGGAGGTGGCCACCCAGTCCCCGGTGCTGGGCTACCAGCTCGCCTTCGAGCGTGGGGAAGGGCTCCAGGTGGACGGCACCCTGGTGCACCACAGCGAGGCCGCCTACTTCCTGGTGGTCGCGGGGCAGGACTCCGCGCGCGTGGTGGACCCCACGTGGGTTCAGCTTCCTCCAGAACCGCTGGCCTTCACGCGGGGCAAGCTCGATGAGGTGGTGGCCCGCGCGAAGTCCTGGGAGGAGCGCAGCGGCCGACTGAAGGAGTCGCTGACGAAGCTCCGCGCGGAGCTGACGGACCGGGAGGCGGAGGCGGCTTCGCTGCGCCCCTCATTGGAAACGGCCCGGGATGAGGTGGCCCGGCTCACCGCGCAGTTGGAGCAGGCGCGGGGGACTCAGGAGGCGCAGCGCGAGCGGGACGATTTGTCCGGCAAGCTGCGGCGGCGCGAGCTCGAGCTCCAGGTGGCGCAGGAGCGGATCGCGGACGCGGACCGGCGGCTGGCGGCGCAGCGGCTGGAGGTGGAGGCCGCTCAGCGCGCCCAGGCAGACGCGGGCGTGCAGGTGCTGGCGGCGCAGGAGTCCCTGCGGCTGGAGCGGGCTCGCCGGGAGGAGACGGCTGCATCCTTAGAGGAGGCACGTGAGCGGCTGACGCAGGCGTATACGCAGGTTCGGGACCTCCAGGAGGAGCAGTCCACGCTGCGCATCGAGCGTGAGCGGGACCGGCTGGCGGCCGAGCGCGCCGTGGAGCAGTCCGAGGACCGCCGCCGTGCCGCGGAGGCCGCTCGCGAGCGGGAGCTGCGCATCGCGGAGCAGTATTCGGCGGCCCTGGCGGCCGTGGAGCACCTGAAGGCCGAGGCGGCGAAGGCGGAGGCGTCGTCCCGGGACGCGGGTACGGCTGTCTCCGTGAAGGACGCGGAGCTGGCGCGCACGGCGCGGGAGCTGGTGGACGCCCGGCAGCGGACGGCGACTGCGGAAGGGGCTCGGAAGGACGCGGAGTCTCGGGTGGAGGCGCTTCAGGCGGAGGTTCGGGGCCTGGAGACGGAGCTGGCCGCTGCTCGTGAGGCGCAGTCACGGTTGGGGCAGGAGGTGGAGGCCCTGACGCATGCGGAGGCTTCCGCGCGGGCCACCGCCCAGAAGTGGGAGGAGTCGCTTCACGAGGCCTCGCAGCGGCTGGAGGTGCTGGAGGCGGAGCGGGCTCGGACGGAGGCGCGGCTCGGGCAGGCGTTGGAGTCCGAGCGGGCCGAGCTTCAGGCCCGGCTGACGTCGCTGGAGACGGAGCTGGAGGACGAGCGGGCTCGGACGGCGGCGCTGGAGCGGCAGGTCCTTGATGAGGTCTCCGCGAAGGGCGAGGTCGAGGCCCGGCGGCAGGAACTGGCGGACGAGCGCGCGGCCCTGGTCCGGCGCGTGGTGGAGCTGGAGGCGGAGGCGTCTTCGCACGCTCGGTCGGGGCGGCAGGCCTCGGAGCGTTCGGCGGAATTGGAGGCCTCGCTCCAGACGGCTCGGGAGGAGCTGGAGTCCGCGCACCTGGAATGGCAGGCGTCGGAGGAGCAGCTCGGGCGCGCTCGTGGGGAGCTGGATTCGGAGCGTGAGGCTCGCTCCGCGGTGGAAGAGGCGCTGCGGCTCGCGCGTGGGAAGCTGAGAGCGCGGCGCAACGGCTGACGGAGGCCGAGGCCACGCTCGCGCGGACCCGGGAGGCGCTGGACGCGGAGGTTGCCCGGCGCACGGAGCTGGAGGGCGCGCTGGTTGAGGCCCGCGCCTCGCTGGATTCCGAGCAGGAGGGGCGGGCCCAGGCGCTGGAGGCGCTGCGCGCGCAGCTCGAGGCCGAGCAGGTGCGCCGGAGCGACGCGGAGGCGACGCTCGTTGAGACGCGGGCCGGGCTTGAAGAGGCTCGCCGGACGCTGACCCAGGTTCGGGAGGCGCTTGCTTCTGAGGAGGAGCGGCGGGCTCGGTGGGAAGCGGCGCTGGCGGATGCGCAGTCCGAGCTTCAACGGGAAGGGCAGGAGCGTGCGCGGCTGGCCGCCGAACTCACCGCGATGCGGGAGCGTGCCTTTGGCGCGGACGAGGTCGTCACCCGGCTTGAAGCCGAGGCGGCTTCCGAGCGCGAGGAACGGGCCCGTGCGCAGGCCGCATATGAGGATGCGCGGGCGGCGCTCGATGCGGAGCGTGAGGCGCGTGCTCAGCTTGAAGGCTCGCTTTCTCGGACGCAGGGAGCGCTGGAGTCGGAGCGCGACGCCCGGGCCCGGTCGGATGAAGCGCTGACCCAGGCGCGGCAGGCGCTGGAGGCTGAACAGCGCGGCCGGGGCGAGGGCGAGGCCGCGCTGGCGCTCGTCCAGGAGCAGCTTGGGACGGAGCAGCAGGCACGCTTCGGGGCGGAGTCGGCGCTGGCTCAGCTCCGTGCGACGCTTGGCGCGGAACAGCAGTCGCTTGCCGATGCTGAAACGTCCCTGGCGCAGGCCCGTGTGGCCCTGGCCGCGGAGCAGCAGGTTCGGGCCGAGACGGAAGCCGCGCTGTCGCAGTCACGCGAGTCGCTGGCTGCGGAGCAACAGGTTCGGGTCGAGACGAAAGCCGCTCTGGCGCGTGCTCGCGAGGCGTTGGACGCGGAGCAGCAGGCTCGGGCGAGACGGAAGCCGTGCTGGCTCAGTCTCGCGGAGGCGTTGGGCTCGGAGCAGCAGGCTCGGTCGAGACAGAGTCTGTCCTGGCGCGGACCCGTGAGGCCCTGGCCGCGGAACAGCAGGCGCGCGCCGAGATGGACGCCGTGCTGGCCCAGTCTCGCGAGGCGCTGGGGGCGGAACAGCAGCGTTCTTCAGAGGCCGAGTCGGTCCTGGCTCAAACGCGTGCGCTGCTCACGGCGGAGCAGCAGGCTCGTGTTGAGGCTGAGTCGTTCCTGTCGCGGCTCCGCGAGTCGCTCTCCGCGGAGCAGCAGTCGCGGGTTGAGACGGAGTCGGCCCTGGCGCAGTCTCGCGAGGCGCTGGGCGCGGAACAGCAGGCTCGCGTCGAGGTTCAATCTGTCCTCGCGCAGTCGCGTGAGGCGCTCGCGGCGGAGCAGCAGGCTCGCGCTGACATCGAAGCCCGTCTGGCCGAGGCGCGGGCGGCACTTGCCGCGGAGCAACAGTCTCGTACCCAGGCGGAGTCCGCCCTGGCTCAGTCTCGAGAGTCTCTCGAGACGGAACAGCAGACCCGCGCCGACACGGGGGCCGCGCTTGGACAGGCCCGCTCGGCGTTGGAAGCCGAGCAGCAGCGCCGGACCGAGACCGAAGCCGCACTGCAAACGCTTCAGGCAGAGACGTCCGAACGCGAGCGGGCCCGCCAGGAACGGCTGGCTGCCGCCGAGCGCGTCATGGCCGAGATGGAGCGCGCGTTGGAGTCCCAGCGCGTGGAAGCCGAGGCGCGCGAGCAGGCGCTTCGTGACTCCGTGGCGCGGCTGGAATCGGAGCGGGCCTGGGTCGAGGGCAGCGCGCAGGAACAGCGCATCGCATTGGAAGCCCGGCTCGCGGAGGTTCGCGCGGCGCAGGAGGCGGAGGCTGCACGCGCCACGGAGCTGGAGTCGGCACGGAACGCCGCGGATGCCCAGCTCGCCGAGCGGGCTGGAATCATCGAGGCGCTGGAAGCCCAGCTCACCGAGCTGAGGACGCAGCTCGCCGAACGCGAGGCCGAGACAGGCCGCGTCAGTGAATCCGCCGCGCAGCAGGCGCAGGCGCTGACGGAAGCCCGTGAGGCGCTGGCCCAGCAGGAGGCCTCAGCGCAGGAGCGGCTCGCTTCGCTCGAACGCGAGCTGGACGGTGCGCTGGCTCGCGCGGAGCGGCAACAGGGGGACATCGAATCGCTGGCGGCGGAGCGGGACCGCGAACGGACGGCCCTGGCCGCGGCACAGCAGGACCTGGCCCACCTGGGGGCTGCCCGGCAGGAGAACATGCGCCTGGGCGCGCAGCTCCAGCACGCCATGGCCACCCTGCATGAACGGGGACTGCACATCGCCCGGCTCGATGCCGAACTGGTGGATGCGCAGGACCGGCTCGCCGGGCAGCGTGAGAACGCCGAGCTGCTGATGGTGCAGCTCGAAACGGCGCGGCGCTTCGCGGGCAAGGCCTCCGCGATGGAGAACTCGCTCGAAGCGGAGCGCGCCGCGCTGGAGACGCTGCGAACCGAGCTGGCCCGGGCGACGGAGGCCGTCACCACGGAGCAGGCGAGGGCGAACGCGCTGGAGGCCCAGCTCACGGACTCCGCCGATGGACTGACGCGTGCCCGTGGCGAGCTGGAGGCCCAGCGCTCCGAATGGGAGACCCGGCTGCGGGACGCGGAGGTCCGGCTCGCGGAGGCCACTGCCCGCGCCGATGCCCAGCGTGTCGAGGCAGAACAGCAGCTCACGGAGGCCAGCGCCCGCGCTGAGGCTCAGCGCGCCGATGCGGAGCAGCAGCTCACGGAAGCCGTTGCTCGCGCTGATGCCCTCCGTGCTGAACTCGAAGCGCGTCTGGCGGAAGCCGCCGCGCGTCTCGACGCCTTGCGCATCGAGACGGAGCAGCAGCTTGCGGAGGCCACTGCCCGCGCAGATGCTCAGCGTGCCGAACTCGAAGCGCGTCTGGCGGACGCCACCTCGCGTTCCGATACCCTGCGTGTCGACGTGGAGCAGCAGCTCTCCGAGGCGACTGCTCGCGCTGATGCCCAGCGCGCCGAACTCGAAAGCCGGCTCGCGGACGCCGTGGCGCATGCCGATGCCCAGCGCTCCGAGGCCACTGCTCGCGCAGATGCTGAACGCTCGGCCTTGGAAGCGAGGCTCGCGGAAGTCACGGCCCAGGCCGAAGCCCAGCGTGGCGAACTGGAGACCCAGCTCGCGAACCTCCATGCCCGATTCGAGGCGCAGCAGGCGGCCCTCGAAGCACAGCTTGTCGAAGCCACCACGCGGCACGGCGAGCTGGAGGCCCAGCTCGCGGATGGCACCGCGCGGTTCAACGAGCAACTGGCCGAGGCCAGCAGTCTCGCGGCCCAGCACTCCGACGCCGTCGCACGTGCCGAGTTTGACAAGCGTGCGCTGGAGTCCAACGTGGCGGAGCTGACGTCTCAGCTCGAAGCCCTCCGCGCCGACCTGACCGCCGCCACGGAGCGCGCCGCCTCGCTTCAGTCCGCCCAGGAGCGCCTCGCCAAGGCAGATTCCGACCGTGCGCGCCTCCAGTCCGACCTGTCGGTCGCCCGCGCCGCCCGGGTTCGCCTCGAAGGCCGCGTTACCGCCCTGGAGGCCGCGTCCACCGACGCTGTCCGAATTCTCGACGCCGAACGCGCCGAGCGCACCCGTCTGGCCCAGGCGCTCGAAACGGCCACGCAGCAGCTCCAGCAGCAGGACGGCAGCACCGCTGGCCAGCTCGCGTCCTTCCAGGCCGAGCGCGCCCAGTTCGATGAACAGCTCCGGGCCCTCGAAGCCAAGCTCCAGACGCAGCAGGCCCGTCTGGACGCCGTGGAGGCCGAGCGCACCCGACTCCTGGCCACCGTGGAGGCGCTCAAGACCGCCTCCCAGCCCGAGGCCGTGCTGGAGATGGCCGCGGAGATGGAGCTCCTCCAGTCCCTGGTGGAAGACCTTCAGCAGAAGCTCGCTGACCGCGAGGCGGAGCTCGCCGCGGCACAGCGCCCGGCATCCCGCGCGGACAGCTTCGCCTTGTTGGACACGCCCGACCTGGCCCGGAACGAGCTGGTCCCTCCGGAAGGGGCGGAGCAGGGCGCCAAGGCCCCGGCGCGGCGTCCCCGAGGCGCGGTGCCCGCGCTGGACCTGCCGCCCCAGCAACGTCCCGTGAAGCCGGACGAGCGCGAATAGCGGCTCGCGACTAGGATTGCGCCCGTGGAAGCTCGCGAGCGCATCTTCAAGTACCAAGGCCTGGGCAATGACTTCGTCGTGCTGGACCGGCGAGGCACTGGCGTGGACATCAACGCAGCCACGTCGCGCTGGATGTGCGACCGGCGCTTGGGCATTGGCGGGGACGGGGTGCTGGCGCTGCTGCCCTCCGAGCGGGGTGTCGCCCGCATGGTCGTACACAACGCGGATGGCAGCATCGCGGAGATGTGCGGCAACGGCCTGCGCTGCGCGGTGAAGTTCCTGGTGGACGACTCCGGCCAGACGCCGGGCCACATCGACGTGGAGACGGGGGCGGGCGTGCTCACCTGCTACCCCTCGTACGGCGAGGGCGGCGTGGTGGCCGTGGACATCTCCATGGGCCCCGCCCGGTTGGTTGCCCCCAACCTCCCTTCGGGGCTCACGGGCCAGCCCTTCCTGGATGCCGAGGTGCCGGGCCATCCGCCCCTGCGCGCCTACGCGGTGAGCATGGGCAATCCCCACATGGTCCTCCTGGACCAGCCGCTGGAGGACGCCTCGCGCCTGGGGCCCCTGCTGGAGCATCACCCGTCCTTCCCGGACCGCACCAACGTGGAGTTCGTCCGGGTGGACTCGGACGGCCTCACCGTGGTGGTCTGGGAGCGAGGCTGCGGACTCACCCAGGCCTGTGGGACGGGCGCCTGTGCGTCCGCCGTGGCCGCCGTGCTGGCGAAGCGCCTCCCGGCGGATGCCTGGCTGCGCGTCACCCTGCCAGGGGGCGACTTGCGCATCCGCGTCCCCGCCGACCTGTCCGACATCCGCCTCCGTGGACCGGTGGCCTTCGTCTTCGAGGGCGTTGTCGCGGTTCCCTCGGGCCAGTAACCTCCCGCGTTCCTCTCGCCCCCAGGTCAGAACGCGCCGTGGCCGGACCCATCCTCGTCGTCGACGACGACCTGTTCTTCCGTCAGCTTGCCAGCGACTTGCTCACGCGTAACGGGCATCGCGTGGTGACCGTGGAGAACGCAACGCTCGCGCTCGAAGAGGCGGCCCGTACTCCGTTCGACCTGGTCATCACCGACGTGGTGATGCCGGGCGTGGACGGCTTCGCCCTCACCGCGCGCCTGCGCGAGAGGGACCCTGACCAGGAGGTCATCCTCGTCAGCCAGCAGACCGACATCCGCGGCTCGGAGGTGGCGCTGCGCTCGGGCGCGGCGGACTGCCTCACCAAGCCGGTGGACGCCAACGACATGCTGCTCGCCGTGGACCGGGCGCTGGAGCGTGCGTCCCTGCGCCGTGAGCGGACCCAGCTCCGCGATGAGAACCTGGAGTTCGCCCGCTTCCACAACCTGCACCAGCGCTGCCTGGAGCTGCTGTCCCATCCGGACCTGGAGTGGCTCCAGGAGCGGCTCACCTCGGAGCTGGCGGCCGTCTGCGACGCGCAGAGCGCCGCGCTGTGGGTGGTGGACGACCGGGGTGACCTGGTGCTGCGCGCCTACCGCGGGCTGTTGGACCGGCAGTTCCTCGCGGAGAAGATGAGCCCGGAAGGGCCGCTCGCCGGGCGGCTGCGGGAGGCCCAGCCGTGGATGGCCCGCGATGAGCGCTCGGCGGTGATGTACGTGCCCCTGGTGGCGTCGGGGGAGGTCGCCGGCCTGGCGCAGCTCTCCGACCCGCTGTCCGGAGACTTCCGGCCCGAGCACTCGCGCGATGCCCGCGTGCTGGGGGACTTCGCGGCGGTGGGCCTGAAGAACGGCCGGAAGATGCTCGCGCTCCAGCGCCTGGGCCTCCGGGACCGCGAGACGGCGGCGTATAACCTCAGCTACTTCACCGACTACGCGTCGAAGGAAATCTACAAGGCCCGGCGCTACGGGCGGACGTTCTCCCTGCTGACCTTCTCCATCGATAACCTGCCGCTGGTGCGCGTGCGCCAGGGCGCGGCGGACGCGAAGAAGGCGGTGCGCGGCATCATCAAGGCGCTCAGCAAAATCATCCGCGACTCGGACGTCATCGCGAAGGCGAGCGACCAGGAGTTCTACCTCCTGCTGCCGGAGACGGACTTCTTCGGCGCGCTGATGTTCGTGCGCCGCGCCGTGGCCGCCGTGCGCGAGGAGCCCGAGGCCATGGAGGTGGAGCAGCGGCTGCCACTGATGATGGTGGGCGGCGCCAGCACCTTCCCCAAGGACGGCGAGGACTTCGACGAGCTGGTGCACCGCTGCCGCCGGCGCATGGACGAGCGCCGCGCGTCGTTGCAGCGCCGGCTGATGCTGGACGGGCTGCCCTTCTGGGACGAGGTGGACCTGCTGCTCGGCACGCCCAACAGCCCCCGCCTGCCGGTGGACGAGCGCTCCGAGCCGAGCCGCCGGGGCAAGGTGTCCGACGTCCTCTTCGATGAGCTCCAGGCGGAGATTGCCCGGGAGATGATGCGAGACCCGGGCTCGCGCGGCCTCTTGTACGTGGGCGGGCCGGAGATTCGCACCGACCTGAACATCGCCGCCGGGCTGGAGTCCGCGCCTCCCGATTTGGCCTCGCGCATCTACTTGCTGGGCCGCCGCGTCGACCTGGAGTCACACCCCGCGCTGACGCCGGTGTTCCTGGAGGGCGACGACCGCATCGCGCGGCACGAGTTCATCCTCTGGCTCTCCGAGAACGCGGCCTACGCGCTCATCCAGCGGCGGGGCCACGGGGCGACGTGGGGGTTCCACACCTCGGACACCGCGGTGGTGGACGGGCTCATCTCCAAGCTGCAGGCCGAATACGACCTGCAGCCCTACTGACACGAAGCGGAGCGCCACCGTGGCCCCGGTCCGGAAAATCCTCATCGCCGACCCCGACCTCGAGTCCGTGCGTTCGCTGTCGCGCGCGCTGCGCACCAAGGGCTATCAGGTGCACTACGCGCCGGATGGCTCGCGGGCGCTGGAGGTGGCCGTGCTGCGCCACCCGGACCTCACGCTGTTCGACGAGGCCTGCCGGCTGCTGGACGCGCGCACCTTCATCCAGATTCTGCGCACCAACCCGCGCACCGAGGACATCCCGGTGGTGCTCACCACCGCGAGCTTCGAATCGGACCGGCTGCGCGGCCTGCGCGACGGCTACCTGCGCAAGCCCTTCAACCTGGACGAGGTGCTCAGCCGCATCGAGCACATCTTCCGGCGCAGCGAGGCGGCCAAGGACCTCAAGAGCGAGCAGCAGGAAATCGAAGGCTCGCTCAGTCAGCTCAGCATCCCGGACCTGATGCAGCTTCTGGGCATGAACCGGCGCAGCGGCCGGCTGACGCTGGAGCGCGGCAATGACCGGGGCGAAATCGCCGTCGCCGAAGGCGCCCCGTGAACGCGAAGCTGGGGCGCGTGGAAGGGGAGAAGGCCCTGTTCCGCCTGCTGGCGTGGGTGGATGGGACGTTCACCTTCTCGCCGGGCGGAAACGTCGCGAAGCCGCGCATCAACCGCGGCATGGATGACGCGCTGCTGGAGGGCATGCGCCAGTCGGACGAGGTGAACCGGCTGATGCCTGGCCTGCCGCCCCGCCACACGCGGCTGATGCTGGCACCGGACGCGGACCTGCAAGGGGACCAGCACCCGGTAACGCAGCAGGTGGTGGACCTCATCCGCCAGCCGCGCGCCCTGGGCGAGGTGCTGGACCTGGCGCCCGCCACGGACCTGGAGGTCCTCAACGTCCTCACCACGCTCATGCAGCGGGGCGTGGCGAAGGCCGCGGACGGGGACGGCGTAGAGGCGGCGTCCGGTGAGCTGCTGGGCGCGGCGGAGGTCCACGCGCTGCGCGGCCGCATTCTCCGCACGCGGGCCCCCGCGAAGGTGGCCACCGCGAAAATCTTCGTGTGTGGCAGTGGCGCGAGCGCGGCGCGGCGGATCCTCTCCCGCATGCCCGGCATGGAGGCGCTGTCCGCCGAGCCCACCGCGGTGAAGAGCGGCTTCGGCACGCTGGGGCGCCTGGTGCTCAGCGAGGTGCTACGCCTGGACTTCTGTGTGCTGCCTCCGGCGGAGGCGGCGCGGCCGTTGTGGCGTCCCTTCACCGCGGGCGCCATGGGCGCGCTGCTGATGGACGTGGCCGAGCCCTCCGTACGGCTCGCGCACTACCTGGCCTGGGAGGTCCGGATGCCGGTGGTGGTGGTGGGCGCGGAGGTCCCCTCAGCGTTGCAGGGGGCTCCGGCGGGGGCGCTGGGCGCGGCGGATGACCTGGCGGACGCGCTGCGCTCGCTGCTGGTCCAGGCGCTCAATCCCGCGCCCACGCTGCCCGGCGTGCCCCAGGTCCAGCGGGCCGCCGCGTCCATCGTGTAGTCAGGGCGCTTCACAGCCGCGCGAGAATCTCCGCTTTCTTCTGGGCGTATTCGTCCTGCGTGATGAGCTCGTTGTCGAGCATCGACTGGAGGTCCTTCAGGGCCTTGACCGGGTCCGAGGGGGCCGCGGCCACGGTCCTGGCCTCGGAGAAGCCAGTGGCTCCCGCGAGGAGGGCTTGGATGCTGTGGGGCCGCTGCTGCTCGACGGGCCCCAGGACGACGAACTGCTGAGGATCTTTCGTGTCGACCTTCACCTTGAGGCGCACGCCAGGCTCCAGGATGAAGGCCTTCCAATCATGCGCCCGGCTGCGGTGCTGTTGTCTGTAGGTGGGGTGGCCCGGCACCTTGAACTCCAGCAGGAAGTCGTAGACGTAACTTTTGTTGACCCGCATCGACGTGCGCTCCATCCGGAGGATGGTGGCCTCGCCGGCGGTGCCGTGCTCGCGGATGCGCTGCGCCCGCACGTGCGAATAGAAGAAGTACCCCGCCACACCGAAGCCGATGAGCGAGGAGAGAAAGAAGGGCAACATCGCCAGGAAGCCGGCCAACACTCATCACCTCGATGCGCTCTCAGATACGCGCGAGAATCTGCGCCTTCTTCGCCTCGAACTCTTCCGGGCGAAGCTCCCGACGACCCAGGCGGCGTAGGAGAGGATGCCTCCGACGAGGAGGAAGACGAAGAGCTCGGTGGGAGTGGCGGCGAGCGAGGCATCCATTGGACGCGCACTCTACCCGAGCAGCCAGCGCATGGCCTCCGGCAGCCGCCGTTGCCAGTCCCGCTCGTGGTGCTCGCCGCCGTGCTCCAGCACCAGCCGCAGCTCGTGGTCCGCGTAGCCCAGGGACTGGAGATGCCGGTGGAAGTCCCGCGTCGCCTCGCCGTAGCGCATGACGTAGCCCACCGGGTCCACCGTCTCCGTGGTGCCCGCGTCCAGGTAGATGCGCGTCCACTGGCGCGTGTGCGCGGACCACTCGGAGAACATCCGGTTCCAACTCCACATCACTGACGGGGACAACGCGCCGATGCGGCCGAACAGCTCCGGATGCCGGTGGCCCAGGTGCAGCGAGATGAGGCCGCCCAGCGAGGCGCCCATCACCGCCGTCCACTCGGGCCCCCGCCGGACGCGGTACGTGCGTTCGACAAAGGGCTTCAGGGTTTCAATGACGAAGCGCACGTAGGGCTCGGCCCGGGCCGCCACGTTGCTGCGAGGCTCGTCCCACGGCGAGTACTCGGAGAGCCGGTCGTGCGTGGAGTCCACCGCGACGATGAGCCACGGCTCCACCTGGTGCTCGGCCACCAGCCGCTCCAGCGTGAGGTTGGCGCACCAGGTGTCGAAGAGCGCGGACTCCGGATGGGCGAACACGTTCTGCCCGTCCTGCATGTAGAGGACGGGAAAGGACCTGTCAGGTGAGGCGTCATACGCGTCCGGTGTGTAGATGCGAACGGTGCGCGAGCGCCCCTCGTGCGGGGACGCGAAGTCTCTGAGGATGTGGACGTGGCCCATGGGGTCCGGAGGTTGGCGGCTGCGCGAAAGGATAGGTCGCGCCCCCGGCACCGGCCAGTTCCCCCAACCCACCGGATTCTCACGTCGTTTCCCCGGTGGATGAACCCAACGCTCGGGCGTCCGGAGGTGTAGGCTGAACGGGTATCCCAGGACTCACGCGAATACCCATGCAGCAGAAACTCGCCGCAGACATGTCGACCACCGCGGGCCGCGCACAGGCCGGGCAGACCCCGGTGGCGCTCTCCGTGCCCGCCTTGACGATCGTGTCCCATCCGCAGCCGCAGCGGATAGGGGAGCGGCTGCTCCTGGAGGTGCTCGCGTCGCAGGGCCGCACGGCGGCGCTGTCACGCAACGCGCCGGACTTCTCCCGGCCCGGGGGGCTGATGGCGTTGCCCCTGGGCGACCCGTTCCTCAGCCGCAAGCCGGTGGAATTCGAGCCCGGCCCGCGCGGCGGCCTCCGGATGCTGGTGCCAGAGGACGGCACGCAGGTGCGCGTGGCGGATCAGCCCGTCCAGGGCGGCCGTGAGTTCTCCCGCGAGGAGCTGTCCGCCGGCGTGCCGCTGGTGCTCGCGGACCGGGTGGTGCTGTTGCTCCACCTGGCCTCGTCCTTCCGGCAGCCGGGCGCGCTGGACCAGGGCATCGTCGGCCATGGTGAGGGCATCCACCGCGTGCGTGAGGACATCATCCGCGTGGCCGACCTCACCGTGCCGGTGCTCATCCGGGGCGAGACGGGCACGGGCAAGGAGCTGGTGGCGCGCGCCATCCACGCCAGCGGTCCCCGCCGCGCCGGGCCCTTCGTCAGCGTCAACCTGGGGGCGCTCGCCAAGGAGCTGGTCGCCGCGGAGCTCTTCGGCGCCCAGCGCGGGGCCTATACGGGGGCCAGCAGGGACAGGGACGGCTTCTTCCGCGCCGCCGAGGGCGGCACGCTCTTCCTCGACGAGGTCGGCGAGGCGCCGCCCGAGGTGCAGGCCGCGCTGCTGCGGGTGCTCGAGACGGGCGAAATCTATCCGGTGGGCGGCCACACGCCGGTGCCCGTCGACGTGCGGCTCGTCTCCGCCACGGACGCGCACCTGGAGGCGCGCATCCAGGACCGCACCTTCAAGGCGCCGCTGCTGCACCGGCTGGCGGGCTTCGAAATCCTGGTGCCGCCGCTGCGCGAGCGCCGCGAGGACATTGGCCTGCTCTTCCACCACTTCGCCCGCCAGGAGCTGGAGTCCATGGGGGAGGGTGGCCAGCTCACGTCTTCGGACCCGCGCGCCGAGCCCTGGTTGCCAGCGGCCCTGGCCGTCCGCCTGGTGCGCCATGCGTGGTCCGGCAACATCCGCCAGTTGCGCAACGTCACCCGGCAGCTCGTCATTGGCAACCGGGGCCAGCCGGGGCTGCGCGCCGATGCGCGGCTGGAGCAGCTGCTGGACACGGACGCGCAGCCGGTGCCTGGTCGCCCGTTGACGGTGCGCGCCGATGACGAGGACGGTGATGGCGCGAAGGCGCCTCGGCGCAAGCCCGCGGATGTGAGTGAGCAGGAGCTGCTGGAGGCCCTGCGCGCCTGCTCCTGGGACCTCAAGGCCACCGCGGACTGGCTGGGCATTCCCCGCCCGTCCGTCTACGTGCTCATCGACAAGAGCTCGCTCCTGCGCACCGCGCGTGACTTGAGCCCGGAGGAAATCACCCGCTGCTTTCACGAATGCGAGGGCGACCTCGACCGGATGGTGCAGCGGCTGGAGGTCTCCAAGCGCGCGCTCCAGCGCCGCGTGCGGGAGCTGGGCCTCAGTGGTGGGTAGTGCCGGCTGACGCGTCAATCCGAACCTGGTGGGTTCGGCTGACGCGTCCACGCGGCTTCGGGAAATGGAACCGGGTGGGTTTCTTCGAGGGCGGCCTGCGCCAGACCTGACTGGTACGTTGCCTGCAACTCAGGCGCTGCAGCAATCCTTCTCATTGCCCCGCGGGGGCACGGGAGCCACCCATGGACATTGTCACCGTCATCATCAAGAAGTCGGGGGACCTGGTCTACAAACCCAGCAACAAGGTCAGGCGTGGGCAAAAGGTCTGCTTCGAGCTCGACCCGGTCCATGGTCCTGAGTGGGCCATTGTGAATCCGCCCACGTGCCTGGAAAAAACGGATCCCATCACCTTGGACGCGAGGCACTCGTCGTCGGCGCCCATCGTCTACGAGGACCCGGTCTCTGAATCGGCCGCGTACACGACGTATCCCTTCACGGTGACGGTTCCTCCTGTGCCGGAGAAGCCGCACCTCGGCGGCGAGGCGGAGACGAAGAATGGCAACCTGGACGTGACGACGGATCCGCCGAAGCTCTGAGCCAGCCTGACGTGTCACGCCGAACCTCATGGGTGGGGCTGTCGCGTCCAGGTGCCGCTGATGGCATTCGCATGTGATGAGTCTTCGAGGGCGCTGTGAACCAGACCTGTCTGGTATGGTGTGTGCAAATCACAGCCGTCAGCAGTTCATCACACGCCCCAGTGGGGCACAGGAGCCACGGCCCATGGCCATCGTCACTGTCGTCATCAAGAAGTCTGGGAACCTGAGCTACATCCCCAACAACAAGGTCCGGCACGGGGATACCGTCCGTTTCTGGATCGACACGTCGAGTGGCATCACCAGCGCGACGGTGTACCCGCCCACGTGCCTCGATAGTACGGCGTCCATCTCCCTGGACAACTCCTCCAGCCTGAAGGAGACGAAGGACGATGCGGTCGCCGAAGGGGCCGCGGTCGGCACGTATCCGTTCACGGTGGATGTCCCCAGCGGGCCCGGGGCGTCGCACCATGGCAGCGAGCTGGAGACGAAGAACGGGAACCTGGACGTGACGACGGACCCGCCCGAGGTCTGAGACCCGTCCCGTCTCAGGGCAGGGGAGGGCCGGCCACTGGCTCGTGGGCCGTGACGAGCCGGCTCCTCCACTCGGGCTCCAGCAGCGGGTTGCGGGCCAACGCCTGCCGCAACGCCTCCTGGCCCTCGGAGTGCCACGCCTGCCGCTGCTCCATGGCGGCGGGCGTGTCCGCCAGCGCCACCCGCAGGCCGCCGCGAAGCGCCAGGGCACGGGCCCAACCGGGACGGACGGCCAGGACCTCGTCGACGAGCGTCAGGCCGCGCGCCAGTGGGGCCCGAGTCCACGCCCGCGCGCTGCCGCCACTCGGCCCAGGCGAGCTGGAAGCGCGCGGCCTCCAGCCGGAAGTCGTGGCGCCGGGGCGCCAGGGTCAGGGCCTGCTGGAACGCCTCGGCCGCGGCTTCGAAGTCCGAGTCCTTCGCGGTGTCGCGCCGCGCCAGCCAACGCGCCTTGCGGGCCCGCAGCTCGCCCGTGTTGCGCCAGATGTGGGCCTGGCGTGCGTTCAGCGAGCTGGCGCGCGCCAGGGACGCCTCGGCCCGGGACAGCTCCTGGCCAGGGTCTCCGCCGCTCTCCAGGCTCCAGGTGGCCAGCAGCGTCTGGGCACGTCCCAGGTTGGCCCAGAGGTCGGCGTCCTTCTCCTGGAGCGACACCGCCTGCTGGTAGGCCTCCACGGCGGCGCGGCCGCTGGGGCGCGGGTCCTCCCCGCGCGCGGCCTGGATGGTGGCTCGCCGCATCCACACCTCGCCCAGGTTGTTGTGGGCATAGGCCTGCTTGGGCGCCAGCCTCCGCGCTTCCTCGAAGGCCGCCTGGGCCTGTTGGAGCAGCGGCTCGGTGTCTCCGCCTTCCTCCCAGCGCTGCTCGGCCTGCCACAGCAGCGCCGCGCCCAGGCCGTTGTGCAGCGGGGGCAGCTTCGCGTTGATGCCCAGCCCCTGGCGGAACAGGGCCAGCGCCTGCTCCAGGTCCGCCTCATGGGGCTCGCCGTGGCTCCAGCGCCAGCGCGCGAGCTGCTCGGAGATTTCGGCGCCCCGGAAGCAGGCCACGACGTTGCCGGGGTTGAGGGCCAGCGCCTTGGCGAGCGCGTCACGGGCCTTGGTCAGGTCCCCCGCGGCGTCCGTGGCGCCCGGCGTGGAGGCGCGCCTTCGCAGCGCGTTGCCCAGGTTGATCCACGCGTCCGCCTGGTTCTCCCGCACGCGGATGGCGGCGAGGTACGCGTCAATCGCCTTGCCCTGATGCGCCAGCGGGTCCACGCCGCGCTCGGCCTCCGCGTCCGCCCACACCTGGTAGGTCAGGCCCAGGTTGGCGTGGAAGGCATAGTCGCGCTCCTCGGGACGCAGGCGCTCGAAGGCCTCGATGGACTGTCGGAGCTGCTCGCTCGGGTCCTGCCCGCGCTCCTGCCGGTAGCGGGCCCACAGCCGGTGGGTGATGGCCAGCTCCAGCGCGACGCGGTCGCCCGGCGGCGCCAGGGCCAGGGCCTCGCGCGCGGCGAGGATGGACTTCTCCAGCAGCGGCTCCGCGTCCTCGCGTCCCTGGCCGGTGCGCTGCTCCGCGAGCCGGCGATGCAGGCGGGAGAGCACGACGAGCGAGCGGTGGTGGTCCGGCGCGGCGGTGAGCGCGCGGGTCGCGGCCTCCACGCCGCGCTCGTAATAGGGCAGCACGTTGCCTTCGCCGTACAGCTCCATCACCAGCGCGGCCAGCTCCAGGCGCGCCAGGACATAGTGCCCGGTGGGCTGGCTCTCCGCGGTGGCGATGGCCGCCGTATAGGCGCGGCGGCCCGCGTCCACGTCCTCCTGCGAGCCGGCCTTGTCGCCCTGATGCCAGCGCTGTGTTGCTCGCGCCAGGAGCACGTCGCCTTGCAGCAGCGGCGCCTCGTAGAACCAGGGCTGCGCGCGGCCCATGTCCTCCAGGTACGCCAGCGCCTCTTCGTGGCGGCCCTCGTAAAAGGCGAAGAGCGCCTTCACGTACAGCGGCGGAACGGGGACGTCGGGGCCCTCGGCCTGGCGCAGGTAGGCCAGGGCCGGGTCCCGGTAGTTCTGCTCCAGCTCCCTGCGGCGGAGCTCGCGCTGCTCGGGGCTGCGGCGCTCCACGTCCAGCAGCAGCCGCTCCTGGTAGAGGTCTCCCAGCACCTGCGCCAGCGCCCAGGCCACCCGGGGCTCGCGGTAGCCCTGGGCCCACGCGGCCTCCAGCCGCTTGCGCGCCGCCTCCCGGTCATCCAGCACGAGCAGCGCGCGGCCCAGGGCGTACTGGCCGGGGC
>JBKGHI010000184.1:0-17864 GCA_046520405.1 Myxococcus sp. 1LA
CGCGGGGCCGTGGCGGCCCGGCATGGCGCGGCCGGCGGCCCGGGTCCAGCGCGCGGTGCCGGGGGGAGGACGACACGCCCTTCGTCCCGGCGGTCTTGGAGGAGGTGCTGGAGGAGCGCGTGGTGTTGGACTCCCCGGCCGAGTCCTTCGAGCCGCTGCGCTTCGCGCTCAAGACGCTGACGGACCGGCTGGGAGCGCGGCTGGCCGGGCGGTGCCTCGCGGCGGTGCGGCTCACCTTCACGCTGAAGCTGGACCCCACGGGGCACCGGCAGGTGACGTTGACGCTGGCGCGTCCCACGGCGCGGGCGAGGCTGCTGCACGAGCTGGCGCGGCACCGGCTGGAGGAGCTGCGGTTGGAGAACCCGGTGGCGGAGGTGTCCGCGCGGGTGGACGAGCACTCCGAGGACGCCGGGCAGCAGCTCGCGCTAGGGGACATGCCGGAGGGGGACGCGGCGCTGGAGGTGGTGCTGTCCCGGCTGGCGTCGACGCTGGGGGAGGCGTCGCTCTTCGCGGCGGGCCTGGAGCCGGTCCACCGGCCGGAGACGGCCCATGGGACGCGGGCCTTCCGGCCTCCCGAGGCTCGGCGGGGTCTGTCCTCGGAGCTCCTGGAGCCAGGAGGGGCCAGGCATGGCGCCTCCGTGCCGGCGGCCTGGAGGGAGCGGCCCTCGCGGTTGCTGGCGGAGCCGGCCTGCCTGGACGCGGAGGTGGCGGAGTCCGGGCGGTTGCTGTCCGCGCGCATGGGCGGGCGGCGGCACCGGGTGACGGCGCTCGCGGGGCCGGAGCGGCTGGGCGGGGAGTGGTGGTCGGAGTCCGCCTTCCAGCGGGACTACTACCGGGTTCACTTCGAGGGGTTGGGCCCCGCCTGGGTGTTCCGCGACGGACGGGACGGACGCTTCTACCTCCAGGGACTGTTCGACTGAGGCCCGGAGGCCCAGCATAGTGGCCCCGTACCCGTCTCCCAGGTCCCCCCGTCATGCGCGTCATCCGTCCCGCCGCCGTCCTGCTCTGCCTCTTGCTGACCTCGTGCGCCGCGAAGCAGGTCCGCCCACCGGGGGCCCTGCGCAAGGTGGTGGTGGTGGTGGGCTCCCGGGTGGACGCGCTGCCGACCTACACGTACCGGCAGGACATGCTCGGCGAGGGCAATCCCCGTTCGGTGCTGGTGAGCCAGGCCCAGGCCACGCTGGGAGAGCGCGGCTTCGAGGTGGTGGGCACGCGCATCTCCGCCTCGCCGTCGCCCACCATCCAGGAGGTGGTGGCGATGATTGAGGACAACGAGGCCGAGGCCGGCGTGGTGGTGGTGCTCAACTGGGTGGACGTGACGTCCGCCCAGTTGGTGGGCCGCGCGGAGGTGCTGCTGGAGACGGGCGTGGTGGGCCCCAGCGGCAAGCTGCGGTGGAGCAACTCCACGCGCACCGTCTCCATGGTTGGCATGTATCAGGCGCAGACGGACCTGCGCTCCTACCTCCGCAAGGCGGTGGTGGAGGCCATCCAGGCCATTCCGTGAGTCGCGGGCGCGGGGCGGCTCAGGGGCCGTTCTTCGGGCTGGCCAGGCGCAGGTGCTCGTAGACGGTTTCGGCGCGCAGGTAGAGGAACTGGGCGTCGCCGAAGGCCAGGGTGTCCCCGTCCTGGAGCTGCACCTGGGCGCGGTAGCCCAGGGGGGCGCCGTTGATGAAGGTGCCGTTCATGGACTCGGCGTCGCGCACGGAGAAGCCACCGCGGGCGGCGTTCCAGCGCAGCGTGGCGTGGTGCTGGGAGACGGACGGGTCGGGCACCAGCAGGTCGCATTCGTCGGTGCGGCCGACCGTCAACTCCTCGCCGTCCACGGTGGGCTGGAGGAAGTGGACCTCCAGGTTGTCGAAGTCGCGGAGCATGGCGAGCAGCCGCTCGTCCATGTGCGCGCGGTGGGCCATGCCGACGGTCCGTGCCGCCAGGCCCCCGGGGCGCTGGGCGAGGAGTTCCACGGGCTGCTGGATGAGGGCCACGGGGCCAGACGCGGCCCGGAACGAGTCCAGCGAGGCACCGGCGAAGGGGCGGAGCTGATTCACGGACACCATGAGGGCCTCCACCCTACGTGCAAGTGACGGGGACGGGAAGCGCCGCGTCCACGCCATCCGCCGTGGCGTGATGGCGGCAGGCGTGGGAGCGTGGAGGCGGATGCGGGTACTCGTCACGGGAGCTGCGGGCTTCATCGCCCACCATGTCAGCGCGAGGCTGCTGGCGCGGGGGGATGCGGTCATCGGTGTGGACAACCTGGACCCCTCCGGGGACGTGGCGCTGAAGCAGGCCCGGCTGGCGCGCCTCCGCACGCTCCCGGGGGCGAAGGACTTCACCTTCCGGCACCAGGATGTCACCGACGCCACCTCGCTGCGGACGCTCTTCGAGGAGACGCGCCCCGAGGTCGTGGTCCACCTGGCCGCGCGCGTGGGCGTGCGAGCACCGGCGGGGACCGCGCAGGCGTACGTGGACGCCAACGTGTCGGGGTTCCTCCAGGTGCTGGCGCAGGCGAGCGCGGCCCGGGTCCGGCACCTCGTCTACGCATCCTCCAGCTCCGTGTATGGCGCGGGCTCGGTGCCGCCGTTCCAGGAAGGCGCGGCGGCGGACCATCCGCTCAGCGTCTATGCCGCCACCAAGCGCGCGGATGAGTTGCTCGCGCACGCGTACAGCCACCTGCACGGATTGCCCGTCAGTGGCCTGCGCTTCTTCACGGTGTACGGCCCGTGGGGGCGTCCGGACATGGCGCCCCTGCGCTTCCTCCGGGCCCTGCGCGAAGGCACCGAGCTGTCACTGCACGGTGATGGCCAGATGCAGCGGGACTTCACCTACGTGGAGGACGTGGCGGAGGCCGCGCTGCGCGTGTTGGACCGGCCTCCCCAAGGGGCACCCGCCTGTCGCGTCCTCAACGTGGGCCGGGGCGAGCCCGTGCCGATGCGGACCTTCTTGTCCGTGCTGGAGCGGCTCATGGGGACGCGGGCACGGGTGAGGTCCACGCCCGCGCAACCTGGGGAGATGGACGCCACCTGGGCGGATCCTTCCGCGCTGGAGCGGGAGACGGGCTTCCGGCCCCGTGTCTCCGTGGAGGAGGGGCTGGCCCGGTTGGTGAAGTGGTTCCAGGAACAGTCGGGTACCTGAGGGGCTCAGGGGGGCAGGCCGGGACTATGCTGGAGTCGCCGGGCCACCGCGGCCCCACTTCAGGACGTGATCCCATGTTCCTTTCACGGTCTTTCGTGGTCGCCACCTTCCTGCCGTTCCGATGGCTCGCTCGTCACCCAGCGGGTGCTCGTCAATGACCTGCCGCCGGACGCGCGGCTGACGTATGCGGCGCACCCGGATGGCCGGGTGGAGAAGGTGGAGTTGCCCCGGCGGGGGAGCGTGGCCTGGGCGCTCTGGCCGTGAAGGCCGACGGCGAGGACGCGGTGCTATTGCTGGGCATGGATGGGCTCCGCGTCCTCCGGCTGGATGGCGCCCTGCAAACGCGCTGGCTGGCGGTGGTGTCTCCCTCCGTGGTGCTGCGGGCGACCACCACGGACGAGGTGCGGGCGCTGGGCGCCCCCTTCAGCGGCTGGGCGCTCGACGTCGACGCGGCGGGCGGCGTCCACGTCGCCAGCCCGTTCCTGGTGGCCCACCGGCCCGCCTACCTGGACGCACTGGGGCACGTGCCCGAGGGGGCCGAGGGGCGGGGCATCCTGCTCACGCGCTTCGATGCCTCGGGAACCTGGCTCTCCGCGCGGACGCTTCCCGCCGCGCATGTGGAGGAGCTCCGAGGGCTCGTCGTGGAGGAGGCGTCCTATGCACTGGGGGCGAAGGCCCGCACGCCCAGCACGGACATGGAAGGAAGGAGCACGGACCAGGACCTGTACTTCGCCGCCGGGCGGTGGGACCGGCCCGCGGAAGAGGCCGCCGTTCGCACCTTCTCGCTGGAGAACGACGACCACCCCGCGGCCTTCTTTTCCTGCGGCGCCGCGCGCTACTGCTTCGCGGGTCATACGGGCTACGTGGACCTGGACCGGAGCGGACGCACGGCCACGAACGGAAAGGGCTTCCTCCTCACGGTGGATGGTCAAGGCCCGTCTGGTGACATGCTGCTGCTTCAGGGACAGCGCGACACCGAACTGGTGGGCGCGGTGTCCCGCTCCGACGGAGCCGTCGTCTTCGCCTTCTCCACCAACCAGGCCCCCAACCAGGCGCGTGTGTCCAACGCCCGGAAGAACAACGAGACCTGGCTGGGGGGCTTCGACCTGCCTTGAGGCGGGCGCCGTCGTGGCGTCTACCCGGACGTCACCGCCACCTGTCCGTGCTCCACGCGCCACACCTCGGAGGTGCAGGCCTGGGCGAAGGCGGCGTCATGGGTGACGAGCAGCAACGCGCCGGGATATTCGCGCAGCGCTGCCTCCAGCCGTTCGATGGACGGCAGGTCCAGGTGGTTGGTGGGCTCGTCCAACACCAGGGCCCAGGCGTGTTGTCCCAGTCCCCGGGCGATGAGCAGCTTGCGCGTCTCGCCAGGGGAGGGCTGCTCGGTGGCGAGCAGCCGCTCCGGGTCCACGCCCAGGGCCGCGACCAGGGACAGCACCCGGCCGCGCTCCTCGGGAGGGAGCTCGCGCACGGCGTCCATCGTGGCCCGGGCCTCCTCCGCGCTGACGTCCTGTGGCAGGTAGAGCACGCGCTCCAACGGGACGCGCGCGTTCTCCAGCAGCGCGCGCACCAGGGTGCTCTTGCCCGCGCCGTTGGGCCCTTCGATTCGCACGCGGGCCTCGCGGCTCACGGAGAGATTCACGGGGCCCAGCAGCTCCACGTCCCCCGCGCGCAGGCTCTGAACGTCCAGGGTGAAGAGCCACGGGTTGGGGGCGCGCACGTAGTCCAGGAAGACGGAGCGGCCCACCGTCTTGTCCGCGGTGAACTCGCCCACGGCCTCGCTGGCGCGCTCCAGCTCGCGTCGCGCGACGCCCACGCGACGTCCCGCGCCGGCCTCCGCCCAGCCGGCGACGACCTTGGCGCCCATGGAGCGGGCGTCGTTGTCATTCTTGTTCTTCAGCCGCTTGCGGGTGTGCCGAGCCGCATCCGCGGACTGCTGTTCTCGCCGGGCCTGGTCCAGCAGGTGGGCGGCGCGGCGTTGCTCGGCGCGGGCCTGCTGGTGGGAGGCCACCTCGGCTTCGCGCTCGGCTTCCCAGTGTACGCGCGCGGCGGTGTAGGCGCCGGGCCACAAGCGCGCGCTGCCGTGATGGACGCGCAGCGTGGCGGTGGTGAGGGACTCCAGCAGTTCGCGGTCGTGGGACACCACGATGCCCAGGCCCCGGAAGCGGCGCAGCGCGGAGATGAGCCACGTACGGGCCTCCGCATCCAGGTGGTTGGTGGGCTCGTCCAACAGCAGCAGGTGTGGCTCCGCGGCCAGGGCCGCGCCCACCTGCCACCGCTTGCGCTCGCCCGGAGACAGCGTGGGCCAGCGCTCCAGCGCGGTGACGTCCAGGCCCAACTGGCCGTGCAGGCGCCGCGCGACGGAGTCCCATGACTCCGCGAAGGCGGAGATGTCGGGCGTCAGCGCCTCCACCTCCTGACGGCAGAGGCGGAGGGTGGGGGCCGCGGGTTCGAACTGGAGGTGCCCCTCGGTGGGCGTCAGCTCACCCGCCAGCAGCCGGAGCAGGGTGGACTTGCCGGCGCCATTGGCGCCCACGAGCCCCGTCCAGCCAGGGGACAGGTGGAAGTCGACATCGGAGAGGACGGGAACGGCGTCGGAAAACGCAAACGACACGCGGTGCGCGCGCACGGAAGACATAAAGGAAGCTCCTGAAACCAGGGCGCAAGCCAGCCCGAAGGCGGCTCAGCGCGGGAACGTCAACGGACCTGGGATTTCAGCGAAGCGTCCTCAAGGGTGCGTCAGACCTCTCGTTGGGAGGGGGCGTCAATCCCTCCTGGGGATGGCTGCAATCTATGTCCAGACGCGCGCCGGAATGCAACCCCTGCCTGCATGGAGGCAGGGTGTTCCACTCTGGCGCTGCGTCCGGCTGTCCCGAATCAACCTGCCGCGGGCGCCGCGAAGTTCCCCATCCGGCGCGAGAGCCGCCACGCGCCGATGGACGCCAGCAGCCCGCCCAGCATGGCGAGCAGCAGGGCGAGCGCCACGTTGTGCAGCGCCTCGAAGGTGCCGATGAAGAGGACGCGCGGGCCCTGGTCCCACAGCGGCCCCGAATACGCGTGCAGGAGGGAGAGGATGCCGGTGGCGAAGCCGAGCGTGCCGGCAATCAAGGTGCAGAGTCCGAGCGACAGCATCAGCGGCACGTAACGTGGCTCGGGCCGGCGCGCGTACTGGACGCAGGTGGCGATGAGCGCGAGCCCCGCCAGCAATGTTGGGTACATCCCCCAGCCTCCCGCGATGAATGCATTCTGCATGAGTCCCTCCAGGTGGTGTGTCCGGGGGCTCAGACAGCGGAATGCGCGGAAGGTTCCGGCGGGTGCGTTCCGCGCGGAGAGGGGCCCTGTTCCTGAGCCCCTCCCATGCGGAGGCTCAGTCGTCCTGGGAGTCCTGAACGGGCCGCTGGCGGCGAGGCGGCATGGCGGGCGTGCCGCCGGGGAGGGTGGCGTGCTCGGGGACCGCCGCGTTCCGGGCAATGGCCTGGGCGCTGAGGCTCGCGGCGGAGCGGGCCGGTGCGGGCTTGGCGGCGTCCCCGGTCTGGGCGAAGACCTCCTTGAGCGAGGCGACGGCGCCCAGCGTGGCGGTGGCCTCGTAGGGGACGAACATCTTGTTGTCGCCCTTGCCCAGCTCCTGGAGGGTCTCCATGTAGCGCAGCGCGAGCACCTCGGGGGTGGCGCGGCCGTTGTGGATGGCCTCGAAGACGAGCCGGGTGGCTTCGGCCTTGCCTTCTGCCTGCAGCATGGTGGCGCGCTTGTGGCCTTCGGCGCGGGCAACCTCGGCGTCGCGCTCGGCCTCGGCGCGGAGGATGCGGGAGATCTTCTCGCCCTCGGCCTGGAGGATGGCGGCGGCCTTGTCGCCTTCGGCCTTGGTGACTTCGGCGCGGCGCTCACGCTCGGCGGTCATCTGCTTGGCCATGGCGGCCTTGATGGCCTGGGGCGGCTCGATTTCGCGCAGCTCCACGCGCGTCACCTTGACGCCCCACTTCTCGGTGGCCTCGTCCAGCACGATGCGCAGCTTGGTGTTGACCGTCTCGCGGCTGGTGAGCGTCTGGTCCAGCGTCAGCCCGCCCATGATGTTGCGCAGGTTCGTCATCGTGAGCTGCTCGATGGCGAGCGCGAGGTTCTCCACCTGGTAGAGCGCCTTCGCGGGCTCGACGATCTGGTAGTAGATGACCGAGCCGACCTCCATGTTGACGTTGTCGTGGGTGATGACCTGGACGGTGTCGAAGCCCATGACCTGTTCGCGCAGGTCCACGAGGTTGCTGCGCATGAACCGGTTGCCCGTGCGCATCTCGATGGCGCGGGGCGAGTCCACGAAGGGGATGAGGAAGTTGAGGCCGCTGCTGGCCGTCTTGTAGAACTTGCCCAGCCGCTCCACGACCATCACCTTGGCCTGCGGAACGATGCGGATGCCGGTGGCGGCGATGCCCACCAGAATGACCGCGAAGACGCCGAAAATCGTTACGACTTCCATCCCCCTACTCCTTCCTTGGGTCCCCCAAGGGAACCGGCATGGACGCCGTCGGTCGGCGCACCCAAAGCTTGAGACCTTCCACCTGCTCCACCGTGACGCGTTCCCCCTCGGGTACAGGGCCTGACAGGGAGCGAGCCGTCCACAGCTCGCCATTGATGCGCACGGTCCCCCCGAGCGGGTCGCCCAGGGACTCCACCACCACCGCCTCCTGTCCCAGCATGGCCTCGATGCCCGTCTTTAAATGCGCGGCGTCGCGCATGAAAACGTTCTTGAAGAGAGTGCGGGAGGCCGCGAACAGGGCGATGGAGACGGCGGTGAACAGGTAGAGCTGGCCATTGAGCCCCAGTCCCAGGGCCGCGCCGATTGAAGAGGCCAGGGCGCCCACGGCAAGCCAGAGGACCATGAAGCTGGTGAGCTGGAGCTCCAGCACTCCCAGGAGGAGCGCCGCGATCAGCCAGAGCTGCCATGCGGTGGGCGTGAGGTCCATGGAAGAGATGTTTGGCAGTCGGGTTGGTGTTCTGTCAAACGGGCCTGGGGGTCGTCGTAAGCGCGAGGCCGCCCACTCGAAAGCGAGCGCTCGCGGTTTCCCGGTAGGGCCTGTGGTGGCTTGCTAGTCATTCCACGCCGGGGTGGGGTGTCGCGCCGCCTGCGCGCTCCGGTAGTCCCGCAGTGCGCGGACGAGCGACCCGCGTCCCGCCTCGGCCGGGAACTGACTGTCGTTGAACACCAAGGCCACGAACACGTCGTCCTCCGCGACGTAGGCCATGGAGCACCCCAGGAAAGAGAGGCCGATGAGGACCGCAAGGACTCTGGACATGCGCGGAGGGACTCCCAGATGAAGCGTTCGCGTCACCGGCCCGGTGAAATGCACAGCGGCTGAGCGTGAACTTCCCGGGCAAGCACGAGTGAGGACCGTGCGAGACGAAACCCATGAAGTCCCCTGCCCGCGGCACGTCGATCCAATCTAGCGCCTGAACGCCTGTTCGGTATCTAGATCCAGGCGTGGGCTACGCCGAGCTGGTCTGCCGCTCCAATTTCTCGTTCCTTCGCGGGGCTTCGCACCCGGAAGAGCTGGTGGCTACGGCCGCGAGGCTCGGGCTGGGTGCGCTCGCGCTGACGGACGCGGATGGGCTGTACGGCGTGGTGAAGGCGTACCTGGCGGCGAAGGAGCACGGGGTGCGGCTCATCCTGGGCGCCGAGCTGACGCTGGAGGACGGCCCGCCGGTGGTGGTGTACGCGGCGGATGGGACGGGCTACTCCAACCTGTGCGCGCTGGTGTCCCAGAGCCGGATGACCCACCCCAAGGGGGAGGCTGGGCTGCCATGGCGCGCGGTGGCGGACCGGTCGCGGGGCTGCTCGCGCTCCTGCCGGAGCCCGCGCCCTTCGAGAAAATCGTCTCGTTGGCGGAGGCCTTCCCGGAGCGCTTCCACGTGGGCGTCTGCCGCACGCTGTCGGCGGGAGACGCGGCGCGAGAGGCCCAGGCGGAGCGGCTGGCGTTGGAGCTTGGCGTGCCGCTGGTCGCGCACAACGACGTGCACACGCACCACCGCCGCCGGCAGCCCTTGCAGGACGTGCTGGTGTCCATCCGCCATGGGATGTCGGTGGACCGGGCGGGGACGCGGCTGCTGCCCAACGCGGAGCGGACGCTGAAGTCCCCTCGGGACATGGCGCGTCTGTTCGCGGACCGGCCGGAGGCCCTGGACCGAGCGGCGGAGCTGGCCTCGCGCTGCCACGCCTCACTGGATGACCTGCACTACCGCTTCCCGGAAGAGGACCTGCCGGAGGGCCGCACCTCGGACGCGCACCTGCGCGCGTTGACCTACGAGGGGCTCCGATTCCGCTACCCGGAGGGCGTGCCCGCGGCGGTGGTGAAGCAGATCGAGCACGAGCTGAAGCTCATCGCCGCGATGGACTTCGCCGGCTACTTCCTGGCGCTGTGGGACATCGTCCGCTTCGCCCGGGCCCAGGGGATTCTCTGTCAGGGGCGGGGGAGCGCGGCGAACTCGGCGGTCTGCTACGCGCTGCAAATCACCGCCATCGACCCGGTGCGCATGGGCCTGCTGTTCGAGCGCTTCCTGAGCATGGAGCGCAAGGAACCGCCGGACATCGACGTGGACTTCGAGCACGAGCGCCGCGAGGAGGTCCTCCAGTACGTCTACGAGAAACACGGGCGCCGGCACGCGGGCATGGTGTGTGAAGTCATCTGCTTCCGGGGTCGGCTGGCGCTGCGCGAGACGGGCAAGGCGTTGGGGCTGTCACTGGACCAGGTGGACCGGCTGTCGAAGGTGGCCGCGTCGAACGGCTTCGACGTGACACCGGACGTGCTGCGGGAAGCGGGCCTGTCCGCGGAGGACGGCCGGGTCCAGAAGACGCTGGCGCTGGCCATGGAGCTGGAGGGCTTTCCCCGGCACCTGTCCATCCACGTGGGCGGCTTCGTGATGACGCGCGAGCCGCTGACGGAGCTGGTGCCGGTGGAGAACGCGGCGATGCCGGGCCGCACCGTCATCCAGTGGGAGAAGGACGACATCAACGCGGTGGGGCTGCTGAAGGTGGACCTGCTGGCGCTGGGCATGCTGACGGCGCTGTCGAAGTGCTTCGCGCTGATTCGTGAGCACCACGGACGGGAGCTGTCCCTGGCGACGGTGCCGGCCGAGGACCCGAAGGTCTACGACATGCTGTGCGAGGCGGACACGGTGGGCGTGTTCCAGATTGAGAGCCGGGCGCAGATGAACATGCTGCCCAGGCTCAAGCCGCGCACGTTCTATGACCTGGTGGTGGAGATCGCCCTCATCCGCCCCGGGCCCATCGTCGGCAACATGGTGCATCCCTTCCTGCGCCGGCGGAACGGCCAGGAGCAGGTGGTGTATCCGAGCGAGGCGGTGAAGGAGATTCTCGGCAAGACGCTGGGGGTGCCGCTCTTCCAGGAGCAGGCGATGAAGCTGGCCATGGTGGCGGCGGGCTTCACCGCGGGCGAGGCGGACGGGCTGCGGCGGGTGCTGAGCCACAAGCGCGCCGAGTCCATGCTGCTGCAATACCGGGGACGCTTCGTGGAGGGCTGCATCTCGCGGGGGTACGCGCGTCAGCAGGCAGAGGAGTGGTTCGACAACTTCCGGGGCTTCGCGCACTACGGCTTCCCGGAGAGCCATTCGGCGAGCTTCGCGTTGATTGCCTATGCGTCCAGTTGGCTGAAGTGTCACTACCCGGCGGCCTTCACCGCGGCGCTGCTGAACTCACAGCCCATGGGCTTCTATGCCCCCCACACGCTGGTGGCGGACGCGCAGCGGCACGGCGTGGAAGTGCGGCCGGTGGACGTGCGGCATTCGAGCTGGGACTGCACGCTGGAGGAGGGCGGGGCCGCGCTGCGCTTGGGGCTGCGGATGGTGAAGGGCCTGGGCGACTCCGCGGGGCGGCGCGTGGCGGCCGCGAGGAACGAGGGTGTCCGTGACGTGGGCGACCTGGCGCGACGCTCGCGGGCGCCCCGGCACGAGCTGACGCGGTTGGCCCTGGCGGGCGCGTTGTCATCGCTATGCGGCTCCCGGCGACAGGCGTTGTGGGAACTCCAGGCGCTGGGTCCGCTGGACTCGGATGACCTGTTCTTCGGCATGGCCATGGACGGCACGGCGGTGGAGCTGCCCTCCATGGACGTGCTGGAGCGCGTCTGCGCGGACTACGACACGGTGGGGCTGTCGCTGGAGAAGCACCCGCTGGAGCTGCTGCGCCCGGTGCTGAAGCAGCAGGGCGCGGTGACGGCGGAGGGACTGAAGAAGGTGGCCCACGGGCGGAAGGTGTCGGTGGGGGGCATGCTCATCTGCCGCCAGCGGCCGCCCACGGCCAAGGGCATCTGCTTCATCTCCCTGGAGGACGAGACGGGCATCGCGAACCTGGTGGTGCCCGCGGAGGTGTATGAGCGGTGCCGCAAGGACATCCATGGCGCGCTCTTCCTGGTGGGAGAAGGCGTCCTGGAGCGCTCCGGCAAGGTGACGAACGTGAAGTCCTTCCGGGTGGCGTCATTGCATGGCGGGCGGGCTACGCTGCCCAGGACATGACCGCCGACCTCGAATGGAGTGATGGGGTGCGTCCCTACGCGCCGCTCTCCACCCTCAAGCCCGTCACCGAAGGCGTCTGGTGGGTAGACGGGCCGGTGGCGCGGATGCGCGTGGGGCCGCTCTCCCTGCCATTTCCCACGCGCATGGTCATCGTCCGGCTGGGCTCGGGAGGCCTGTGGCTCTGGTCGCCCACCGCGCCGACACCGGAGTTGTTCGAGCAGGTCGACGCGCTCGGTCCGGTGGAGCACCTCGTCTCGCCGAACCGGTTCCACTACGTGGGGATTGCCGCGTGGAAGGCGCGCTACCCACGCGCGACGGCCTGGGCCTCTCCGGGTGTTCGCGAGCGGGCGCGCTCCCAGCGTATCGACGTCCCCTTCGACGCCGACCTGGGCGACGCCGCGCCATCGGCATGGTCCGCGGACCTGGGACAGCTCATCTTCCGGGGCAGCCGCTTCGTGGAGGAGGTGGTCTTCTTCCACGGTGCGTCCTCGACCTTGATTGTCGCGGACCTGGTCATGGCGCTGGAGCCGGAGCGCCTCCAGCCTCGCTGGAGATGGCTGCTGACGCTCGGCGGGGCGATGTGGCCCGGGCAGACGCCGCGCGAGGTTCGGGTGACGACCTGGGGACAGACCGCGCAGGCGCGTGCCTGTTATCAGCAACTGCTCGCGTGGCGGCCGCGCCGGGTGCTCCTCGCGCACGGCCGCTGCCATCTCGACGAGGGCGTGGCCCCGCTCGAGCGCGCCTTCTCCTGGCTGCGCTGAGGCGCGGGCTTCACACAGCGTTCCAGCGGCGATGCACGACGGTGGGCGGTCACGACGTGCCACCCGCCATCAATCCGCCGGGGCTACCTACGGCGTGTACAGCTCCGCCGAAGGCCCACCGCTGGGCCCGCAGCCCACGGCCAGCACTTCCTGCGTGTAGAGCGGCGTCAGCGTGAAGTTCGCGCGAGCCACGAGCATGTTCGCGGTTGCCGTCCATGTGCTCGTCGCCGGGTCGTACAGCTCCGCGCTGGCCAGCCGGGTAGTCATGGGCATGCCGCCACCCACGCGCGATTCGCCGCCCGCGGTCAGGAGCTGGCCAGAGGAAAGGACAACGCTCTCATGGAAGTAGCGGCCGGTGGCCAGTACTCCCGCGTTCGTCCAGGTGCCGGTAGCAGGCGAGAACAGGTTCGTCGCATTGGTGGAGAACGCGCCGAATTGAAGGCCCGCCACGGTCCGGCCGCCGACGGCGAAAGGCAGGCCCGAGTTCAGCAGGTTCAGGGTGAAGTCGCTGCGCCCCGACCAGGCGATGTTGCTGGTGGCAGTCCAGGCGCCGGTGGCCGGGTCATACACCTCCGCGGTAGGCGTGTACTGCGTATACGGATACGCCGCGGTGAAGCCGCCCGCCACGAACACGCGGCCATCCGCCATCAGCACGGCGCCATGGTCCGCACGGCCCACGTTCATGCTTCCCGTCGCGGACCAGGTGCCGGTGGCCGGGTTGTACACGTCCGTGCTCGTGATCGCGTAAAGGCTGCCGTCGCGGCCGCCCGTGACGACGACCTTCCCCGTCGGCAGCATCGTGGCGCTGAAGCCCCTGCGCGCCGTGAGCAGGCTCCCGGTGGGCGTCCAGGTGTTCGTGGCCGGGTCATACAGCTCCGCGGTGGTCACCGTGGTGGACGCATTGCCGCCAATCACCAGGACCTGCCCCCAGGGCAGCCGGACCGCAGCATGGCCGCTGCGCGGCTCATTCATCGCCGCGAGGGAACTCCACGTCCTGGTGCCGGGGTTGTAGGACTCCACGCTGGAGAGCGCCGCGCCGGTGTTCGAGCCGCCCGCCACCAGCACCGCGCCGGAAGCCAGCTCCGTGGCCGTGTGTTGGCAACGGTCCACCGCGAGCGGGGCCGCGGTGTTCCAGGCGCGCGCTTTCGGCATCGTCAACGCCGCGGTCTGGACATCTGGGAATGGAGAAGCCTGCTCCACGGTCTCCGGACCACAAGCGGCGCAGGCCAGCAGCGTGAGCAGGGAAGGGAATGATGCAATTCTTTTCATGGGGGAGCCTCTGATGGGCACGCCCGCCGGCGCGGGAATCGCTACCGTTCGGGCGTGGCGAATCCTGAACGCTCATCCCCTCTCATTCAACTGTTGGCATTGCAGGCTTTGGGCGCGCTGCGTCAGCGCAGGTGCATGAACACCCGGGGCGAGGCGGGCAGCTCCACGTCGGGCGTGGTGAGCAGGCACGTCACCCGTGACCCGCCAGGAAATGGCAACCACCCGGAGCGAAGCATCAGGGCAGGTGACGTGCACGGGCTGCGCAGCATCGCGGCGCACGCCGCGCCCTGCGCCACCATGTCCTGCATGGCCACCCAGAGCAGCCGGCGCTGCTCCGATAGCGGCAGCGCCTTCTGGAAGGCGAGCATGTCCACCAGCCCCACCGTCAGGAGGCCCCGCGCCGTCATCTGGAGCATGTAGTAATTGACCAGGCCCTGGATGACGCCCCCCCGCTCCAGGACGAAGGTGCGGGGGATTTGACGGTACTGGAGCTGATGGGCCAGCCGCTCCGTGGTGTAGGCGTAGCCCAGGTTCACGGGGCTCATCATCTGCTGAACCAGCGCCATGCATTGGGGCAGGTCCCTCGGCTGGTAGGCCCGGATGCCCTCGGTGCTTACCTCCTGGAAGCGGCGCCGCTGGAGGGGCCGCGTGAGGGTGAGAAACGCGCGCTCGGCGGCGCTCAGCGACCAGCGGACCACCTTCTGGCTGTCGAAGACGTGCAGCCAGAGGTCCAGGCCATTGAGGTGGCGGGCGTGGCTCCGCTGGCCCCAGAAGGCCTGCCCCAAGGTCCCGTCGGCCACGCAGGCCAGGGTGAGTGCCGCGCCGCGCTCGCGGTGGCGCGATTGCATCGCGTCGGACAGCTTGACGCCAATGCCCTGTCTCCGATGTTCAGGCGCCACGGTGGCCCAACTGCCGTAGGTGCCATCCACCTGCCGCTGGCCGAGTTGGATCTTCGTCGGCTCCGCGAAGAAGGCTCCCACCAGCTTGCCCTTCGAATACGCCCCGAGCATGTAGTCCCGGTTCGCCAGGGGATTGCTGAAGAGCAGCCAGTCGAAGAAGCGCTCATCCCAGACCGTCAGCGCCATCTTCGCACCGTAGGTCCGTTGCCAGACACCGTTGAGGAACTGGGAGGCTTCCTTCGCGTCGCCCTCGAAGGAGCGGACCTCAACCATGACGGACCTCGGGCGCGGAGGCGGGGCGCTGCGCCGAGGCGGGAACGGAGAAGGCGGGCGTCGAGCCCTCCGCGACGGCCGCCGACGGGTGCTGTCCGAACAGGTGCGTGTAGAGCGCGCGCGTGGTGGGCGTCAGGGCGTTCCAATCGGGGAGGTGGATCTGCTCTGGCCCGACGAGGACCTTGGCGTAGATGGCCTCGTAGACGCGCTTCACCGTGTTCGGGGCGATGGCATCCACGTCGAACGCGGGCACCAGTCCCACCAGCTTGAAGCCCCGGTGCTCGGCATTGCGTTGCACCCGGGCGAGCTTCAGCGTGGAGTAATAGAGAATCACCTCGGCGCCGATTCTGCGGCCCACCTGCTCCAGGACGGTGAGGCCGACCTGTCCCAGGCCCAGGCCTCGCTGCGACGGCTCGAGGACTCCCATGGTGGCCGAGACCTGGAGCCCGCGGACGTTCCGCTCGAGCGTCAGCAGCCCGATGATGTCCCTCGTGGCCCGGTCCCGGCCCAGCATGGCGTAGACGGGCCGGTCTGGAGACTCGCCCCGGAGGTACACCTCCTTGTCGTAGAAAGACGGCTCCAGGTGACGGCTCTCCGTACCGACCCGGATGTCCGGGTACCAGGTTCCCAGGAGCTTCGTGACCAGAGGGATGTCGTCTCTCGAGAGCTGCTCGGCGTAGCAGCTCTCTGGCAGTTCGATGTCCCCAAGCATCTCGTCCAAGCTTCCCCATTGCATCGTTTGCATGGCGGGCATGATTCGAAATTGGCGGTGTGAATGGCAGCCGGTTTTGATGTATTTGTGTGAGTATGTTTTTGGGCTGTCAGGTCTTCGCGGGAAGCGTGCCGTGTTACACACGCTTCGCGTTCGGGACTGGGCAGGGCGCGTGCGGGCTTGATGTGATGGGATTGGCGCCGTTGCCGAGCCGACGGTCGCGTGCCTTCGAGGGCGCCTGTCCCGAAGTGAGGGGTGAGACAGCCCGGGGCCCCCGAGGCCGGCGTTATCAATTCTTGCGAGTCGATTCAGCCGGCGTCGAGGAACTGGAATTGAATGTGATTGATTTCGCCTGGCTCGACGTGTTGCGTTGATTCAGGCCAGGAGGCGGGCGTCTTCCAGGTTCGGTTCCTGCTGGATGAGATTCACGCCATGTGACGCGAAGCGCCGGGCCGCGGCCTTGCTCCGGGGGCCATGCCCCTGGTCCAGGCACCACTGGGCATGGGCGCTCAGCAGGGCCAGCTCCAGCGTCCGTCCCAGTGTCAAAGAGAAACGCCGGGCCCCGGCCTCCAGGGTGGTGGGATTCTCCAGGGCGCCGGACACCCAGGCCTGCGCGTGCTCCAGGGCGGAGTGGGCGGCGTCGACACACGGCCGCAAGCCCGCGTCCCGAACCTGGCCCAGCCGGGTCTCCACTTCGGAGAAGAACGCCTCCAGCGTGCCTTCCTTCGCCAGGGCCCGCAGGGCGTCCAGGGACAGGACGTTCGTGGTGCCCTCCCAGATGGACAGCACCTGGGCGTCCGCCTGGAGACGGGGGATGCCGGTGTCCTCCACGTAGCCCGCACCGCCGAAGGACTCGGTGACCTCGGAGGTGACGTGCACCACCTGACGGCCCGTGGTCAGCTTCGCCAGCGGCGTCACCAGCCGTTGCAGCAGCAGCTCCTGCTCCGTGGCCACCTTCGCCTCCATGCGGCCCAGCAGCTCCACGGCGCGGAAGGCGAGCAGGAAGCCCGCCTGGAACTCCGCCTCCAGTCCCGCCAGGGTGTCCACGTGGAGCGGCTTGTCCGCCAGCTTCGCGCCGAACTGCACGCGACGCTGGGCATAGTCGCGGGCGAGCGCGAGCGCCCGGCGCATGCCCCAGGCGGAGCCCACCGCGTTCCAGGTGCGCGTCACGTTGAGCATCCACGCCATGTTGCGGATGCCGTCCGTCAGTCCCGCCACGGGGATGGCCAAGGTGCCGTCCAAGGTCAGCTCCGCGGTGGGGACCTTGCGCGTGCCCAGCTTGTCCTTGAGCCGGTTGATCTGGATGCCATTGAGCTTCCCGGCCGCGTCCCGCGTCTCCACGTAGAAGAGCGCCAGGCCCTTGCCGCCGGGGCCGTTGCCTTCCGGGCGCGCCAGCGTCAGTGCCATCTGCGCCGTGGTGGCGGAGGTGAACCACTTCGTTCCATACAGCCGCCAGCCCTCGGTTGTCTGCCGCGCCACGGTCTGCGTCAGGCCCACGTCCGAGCCGCCCGTGCGCTCCGTCATCCACTGGCCGGACGTCCACGCCGTGGCCGGCTCCCTGGACGTCAGGTGGGGCAGGGCGCGGTCGATGAGCGCCGTGTTGCCCAGCGTGAGCAGCGAGCGCGCCGCGCCGTCCGTCATCGCCAGCGGGCACGAGTACACGTCCAACGACGCCTGCACGAGGTAGTTGAGGACGAACTGGTGGACGCGGCTGAGCTCGGCGCTCTTCTGTTCGTAGGCGGTGGCCACCAGCCCGCGCCGCGCGGCCAGGGACTCGGCCTCCTTCCACAGCGGGGACACCTCGATGTGGTCCACGCGGTGACCCCACGCATCCCACTGCGTCAGCTCGGGCTCGTTCAGCCGGTCGCGGAGCTGGAAGCGGTAGAAGTAGTCCCCGCCCAGCTCTCCCAGCTCGCGGAACTCGTCCGTCAAGCCGCGCCGCAGGTCCTCGGGGAGGGTGCGGGCCAGGTAGCTCTGGAGCAGCGAGTCGTCGTCGTACTGATTGCCCAGCCTCGGCGGTTCCTGGAAGAAGCTCATGCCTTCCAAGCTACCACTCCGCCGTGGAGGGGACGCCCGACGTGGGGGCTATGGCCTTGGGGGCTGCCGGGCCGCCATGCGCATCCCCGTGGTCAGGTACCACCCCAGCACGGGGCCCGTGCCCGCGCCCATGACGGGGACGGGGAAGTTGCCCAGCGCTGGCACGCACAGCACCGCCGCCAGGTAGACGGCGAGGCCGATGGCGAAGTCCCCTCCCGCGCGGAGGCCGGGCACCGTGGGCACGAGGAGGAGCGCGAGCGCCAGCACGGC
>JBKGHI010000185.1:0-17842 GCA_046520405.1 Myxococcus sp. 1LA
CCTGGGTGACGCCGGCGGCCGCGCTGGCGCGCTGGGGGGATGGCTCGGCGCTGCTGCATCCGCCCGCGGTGCATGCCTTCCAGGTGCTGGAGACCTTCACGGATGCGTCCGACGCGCGCGCGCGCCTGGCGACGCCTCCGTTCTGCCCGGGCTATGTGTCCCAGCGCATCGAGTTCCAGCAGGGCGTGCGCGTGGTGGCGCTGGAGACGCCCACGCTGCCTCCGGCCGCGCACACCAATGCGTACGTGCTGGGGAACGGCGAGCTGCTCATCGTCGACCCAGGCGCTTCGGACGTGAAGCAGTACGCGAAGCTCCTGTCGCTGGTGTCGGGGCTCAAGGCGGAGGGCCTACGGCCGGTGGCGGTGGTGCTCACCCACCACCACGGTGACCACGTGGGCGGCGCGCGCGCGGTGAAGGAGCGGCTGGGCATTCCACTGTGGTGCCATGCGCGCACGGCGGACCGGTTGGACTTCCCGGTGGAGCGCTTGCTGGAGGATGGCGACGTGCTGGAGCTGGCGGGCGCGGTGCCTCAGCGCTGGCGCGTGCTGCACACGCCGGGACATGCCCAGGGACACGTGTGCCTCGTGGACGAGCGCAGCCGCTCGGCGGTGGTGGGCGACATGGTGGCCGGCGTGGGGACCATCGTCATCGACCCGCCGGAGGGCCACATGCGCGACTACCTGACGCAGCTCGCGCGGCTGCGGGACTGGCCCGTGAGCACGCTGTACCCGGCGCACGGCTCGCCGATTCCGGACGGGCCCGCGAAGCTCCAGGAGTACCTGGACCACCGCGCCGCGCGAGAGGCGCTCATCCTCCAGTCCGTGCCACCCGACGGCGCCACGCTGGCTCAGGTGGTGTCCCTGGCCTACGCGGACACGCCGCCGCTGATGCACCCCATCGCGGAGCGCAGCGCGCTGGCCACCCTGGAGAAGCTGGTGGAGGAGGGGCGCGTTCGCGAGGAGTCGCTCCAGTACTTCCGCGTCTAGAAGCGGCCGGCGAGCCCCATCGCCCCGCCTCCCGGGGCCAGGCTCACCGTGGGCACCATCACCGGGCGCTCCTGTTGACGGCGCCGCTGGTAGGCGCCGTGGGACAGCTCGAAGGCGAGGATGGACGTCGCCACCGGCACGGCGAAGGTGGCCGTGAGCGCCCCCCATGACACGTCGCCGTCCGACAGCGCCACCAGGGCCAGGGGCGCGGCCGTTCCCGCGAGCCCGCCCAGCAGCGTGGGCAGGAAGCCGCCTCGGGCATCCATCAGCGAGCCTCCCAGGTACACGCCGGACGCCGCGCCGAGCCCCATGCCAATCGAGGCGCTGATGAGGCTGAGGTTCCGCCCCGACCGGCACTCGCTGTAGCCACACGACACCTGGTCCGTCACCAGGACGCCTCCCAGGAAGGCCAGCGCCAGCCCGGAGGCGCCAATCAGCGCGCCGCCCACTGACTCGCCCACGAGGCGCGCGCCCAGCGGAAACAGCGCGTCCTGGGGTTCGCTCATGGGAATGGGCGCGGCCGTCCGAGGGGACGACGCGAGCTGGGGCGCCTCGGGCTGTTGCTGCTGCGGGCCGCCGATTTCCTTCATCCGCGGCGCGTCATCCGTGGGCTGTGCGAGCGCCAGGCAGGGCAGGAGGAGCGACAGCAAGAGGGAGCGGTTCGCGTGGGTATGCATGGGCGCCGGGGGCGCATAGTGAGAGCACGGCTTGCGCGCGGATGCCATCACCTCCGTGGCGGGGGCGTGCTGAACGGCCCATGCGCCGACCCAGGCCCCGCGCTGCAGGGACATGCTGAACGAACCGCGCGCATTCCCAGGCCCCACGCCTCGGTGACGTGCGAACGAACCGCGTGCCGACCCGGCCCCACGCTGCGGTGACATCCCTGGATTGAGCTGCCTCGCGCGAGGGGGGGCGGAGGCGGTCATGGACCTCGCTGTTCGAAAATGTCGGGGGTTTTGCGCCGCGAAATCTCCCGACATTTCCGAACAGTTATCCACGGGGCTGGCGCCCGACCCCCCTGCGGCCTCGCCTCAGAAGCGGCCCGCGAAGCCCAGGCGGGGCCCGCGTTCGCTCATCCCCGCGATGGGGACGACCTGGAACGTGCTCGTCGAGGCCTTGCGGGTGAGCGCGGGGCGCTCCTCCTCCGACGGCGACGACAGCTCGTAGCCCGCCACGGCGCCCACCACGGGGAGGAGCAGCAGGGCCACGGCGCCGCCCTGGTCGTCATCGCCGATGCCCAGCAGCGCGGAGCCCAGCAGCGCGCCGCCCCAGCCCACGAGGCTGCCGCCCGCGGTGGCGAGGAAGGTGCCCTGTCCGCCCATGAGCTTTCCGCCCAGCCACGTGCCCGCGGGGATGCCCACCACCACGCCGCTGACGATGGCGTTCTTCACCGCCACGTTGGCCTTCACCACACCCGAGGGCTCCACGATGAGGGTGCGGCTGAGCGTGAGCTCACCCTCGACGCGCCCTCGGACCGTGAGGTCCTCGTCGCCCGTCAACCGGCCGCTGATGAGGATGGAAGGCCCCACCACGGTGTTGTCGACGTTGTTGCTCGCTGAGAGCTCCTTCGCGGTGGCCACGAATCAGCGCTCCTTCATGTCCATGTCGACGTTGCCCTTGAAGGAGGCACCGTCGGCGATGAGGATTCGGGGCGCCTTGATGTCGCCCACGACGCGGCAGTCCGTCTTCAGCTCCACCTTGTCGCTGGCGACGATGTTGCCCGTCACGCGACCGGCGATCTCCACGTTCTGCGTCTCGATGTCCGCCTCGACGACGCCGCTGCCCTCCACGTAGAGGCTCTCCTTGAGGGAGATCTTCCCCTTCACGGTGCCCTGGATGACCAGGTCCTCGTCGCCGGAGATCTCCCCGTCGATGACGATGCTCGAGCCAATGACCGTATTCGCCATGAGTGTTGTCCGCCTCTCGAAAGGTGTGTGCCGTGCCGCGCGCGGCGTGAATCTCAAATGTCGTCAGGGAGCCGTACGTCCATCTCGATGGAGCCGTTGAACACGGCCCCGTCCTCGATGACGACGCGGGGAGCCTTGATGTCGCCGGCCACCTTGGCCGAGGCGTTGATGGCCACGCGCGACGAGGCGTCGATGTTGCCGCTGGCCTCGCCGTTGATGGTCAACTCCTCGGCGCGGATGTCCGCCTGCACCTTGCCGGTGCTCTCGATGGTGAGGTGGTTCTTGAGGGCAATCTGCCCCTCCACCCGTCCCTCGATCACCAGGTCCCCACCTCCCGTGAGGTTGCCCTTGATGACGATGCCCTTGCCGATGATGCCCGTTTCACCCGTTGCCATGCGGTGACCTCACCCAGCGCCAGCTCCTCCCTAGGAGCCGGGCGACCTGATTATGTCAGAGATGCGCGGAGATCCAGCCGGAGATATCCCGGAACACCTCCGCACGGCCCACCTCGTTGAGCGGCTCATGCCGCATTCCGGGGTACTCCTTGAACTTCTTGTCCACCGAACCGGCCCGCTCGAAGTACTCCCGCGCCGCCGCCGGGGCGGCCACCCCATCCTCCGCGCCACACAGGACGAACAGCGGCACTTGAATCTTCGGCGCCAGCAGCACGGACTGGGCCTGCGCCCGGGTGGATTCGACGAACCACCGCGGCGTGGCGATGGCCTGGTGGAGCGGGTCCTCCCGGGTGGCCCGCTGCACCTCCAAGTCATGGGAGAGGTCCTCCACCTTCAACCCGGAGGAGATGCTCAACCACGGCATCACCTTGCCCACCGCGCGCGCCGCGATCAACTTCGTGGCGGGCGGCGTGATGGCCAGCTTGAGGTACGGCGCCGACAGCACCAGCCCCGTCAGCCCCTCCACCTGCCGGCTGGAGGCCCAGGTCGCCGCCATCAGTCCGCCGTGGCTGTGCGCCAGCACGAAGGCCTTCTTGCCCTCCGACACCGCGCGCACGCGCTCCCAGAAGACCTCCAGGTCGTCCAGGTACTCCGGCCACTTCTCGCAGTAGGCCCGGCGCCCGTCGGCCTTGCCATGGCCCCGGTAGTCGAAGCCGTGGACCGCGTAGCCCTCCGCCAGCAGCGCATCCGTCACGAAGGCATAGCGGCCGAAGTGGTCGCCATACCCGTGCACCACCGCGACATGCGCGCGGGGCTCGACGTCTGGAAGGATGGACCTCCAGTACAGCCGTGTCCCGTCCCTGCCGGGAAAGAAGCCCTCGTCACTCCGCACCATAGGCGCACCAACTTAGCGGTCCGGCGAACCCGTGGGTAGCGCCTTGAGCTTGCGCTCCAATGCCGCGCGTTGCCCTGGGGGTTCGGCGGACTCGGGATCCAGCGCCAGCACCTCCAGCGCCCGGCGCCACGCGGCCGCCGCCTCGTCCATCCGGGCCACCCGTTGGTAGGCGTCTCCCAGGTGTTCGAGGATGACGGGCTCGTCCGGGGACAGCATGGAGGCCCGCTCCAGCGCATCCACGGCCCGCGCGTAGTCACCCCGCCGGAAGTACACCCAGCCCAGTGAATCCAGGTAGGCCCCGGTGTCCGGCCGCAGCTCCAGCGCCCGACGCACGCGCCGCTCGGCCTCGTCCAGGTTCTGCCCCGCCTGTGCCAGCAGGTAGCCCAGGAAGTTCAGCGCGGCGGCGTGGTCCGGAGACACGGCCAGCACCGCCGCATGCGGGCCAGCGCGCCCGCCACGTCGCCCTGCCGCTCATGGGCCGCGCCCAGCACGTACAGCAGGTCCTCGTCGCGGGGGTCGCGCGCCACCGCGTCGCGCAGCAGCGTCAGGGCCTCGTCCCCACGGCCCTGCCGGTGGAGCGTGGCGGCCAGGGCGTCATACAGCGCCGCGGAGGGGGTGGTGGCCAGGCCCTCGCGCAGCAGCAACTCCGCGCGGTTGGGCGTGCCACCGCGCTCCAGGGCCCGGGCGAACTGCATGCGGACCTCCACGTCCTCCGGCGCCTCCTCCATGGCGGCCCGGTAGAGCGTGAGCGCGCGGGAATGCTCCCCCAACACCGACAGGCTGCGCGCCCGGCGCAGGCGCGCGTCGGCGAAGGCGTCCGACTCCGAAGGCACTCCGGCGAAGGCCTCCGCCGCGTTGGCGAAGCGGCGCATGCGCTCATGGACCAGCCCCGCGTAGTAGGCCAGGCGCGGCTCGCCCTGTTCGCCCCGGCGCGCCGCGTCCAGCACCTCCGCGGCCGACTCCGGCTCGCGCGCGGCCAGGTAGCTGAAGGCCACCCGCACCGGCATCTCCGGCTCCGAGGAGAGCGCCAGCAACCGGTCGAAGTACGCCTTCGCTCGGACGACGGAGCCGGCCTTCAGCGCCGCGCGCCCGGCGGCCAGCAGCACCTCGCGGCTGTCCGGGTCTCTCTCCAGCGCCCGAGCCAGGGACTCCTCCGCCTGGACATGCCGGCCGGAGTCCTCGTACAGCTGCGCCAGCGACGTCAGCACCTCCACGTCGCCCGGGTCCCTCGCGGCGGCTTCCACCAGCAGACGCTCGGCGCGCGCCGTGTCGCCCCGCTCCGCCAGGGCCAGCCCCAGGCGCCGGTAGCCGGACGACTCCCCCGGCAGCGCCTGTGCCTGTGCCTCCACCACCTTCACCGCCTCGTCCGGGGCCCCCATCTCCAGGTGGAGCTGGGCCAGCACGAGGTAGGCCTCGGGCTCACGCGGCTTGAGGGACACCGCGCGGCGCAGGTGAAGCCGGGCGCGGGCGAAGCGCTTCGACTCGGTGAGGACGCGCCCCAGCAGCACGTGCGCCGGGTAGTAGGCGGGCGCGCGCGACACGGCCCGTCGCAGCTCCCGCTCGGCGCGGGTCAAATCCCCCAGCCGGGCGTACTCCTCGCCCAGCCGGGTGAGCAGCAGCGGATTGCCATCATCCGAGGCCAGGGCCAGCCGCAGCGCATCCGCCGCGCCCCGGTGGTCCCCCGCATGGTGCCGGAGGCGGGACTGGACGTAGTGCATGTAGCTGGCGGAGGAGGCATAGCGGCCCTCATCCGCGGCGCCCGCGTCGATGGCCTCGCGCATCGCCTCCCGGTCCACGCGCGGCCGCCGTGACGGGGGGGCCGCGAGGACACCCGGCGCCATGAGGACGGCCAGCAGGGCGGACACGAGGAGGCGAGAGGAGCACACGCGAGAACAAGTCTAGCGTGAGCCCGTCCCGCGTGCAGTCGCCTCAGGACTCCTCGGGTCCTGGCGCGCCCAGCTTCTCCAGCAGCTTCTCCACCGAGTCGCTGTCCTGGCTCACATCCGCCACCGCCGACCGGTACTCGGTGTCCGTCACCTTCTCCACATCCGGCAACATGCGGCTGATGACGCGCGCGCCGCCTCTGCCTGGCACTCCGGGAGGACCACGGCGAACACGCCGCCGCCCAGGTGGGAGATGGCATCCGGGTGGCGCACCCGCTTGCGCATGATGTCGGCGATGGCGGACGGCACCGGGTCCACTGGCCGGTCCGGCCTGAGCACCGCCAGGCTGAGCGCGCGGTGGTAGCGACGGCTCCGCGCCACCTCCTGCTCCAGCCGCAAGAGCAGCCCGCGCCGGTCGTGCAGCCCCGTGGCGGGTCGCTCCCGGTGCGCCGCTGCAGGGCGCTGGCCTTCTCCTTCTCCTGCTGCTCGCGCTCACCCTGGCGCAGCTTGAGGGCGCGCTCGGTGCGGTTGAGGAGCTCCACCGCGTTGAACGGCTTGCTCATGTAGTCCACCGCGCCCAGGTTCAGCGAGCGGACCTTCTCCGCCACGCCCTGGTGGGCGGACAGCAGGATGACGGGGATGCGCGCGGTGTCCGTGGAAGACTTGAGCGCCATGGCCGCGTCCAGGCCGTCCAGCTTGGGCAGGAACACGTCCATGACCACCAGGTCCGGGCGCTGGGCCTTCGCCCGGGCCAGGCCCTCCGCCCCGTCTCGCGCCACCTCCACGCGGTACTTGGAGCGCAGCACCTCCGACAACACCGCGGCAATCTCCGGCTCGTCCTCCACCACCAGCACGCGCGGCTGCTCCTGCGGCGTGGGCGCGGCGACGGGCGGCGGACGCGGGTTGCGCGGCGCCTCCTGCGCCAGCGGCAGCGTGAAGACGAAGATGCAGCCGGTGTCCGGCGGGCTCTCCGCCCAGATTTCACCGCCGTGCAGCTCCACGAACTCCTTGCAGATGGCCAGCCCCAGCCCGGTGCCCTTGCCGCCGTGACGGTAGCGGTCGAAGACGAGGTGCAGCTCGTCCGGAGGGATGCCCACGCCGTCGTCCTGCACGCACACCTTGGCCGCGTCCCCGTCGGGCCGCCCCAGCCGCTGGGTGCTCACCACCACCTCGCCGTCCTGGCGCGCGTGGTGGATGGCGTTGGTGATGAGGTTCTGCAGCACCTCGTGCAGCTTCACCTCATCGCCGATGAGCATCAGGCTGTCCGGACAGTCGGCGCGCAGCGACACGCCCCGGTCCGCGGCCAGAATCTCAAGCTCGTTGACGGCGTCGCGGCACAGCTGCGCCACGTCCAGCACGCGGGGCTCGATGGACAGCCGCGCGGCCTCGCCCTTGCCCTTCTCCAGCAGCGACTCCACCAGGCCGAGGATCTTCTTGCCCTGGCGAATCATCGCCTCGGAGGACTGACGCTGCTGCGGCTCCAGCGGGCCTTCCTGCAGCAGCCGGCCGTGCCCCAGGAGCACCTGGAGCGGCGCGCGCAGGTCATGGCTGCACACCGCGATGATTTCGTCCTTCAGCCGGTTCAGCTCCTTCAACCGGCGGTTGGCCTCGTTCAGCTCCTGGTAGCGCTGGACATAGGCCTCCTCGAGGTCCTCGCGCTTCTTCTTCACCGCCGTGTGAAGGCGCGCGTTGCGGATGGAGTTGGCCAGCACGCCGGCCACCGCCTGGGCGAACTCCTGCTCGTCCCGGCCGAACGACGCGTCCGCGCGCGACATGCGTAGGAACAGCGCGCCCAGCAGGTCGCCCTGACAGATGAGCGGCTGCACCAGGATGGACTTCACGCCCAGCGGCAGGATGTTGGTGCGGACCTCCGCCATCAGCGGGTCGCGCTGCGCCTCCTCGATGACCACCGCCTCCCGCGTCTCCAGCGCGCGGCGCAGCTCCGGGTAGCGCATCACCTCGATGTCCAGTTGGACGAGGCTCGGGTCCTCCTGCGTGGCCACCACCTTCGCGGTGCGGGCATGGCTGCCCTCCACCAGCACCACCGAGCAGCGGTCCGTCCCCGTGACGCGGCCCACCTTGTCCACGGCGATGCGGAGAATCTCCTCCAGCTCCAGCGAGCTGGTGGCCGCCTGGGTGATTTCCAGCAGCATCCCCATGCGCAGGCGGATCCGCTCCTCGCGGTCCCTCAGCCGACCCGCGCGCAGCGCCGCCTCCAGGCGGGGAACCACCTCGTCCGCGCTGCGGATCCAATCATCCACGGCCAGCCGCTTGAAGGCCTCCGCCGAGCGAGCGCGGCCCAGGTCCACCAGCACCGGCAGGCGCTGGAGACGGTCCACCTTCCGCAGCGACTCCAGCATCTCCGCGGCACGCTTCGCCGTCACCGCCAGCAGAACCACCTCCGGCTGCAACGTGTCGGCGACCTGCGCCAGGCCACTCTCCTTCTCCGCCGACGCACACTGGTAGCCGCTCGACGTGAGCCGCTCCATGAGCGCATCGCCCGCCTCCTTGGCGGCCACCACCAGCACGCGTCCCCGCTGATCAGCCTGCATCTCGACTCTCACGGTGAACCCCAGCTCCGGCGACATGGCCCCGGGTAGAGGGGCTGCAAAAACCCGCTGCGTGCGAAAGAGTTCATGGTTCGGATCCCGATCATGCCGCTGAACACGCCCTGGGGCCAGAACGGAGGGCATGGGTGGGAGGATGTGGCCACGTCGGTCCCCGCCGCCCCCAAGCCCTCCGGGAGCCGAGCGTACACGATGGACGTCATTCCCTACCGCCCGCGGACCGCGCACGGCCGCCCGCCCCACCTACCGCCAATCAGGCGCCAGAGGGACTGCGGATGCAACTCCCTGGCGCTCCTCTGCTTCTGTGATGCCGCCCACCGCACGGAGTCCTGACGGCGCGGCCGGGACTACCACAGCCCGCGCCCCTTGGGGGACGTTCCGCACCCGGACGGGGTGATGGGCGCTTCGGGCCCGCCTGGCGGGAGGGCGTAAGATGCCCGGGGCGCCGGGTACCGGCTAGAGTCCCGCGCCATGGCCCACCCCACCCTGACGCGGCGCGCGCGGCGCTCCGCCCTCCTCGCCGCCGGCAGCCTGGCCGCCGCCTGTGGCGGCAGTGAACCGCCCCCTCCCACGCCGGATCCCCCCCAGGTCGCCCTGACGGTACCCGCGAGCATCATCTCGGACGACAGGCTCCAGGTCATCGTCACTGTGTCCGGCTGCGAGGGCGGCTCCACGCTCAACGTCAATGACCGGGAGACCCTGCTGCGGACCTTCCCGCATGCGGGCGGAACCGCGACGTTCACCCTGGAGCGCGACAGCATCCCCTACGCCAGCGTGGGATTGGCCGCGAACCTGTCGCTGAACGCGGTGGCCACGTGCTCGGACGGACGCACCAACCGCTCCCAGCCCGCGCCCGTCACCTACTTCCCGGTGGAGCGGCGAGTCGTGGAGCCGCAGAACGCCGGGCAGGTCGTCACCGACCACTTCGTCATCGATGGCATCGGCGCCGGCCGGACCTTCCTGGGCTGCGGTGTCCCAGAGACGGAGATCTCCACGCTGTACCGGGTGGACAACAACGGCAACGTGACGGCGACCGTGGGGATGCCCATCACCTGCACCCCCGAGACGGTCATCACCGAGCGCAACCCCACCAGTGGCAAGCGCTGGGTGTGGACGCCGAACGTGGGCGCCTTCGCGATTGATGAGCAGATGCGCATCACCGCGCGGACGACGACGGACATCGGCCCCACGCAGCTCACGGTGCTGCCGGGCGGCGACGCCATCATCGTCAACCGCATCGACGAGGTGCGCCGCCTGTCCCACAACCCCAACGGCACGTCGGAGAGCGTGGCCGAGGTCAAGTGGCTCTACGCGCCCGCCACGCTGGAGAGCGTCATCGCCCCGCCCCTGGTTCGAGCGGATGGGATGATTCTCATCGCGTCCCTGGGCACCGGTCCCGACTCGTCGCGCACCGACGTCACCGTCACCGAGATTGAAGCAGAGCAAGGGTCGACCGTCGCGGAGGCGCATGCCGCCTACAAGCTGCGCACCTTCGCGCGCAACGAGCGCCTCCCCCTGGGCGCCTTCAACGACACCGGCAACACGCTCTTCCTGGGCCTCCAGCTCGGCTCGGAGCAGTCGCAGGTCATCGCGTGCGCCGCGAACCAGGATGAGTGCGAGGGCTCGCGGCTGCAGTGGACCAGCCCCGCGCTGCCGGTGCCGCTGGCGCACATCCTCTACCACCCGGGCGCCGGCCGCCTCGTCGCGGTGGGCCAGCAGCGCGTCTGGTTCCTCGACGCGTCGGGGCAGATTCGCAACCGGGACAACCGCTCCATCGACGCGAATGGCGCGCTGAACGTGCTCCAGGTGCTGCGCCGGCCGAACTCGCCGGAGCTCTTCCTGCTCAACGCGCCGGCCCGCGGCCTGGATGGCGCGCCGACGCTGCCCAACGAAATCGTCGCCGTGGACCAGACGTCCAGCGGCGAGGCCCGCGAGCTGTTCCGCCATCAGGTGGTCGGCAGCCTGGGCGCGGCCATCGACCCCGAGGGGCGCCTGTGGGTCCGCACCGGCTTCGACGTGGTGCTGACGCTGCCCCTGTCCGACTACCGCCGTTACCGGCCGTAGCCCGCGGACGCACCGCTCAGGGCCTGCTGGCGACGAGGAGCGCCTCCACGTTTCCAGCGGGCCCGGGCACCGTCGAGTCCATCAGCCCGAGCACCTCCAGCCCCTGCTCGCGCACGAACGCCGTCACGGTGTCGATGGCGTCCTGCCGGGCGGCGACATCCCGCACCACGCCGCCCTTCCCCACCCGGTCCGGCCCCACCTCGAACTGGGGCTTCACCAGCGCCACCAGCAGGCCGCCCGGCTCCAGGTACGTCAGCACCGACGGCAGCACCTGGGTGAGGGAGATGAAGCTCACGTCGATGACGACCACGCCCACCTTCTCCGGCAGGTCCTCTTCCGTGAGGTAGCGCGCGTTGACGCGCTCGCGCGAGCGCACCCGGGGGTCCGTGCGCAGCTTCTCGTGAAGCTGCCCGTAGCCCACGTCAATCGCGTGGACCCGCGTGGCCCCATGCTGGAGCAGGCAGTCCGTGAAGCCGCCCGTGCTGGCGCCGATGTCCGCGGCCACCTTGCCCCGCACGTCGAGCCCGAAGCGGTCGATGGCACCCTTCAGTTTCAGGCCGCCGCGCGACACGTAGGGCAACACCTCGCCCTTGAGGCGCAGCTCCGCCTCCTGCGGAATCAGCGTCCCGGGCTTGTCCACGCGCTGGTCATCCACCACCACCTGCCCGGCCAGGATGAGCGCCTGGGCCTTGGTGCGCGACTCGGCCAGCCCGCGCTCCACCACCAGCACGTCCAGCCGCTCCTTGCGAGGCTTCACCGTCCACCCCCTTCCAGCAGCGCCCGGCCCGCGCGCCGCAGCCCCGCTGCGTCCAGCCCGAGCTCCGCGCGCTGGACCCGCGCGTCCCCATGGGGAACGAACGCGTCCGGCATGCCCATCAACCGGACCCGGGCCATCAGCCCCTGCGCCGCGAAGAGCTCCAACACCGCGCTGCCCAGGCCACCGCGCGTGGTGCCCTCCTCGGCCACCACGACATGGCCCGACCGGCCGGCCTCCAGCACCGCGGCCTCATCCAGCGGCGAGGCCCGGCGCGCATCCAACACGCTCCAGCCTGGCTCGCCTCGCGCGGCCTCCAGCGCGGCGATGCCCAGGGCCCAGCGTCACCAGCGTCAGCCGGGGCTGCTCCGCCCGAAGCAGCCAGCGCGCCCCCGACAGGGGAGCCGCCTCCTCCGCCACGCCTTCGGGCAGGGGCGGCAGCGTGCCGCGTGGGAAGCGGATGACGGAGGGACGCGGCGATGCCAGCGCCGTGTCCAGCATGGGCGCCAGGTCCTCGCCCACCATGGGGGACCACAGGTCCAGGTCCGGGAGGGAGCGCAGCGACGCGACGTCGTAGGTGCCCTGGTGCGTGGCCCCATCCGCGCCCACCAGCCCCGCGCGGTCCACCGCGAAGACGACGGGCAGGCCCGGCAGACACACGTCGTGGATGACCTGGTCGTAGGCGCGCTGGAGGAACGTCGAATAGATGCAGCACACAGGACGCGCGCCAGCCGCCGCCAGGCCCGCGCTGAAGGTGACGGCGTGCTGTTCCGCGATGCCCACGTCGTGCACCCGGTTCGGGAAGCGCGCCTTGAGCGCGTTGAGCGCCGAGCCCTCCAGCATCGCGGGCGTCACCGCCACCACGCGAGCGTCCCTCGCCATGGCCTCCTCCAGCACCGCCGCGAAGGCCTCGCTGAAGGTCCGCTGCCCCCCCCGCGAGCGCACCAGCTTGCCGTCGCGCCACTCGTACGGCCCCATGGCGTGCCCACGCGTCTGCGTGTCGGCCTCCGCCGGCGGGAAGCCCTTCCCCTTCAGCGTCAGCGCATGCACCACCACCGGCCGCGAGGAGGCGCGGGCCTCGCGCAGCGCGCGAATCAGCGCGCCCAGGTCATGCCCATCCACCGGGCCCAGGTAGGTGAAGCCCAGGCCCTCGAAGAAGCCGCGTGCCTCGTGGGTGCGCAGCATCGCGGGGATGGCGCCCACGTTGGCGCTGATGGACATCTGGTTGTCGTTGAGGACGACAATCAGCGGCAGGTCGCTGCCACCCGCGTTGTTGAGGCCCTCGAAGGTGAGGCCGCCCGTGAGGCCACCGTCGCCCAGCACCGCCACGACGTGGCCCCGGTGCCCCTGCATGCGCCGGCCTTCCAGCACGCCCAGCGCCGCCGACACCGCCGTGCACGAATGCCCCGCCAGCAGCGCGTCGTGTGGGCTCTCCCTCGGGTCCAGGAACGGGGCGATGCCCCCTGCGTGCCGCAGGGTGTGCATGCGCTCACGCCGCCCGGTGAGGAGCTTGTGCGCGTAGGCCTGGTGCCCCACGTCGAACAGCAGCGCGTCACCCGGCGAATGGAACACGCGGTGCAGCGCGACGATGATTTCCACCGCGCCCAGGGAGGCCCCCAGGTGGCCGCCCACCCGTCCGCAGATGGAGATGATGTCCTCGCGGAGCTCCTGGCACAGGCCCGGCAGAGCCTCTTCGGGAAGCGACCGGACGTCCGAGGGCGAGCCGATGCGTGCCAGCCACTCCGACATCAGGACTTCCGCTCCACCGTGTAGCGCGCCAGCGCCGCCAGTGGACCGTCCTCGCCCTCCAGCGGGCGCACGGCGGCGATGGCCTCGGCCACCTTCTCGTTCGCGAGCTTCCGCGACGCCTCCAGCCCCACCACCGCGGGGAAGGTGAAGCGCCCGGCCGCCGCGTCCGCGCCCGCGGGCTTGCCCAGCTCCGCCGCCGTGGCCGTCACGTCCAGCACGTCGTCTGCAATCTGGAACGCCAGCCCCACCGCGTCGCCGTAGGTGTCCGCGCGCGCCAGGGCATCCGCGTCACCGCCGCCAGCCAGCACGCCCATGCGGCACGAAGCGCGGATGAGGGCGCCCGTCTTCGCGCGGTGCAGCCGGATGAGATAGTCCAGCGCGGCCGGCCGGTCCTCGGCGATGTCCAGCACCTGACCGCCCACCATGCCCGCCGCGCCCGCCGCCACCGCCAGCTCCCGGCACAGCGCGGCGCGCACGCTCTCGGGGCCCGTGGCGAGCAGCGTGAAGGCCTCGGTCAGCAGCGCGTCCCCCGCGAGGATGGCCAGGGGCTCGCCGTACACCTTGTGGTTGGTGAGCCGGCCCCGGCGGTAGTCGTCATTGTCCATCGCCGGAAGGTCGTCATGCACCAGCGAGTACGTGTGCACGTACTCCAGCGAGGACGCCGCGTCCCCCGCCACCGTGGACGCATTGCTCCCGTGCGACACGAGGTCCGCGAAGGCCAGGCACAGCACCGGGCGCAGGCGCTTTCCGCCGGCCAGCAGCGAATAGCGCATGGCCTCCGCCAGCTTCGGCGGCGTCCCGGCAGGACCGAGCCGCTCCACCCGCTCGTGCAACAGGGCCTCGACGCGCGCCTGCTGGGCGGCCAGGAAGGTCTTCAGTTGAAACATCGCCACGAGCGTCCGTGCTCCTCTTATGGAAGCTGGGCGGGCACCAGCTCGCGGATGCGACTGACGAGCTTGTCCATGTCCAGCGGCTTGACGAAGTAGTCCGCGGCGCCCACCGCCATGCCGTGCCGCTTGTCCTCGGGCTCTCCGCGACCACTGATGAAGATGACGGGGATGTCCCGGAACTGCTCATTCTTCTTCACCGCCCGGCACAGCTCGAAGCCGTCAATCCAGGACATGTTCACATCCAGGAGGATGGCGTGCGGACGGTGCAACTGGAGCGACGCGATGAGCCGCAGGCCGTTGGCCGCCATGGTGACGGCAAAGCCCTCGTCCTCCAGGGCCGCCGCCAGCAGCTCCCGCGTGTCGCGGTCGTCATCGACAATGGTGATTTTCGGCTTCGACATGCCGGAAATGGACGCGCCCGAGCCACCTAGAACGGGACGTCATCCTCCGGGGGCGGGCGGGGAGCCGGGGCCCGAGGGGCCGCTGGCGCGGCCGCCGAGGGGCGCGCCGCCACCGACAGGGGCGCCACCACGTCGTTGCCGTCCTCATCCAGCAGGAGCTGTTCGATGCGCTGCTCCGCCTCGGTGAGCAGCTTCTCGCCCCGGCGCACCAGCCGGATGCCTTCCTCGAAGGCCTTCAGCGAGTCCTCCAGGGAGAGATTGCCGCTCTCCAGACGGCCCACCGTCTCCTCGAGCCGGGAGACCACGTCCCCGTACTGCTCAGGGACCTCGGCCTCCGCCACCTTGTCCGCCTTGGGCGCCTTGTCCGACTTCGCCACTGCCATCCACCTCCCCGTGTGGGGCGCGGGACTCTAGAGGGTGGCCCGTCAGCAGTCCACCGGCCCTTTCACCGCCGTGACGGTGGCTTCGATTTCTTCACATCCACCCAACGTCTTCGCCCCGTTCGACGCGAGCTTCAGCCCCAGGCGCTCTCCCACCTGGACATCCGCACCCGTGCGGACCACCGCGCCATCGCGATGGCGGAACACCACCGAATAGCCCCGCGACATCACCTTCAACGGACTCATGGCGTCCAGACGTCCCTCCAGACGCTGGAAACGCTTCTGTGCATCCGCCAGGGCCCCCTGCTGGAGCGCCAGCAGCCGCGCCCGGTGCGCGGCCAGCCGGGCACGCTCGCGAGCCACCTGCCCCACCGGCGAGGCCCGCTCCAGCCCCAGCCGCGCCGTCGCCAGCGCGGCGTGCCGGGTCGCCACACCTGCGCGCACCGCCTCCGACAGCCGCATGGCCAGCTTCAAGAGGTGCGCCCGCTGTTCACCCAGGCTCGCCTGGGGACGGGCCCGCTGCAACCGCTCGGTCAGCGCCCGCAGCTCCTCGCGGTGACCACGCACCGCGGGCCGCAGCACGCGCATCATCGACTCCACCTGCTCGGACAGGTGCAGCCGCTGGTGGTTGATGGCCCGGCGAGGGTCCTCCAGGCGCGACGCGAGCTGACCCTGCTCCTCGCGCAGCTCCAGCACCCGCCGCTCCATGGCGCGCCGCAGACGCCCCGCCTGCGTGGCCAGCGTCAGCTCCAGGTCCGCCAACACGGGCGCCAGGCGCTCCGCCGCGGCGCTGGGCGTGGGCGCGCGCAGGTCCGCCACGAAGTCGGCGATGGTGAAGTCGATTTCGTGGCCAATGGCCGACACCACCGGCACCGGCGAGGCGAAGATGGCGCGAGCCACGAGCTCCTCGTTGAAGGTCCAGAGGTCCTCCACCGAGCCACCACCGCGCGTCACCACGATGACGTCCACGTCCGTGCGCGCCAGCCGCTCGATGGCGCGGGCCACCTCCACGGCGGAGCCCTCACCCTGCACGCGCGCGTCCGCCACCAGGACGCCCTGCCGCGGGTTGCGCGAGTGCAGCACGCGCAGGAAGTCCTGGAGCGCCGCGCCGGTGCGGCTCGTCACCACGCCGATGCGCCGGGGCAGGAACGGCAGCGGCCTGGGAGGCCGCACGCGCCCGGGCCCGATGAGGCCCTCCTGCGCCAGTCGCTCCTTGAGCTGCTCGAAGGCCAGCGCCAGCGCGCCCTCGCCCACCGGCTCCAGCCGCTGGACGATGAGGCTGTAGCGGCCCTGCGGCTCGTAGAGGTCCACGCTGCCTTCGGCAATCACCTCCATGCCGTCGCGCAGCGCGAAGCGCAGCCGGGCCGCCATGGACGCCCACACCTTGGCGTCAATGGCCGCGCCCGCGTCCTTCAGCGAGAAGTACCAGTGCCCCCGGGCGTTGGGCCCGCGGAAGCCCGTCACCTCGCCGCGCACGATGACGCGGGCGAAGCGCGACTCCAGCGTCTGCTTGAGCTGGCGGGTGAGCTCGCCCACCGACAGCACCACGCGCTCGGGCTTGGGCGGCGGAGGCGGCGCGCCCTCCATGGGCCCCAGCAGCGAGGTGCCGTCCTCGTCCACCGGAGGCGGCGGAGGCTTGGGCGCCGCTGCCTTCCGCGCGGCCGTGGGCGCACGAGGGGTGGAGGCGCCACCGCCAAACAGGTCGCCCTGATGGCCCACCGGCGGCGGCGTGCCGCCTCCCACCTTGCGCCGGGTCATCGGGACAGCTTCTCGACCCAGGTCTTCGCCTTGTCGTGGTACTCGTCGTCGGGCGGCGTCATGGCCACCACGTCCTTGAACTTGGGCAGGGCCTCCTCGGGGCTCCCGTCCTTCAAGGAGTAGGCCTGGAGGTAGACCTCCTTCGCCTTCGTCCTCAGCTCGGAGATGATGTTCGAGGCGCCCGCGTGGCCGGGGTCCGCCTGCAGCGCCCTGCGCGAGTAGTCCATGGCGCGGCTCCACTGGCCGGCCGCCTTCGCTCCGGCGGCGCCCTTGTAGAAGATGGTGGCCGCGCGCGTGCCCGCGTTGCGCGCCATCTTGCTGGGGCGGCCGCCAGTGATGTCCTTGTCCAGCGCCATCAGCTTGGACAGGCCCTTGGCGTCCAGGTCCTCCAGCCGCTTGTACAGGTTGCCGAACTCGGTCACCTGCCCGAGCACCTTCTTGCACTGCGGCGTGCGCGACATGCAGGCGTTGAGGATGGCCACCGCGCCGGACATGTCACCGTCGCGGAAGCGGTCGACGGCGGGCTCCCACGGCTTGGGGGCCGGCCCTTGGACCACGGGCTTGGGCGTGTCACGGACGATGATGGCCTGCGCCGCCTGCTCGTTGATGAGCTTCGCGTCGCGGTGCTCCGGGAAGGCCACCAGGACGTCGTCGGTGATGGCCTTGGCCATGTCGAGCTGGTTCTCGTCCAGCAGCTTGCGCGCCTCACGCGTGCGCGTGTCCGCGGCCTCGGACAGCGCGCGCTTCGCGGCGTTCACCTGCTCGTAGAGGAACTGGCTCTCACCGGTGCTGGCCAGCAGCGTGCCGGCCTTGCCCACTTCCTTCTTCGCCAGGGCGTCCTTGGCCGCCGTCAGCTTCTCCTGGACGGGAATCTCACGCGCGGCGTGCCCGAGGTAGTCCGCCACGCCCGGGTAGTCCGGGGCCTCGGTCTGGAGCTCCTCCAGCTTCGCCTTCGCCTCGACCCACTTGCCCTCGCGCACCAGGTTCTTGGCGTCCTGGAACAGGCTGCCCAGGAAGGCCCGGCGGTCCTTGCCCTGCCGGGCCTCCTCCGCGGCCACCAGCTGCTGCTTCTGGACGTTCATCCGAACCACGCCCAGGCCCGCGAACAGCACCACCACCGCGCCCACCGCGCCCAGCTTGATGAGCTTCTTCTTCTTCAGCTCCTCGGGCGTGGGCGCCGCGGCCGCCGCCGAGCGCGCGCTGCGCAACGGCC
>JBKGHI010000186.1:0-17783 GCA_046520405.1 Myxococcus sp. 1LA
GCGCCTTCGTGTCGCCCTCGTCCGGCGAGGTGGTGGGCGCGCTGGGGTTGGCGCCCCCCGGGCTCTCCGGCGGCTGCTCGTGCGCGGTCCGGTCGGGAGGTGGCGCCAGACCCGTGGCCCCCGGGCCGACGAGGATGTCCGCATGCCGCCACTCGAACTCGTAGCTGTTCACCGGCGTTTTCCCGGGCCTCCGGGGCACGACGTAGAACTGGGCAAGCGCGAGCCCCGGGAAGAGCAGGACGAGCAGGGCTGCGGCGAGGGGACGGGGGTTCACTGAAGGCACCTCTGTGGGTGGGGTACCGGCGAGACTACACCTGCTTGGGAGGCTGCCTCCCAGCGGCCCGGGTATACAAGCGGCCCGTCTATTTCTTTCCGTTTACTTGACGGGCGGTGGGCACCGCTCCCTCGGTGGCCGGAGGAGCGCGGCGGTTCGTCGGGTGCTGGCGGCGGATGATATGGAGGGGGGCCATGAAACGCCTCCTCGCAGTCACCAGCACCCTGGCCCTGGCCGCCGCCTGCGGCAATGACAATCCGTCCACCCCCAAGGCGGAGTGTCAGCTCGAGGCCATCGATTTGTCGGCCTGCCAGCTTTCGAGCCTCTCGGGCGTACAACCCGAGGGCATCTGGAACCTCAATATCAACCTCAACGACGGGTCCGGCGCCGCGGCCGCCATGCGGTTGTCGGGGGGAGGCAGCAACACCCAGATGCTCCTCGGCGTCCCCGCCACGGAGCGGCAGGTCTCCCCGGAGTCGTTCTTCCTGGCCAGTGAGTACCAGCAACCCTCCAGCACCCCCGCCGTGACGATTCGCTTCGCCGTGGCGGGGTGTTCCTCGTCCGGGCCCGGGCAGATGTCCGGCATCTTCCGGCGCTGCGCCAACGGCGCGATGGACATGAGGGGCACCTTCGATGCCCTCCGGGTGGGCCGCCGCGCGGGGGAGGAAGAGGCGTCCGGTGTGGAACTGGTCGGCGAGTGGCGCACGGCCGATACCACCGTCACCAACGTCACGGTGGCCCATGGCCATGCCTACGTGACGGCGGGGGCCAAGGGCCTCTTCATCCTGGACCTGAGCAACCCCGCGCAGCCGCGCCAGGTGAACAAGTCCGAGCCCTCCAACGACTACTTCACGAGCGCGTTGGTGAACGGGAACACGCTCTACGTCGGCAGCCGCCGCAGCGGCGTCATCGTGTTCGACATCACCAACCCGGCTTCTCCCGTTCGCCTGCGCTCCGTGCCCGAGTCCGTGGTGGAGGTGAACGCCCTCGCGCTGGACAACAACGTCCTGTACGCGGCGTCCCCCGCGCCCAACTCGGAGGTCTACGTCTACGACGTGGCCACGCCCTCGGAGCCCAAGCAGCTCACGCGGTACTTCGTGGAGGGCGCGGAGCCGCTGGCGGGGGAGGTTCCCCTTCATGTGGCGGCGATGGGCGGCCGGCTCTACGTGAGCAACTGGTCCTTCGGCCTCTCCGTGTCGGACGTCACCACGCCGGCGCGACCCAAGCTGCTGGGCCGCTTCGCCAACGCTTCCTCGCGCGCCTCGGCGGTGGGCATGATTGGTGACCGTCCCTACGCCTTCGACGCGGGCGAGGACTGGGGCGCGTACCTGAGCGTGCTGGACGTGAGCGCCCCGGCGACGGTGGCCCGGACGGGGGAGTTCCGGACGCGTCCGGAGGTGTCCATCCGCTCGGTGGCCTTCGCCGGGACGAAGGTCTACATGGCCTATGGCCAGGATGGCCTGCGCATCGTGGACGTGTCCGTCCCCGGCGCGCCCCAGCAGGTCGGGTACTACAACACCTGGCGGGAGACGGACGCGGGCCACGGCGTCGCGTTCCTGGAGGGCCTGAGCAAGGTGCACGTGCCGGGGGATGGCTACGTGTACGCGACGGATTCCTCGCGCGGGCTTCTCATTTTCCGCGAGACGACGGAGTAGGCTGTCGGGATGAGTGACACCCCGACGCGCCCCTGCGACCGGTGCCAGACGCTCCCTGCCAGCGCGGAGGGCGCCGGGCGCCTGTTCCTATGGAGCCCCGTGGGGCACGGGCAGGGCCGGTTGGTGTCCTTCCTCCGGGAGGCGCGGCACGAAATCCAGGTTCGTGCCGAGGCCCAATGCGTCGTGGTGTGGGTGCCGGAGGCGGCGTTGTCGCCTCTGGCCTCCAGCCTGGTGGCCGCGCTCACGAAGGAGGAGGCGCGGGCCACCCGGGCGTTGTTCATGCCGGGGGAGGCGGAGCCGGGGCTGGGGGACTATCCTCGCGTGGGTTCGCTCCAGCGGCTCGTCACGCGGACGCGGGCGGGGTGGCTGGTGGACCTGCTGGCCGAGCAGCGGCTCACCACGCACTTCCAGCCCATCGTCGATGCGCGGGACACCAGCCGCATCTTCGCGCATGAGGCGTTGATGCGGGGCCTGGAGCCGGACGGCGCGCTGGTGTCGCCCGGGCGGATGATGCAGACGGCGCGGGAAGCGGACCTGCTGTTCCAGTTGGACCTGGCCGCGCGGACCACGGCCATCCGGCAGGCGGTGAAGCACGGGCTGGACACGCACCTGTTCGTGAACTTCACGCCCACGGCCATCTACGACGCTTCGTACTGCCTGCGCTCCACGGTGGAGGCCATCCACTCGGCGGGGATTGCGCCGCAGCGGGTGGTGTTCGAAATCATCGAGACGGACCAGACGGCGGACGCCGAGCACCTGCGCGCCATCGTGGACTTCTACCGCAAGGCGGGCTTCCAGGTGGCGCTGGATGACCTGGGGGCGGGGTTCTCCTCGCTGAACCTCATCCACCGGCTGCGGCCGGACATCATCAAGCTGGACATGGAGCTGGTGCGCGACGTCCACCTGGACCCGTACAAGGGCTCCATCGTGGAGAAGCTCCTGGAGATTGCGCGGACGCTGGGCATCCGCACGGTGGCGGAGGGCATCGAGACGCACGAGGAGCTGCGCTGGGTGCGTGCCCACGGGGTGGACTTCGTGCAGGGCTACCTCATCGCGAAGCCGCAGAGCCCGCCCGTGGGGTTGACGCCGACGTTTGTCGAGTGAGCCGGCCGCTCACGGATTGAGCATGACGTTGCCCGTGCTCTCTCGCTGGAGGGTGGCGGCGCGCGCGAGGCTCAGCTCGACGCCGGCATCCTGGAGCGCGACGCGTGCGCCGTAGATGTCGCGGTTGTTGGCGGCGTTGCGCGCGAGGTTGATCAGCGCACGCAGGCGCTCCGCGTGGACGATGACAGTCCCCTGGCCGTCCTCGGCCGCGCTGTCACGGACGTCGGCGAACGCGGCGTCCGCGATGTTGAGCGCGTTGTCGACATCGACTTCTCCCTGCTCCAGGGCGGTATCCGCCGCGAGCATCCACTGGCCGGCGGTCTGAATCTGGGTCAGCCGGTCCTGCCGCGCCTGCTCCACGTCGACGGCACGGCCGCCGAAGTTGTCCACCTGCAACTGCACGGCCTGATTGCGCACGGTGAGGTCCGCGTCGCGCTCGTTGAGCTGCGTCTCGAGCTGGTTCATGCGCTCGCGCAGTTGCTCCATCTGCTGCGCGGGCGTCGGCGTGGACTGGTTCGTGGCGGGGGCGCCCGTGCCGCCGGTGCCGGTGTTGTTCACGGGGGGCACGGCGGGCGGTGTCCCAATGGGCTCGGAGCGGCCGATGGGCTCGGAGCGGCCGATGGGCTCGGAGCCGCCAATGAAGGTGGGCGGCGTCGGAACGGCGTTCGGGGTCACCGGGGGAGGGGAGGCCGTGGTGCCCGCGCCGCCTGTTCCACTCTGTCCGGTGGTTCCCTGGTCCGAACCTGTGTTGCTGGGAGCCTGCTGGGTGCCCGTTCCCGTGCCGCTGAGGTCCGGCTGGCCGATGGTGCCCGTGTTCCCGACGCTCGTACCGGTGCCACTCAAGTCCTGGGGCGCGACGGTGCCAACGTTGTCCGCGTTCGTCCCGGTGCCACTCAAGTCCTGCTGACCGACGGAGCCGGAACCACCGGTCCCCGTGCCACTCAAGTCCTGCTGGCTCAGTCCGCTTGAACTGCCAGCTCCCGACCCGACTCCACTCAGGTCCTGCTGACCGGCGGCGCCCACGTCACCTGCGCCGGTCCCCGTGCCGCTCAAGTCCTGAGCGCCCACCGTGCCCGTGCCGCCGAAGCCCTGCTGACCGCCAGTGCCCGTGCCGCTCACGTCCTGCTGTCGCGTCGCGCTGGCACCTGTCGTTCCGTTGGGCGTGCCCGCGGCTCCCTCTCTCGTCACGGTGCCGTCGCCACCAGTCTGCTGCCCGCTACCGCCCGTCGCGGCCTGCTGCTCCTGCTGCAGCTCCTCCAGGGGCGAAGGAATCGGCTGATAGGTTTGCGCGGCCTCCTCGGAGGCGACTTGCCCTGTCGTCGGCGGTGGCGCGCCGTCAGGCAGCACCGGCGTCAGCACGAAGCTGTTCAGCGACGCATCGCCCGGGGCCTCGTAGACGTAGCCCGGCGGTGGCCGCATGCCTTCAATCTCCTCAGCGGCCTGCTGCCTCGCGTCCTGGAGCGCCGCGGCGGCCGGGTCCCGAATGGAAGGGTCCTCGGGGGGAATGATGACCGGCTCGTTCGGCGACTGGCCGAGGCTCAACCCAGCGGCGATGGCGATCCAAAGGCGCATGGGAAAAAATCTGTCCATCCGTCATGCCCAGGACACCCCGACCGCCTGTGTGGCGCCCGAAAGGCCGCTCGCAGGGCGGGCATCCCGAGCCCGGCGGCCAGCGCACGCGGAAACACCAAGGGCCGTGCCCCTGAATCAGGGAAGCACGGCCCTCTGGCACCTCAGGCCACCTGGCCGAAGCTCAGATGCTGATGCGGAGTCCCGCTCCCAGTTGGAACGTCGGCGCGGGCAGGGAGAAGGCCGGAACCGGCTGCTCGTCGATGACGAGCCCTTCCGGCACGTCGAAGCCGAGCCGGAACTCGCCGCCGCGCCGTCCGTAGTTCACGGAGCCATACGCCTCCACCGTGAGATACGTGAGCGCCCGGTGCATCACGTTGAGCCGCGAGGTGAACGAGCGGTCCGACAGGTTGCCCAGCGTGAAGAGGTTGAACGACGTCCGCTCCAGCGAGCCGGGCCGGTCCAGGAACACGTACGCGGCGCCGTAATGCCGCCCCAGGTAGAGCGGGTTGAAGGCGTCCTTCAGGAGCAGGTACGGGTACCCGAACGAGCCCGTGTAGCCCGTGGAGTTGAAGAAGTACTCCACGCCCAGCACGGCCAGGTCGTTGTCTCCGTAGGAGAAGCTGTAGGTCGCGCCCGCCGTCACCTGCGGCGTGAGCCCGGACGGAATGTACTCCTCCACCTGGACACCGTTCTGCACGATGTCCTGGAGCGTCGTCCCCTCCGGGATGCGGTACAGCGGCCGGTCGGTGCCTTCCTTCAGCGCCACCTCGCCGTAGATGTCCAGCGGCCCCAGCGGCGTGGACACGTCCAGGCCGAAGCGAGGCCTGCGGCCATTCTGCACCACCGCGCTGGCGCCCAGCTCCGCCGGCCCCAGCAGGACTTCCGTGCGCAGGGCGCCGCCCAGGCGGCCCAGCCGGTTGACCGGATCATTCCCGCCGGCCTGGGACGTGGGGCTGCCGCTCGGGTCGGTGATGGCGCCCACGTCCGTGCCCAGGTCGTCCATGACGAGGATGCCGTAGAAGTTCCAGCCCTTCGACTCCCACGGCACGTGCATCTTCAACATGGACACGCCGGTGCGCAGGTCCACGAAGGCCAGCGGGTCCCTGCGCTGGGGCGACAGGAAGTCGGTGGGGTTCCAGATCTGCCCGGTGCCCCACTTCACGTGCTGCTTGCCCACGGTGAAGAACACCGTGCGCTCCAGGTCGAAGCGCAGCCACGCCTGATCCAACAGCACGCGCGGGTTCGCCGGGGAGTTCTCCGTGGCCCGGGGCGGCATGGCCGGGTCGTAGTTCAAGCGGCCCACGACGAAGCCGCGGATCCGGTCCGACGGGCGCGCGTCGAGGTAGCCGTCCACCAGCGTGGGCGCGGAGAAGGACGTCTGGCGGAGCGAGGTGTCCTCGCTGCCCGCCATGAAGCCGCGCAGGTAGAACTGACCGCCAATCTTCAGCGGATCATCAATCACCTCTTCGGTGTCGAAGGCGCTCCGGGTGGCGGGGCCGTTCAGCACGTCCGCGTCCCGGTCTCCGGACGCCTCGGTCAGCGGCGGTTGCCGCTCCGTCGCGCCGCCACCCGTGGTGCCCGGGTCCACGTCCGCCGCGGCCTCCGAGCCGTCCCCGCCGAAGAGGGCGTCCTCGTCGGGCCGGCTCGGGTCTTCACTGGCGGGCGTCTCGGTGGGCGTCTGCTCCTGCCCGCCGCCGAAGAGGGCGTCCTCGTCGGGGCGGTCCTCGGACTGGGCCCAGGCGGGCGCGCTGGTGAGGGCCGCGGACAGCACCGCGGCCAGGGTGCGCGTGCGGGGGCTCATCGGCTCTTGCTCTCGAGCCAGGCCTTGGTGAAGAGGTTGGCCTCCAGCGAGCGCAGGTCCACCGTCTTGATGAGGATGGTGGTGGAGTTGCCCTTCTCGATTTCGTCGTAGATGCGCATCTCCTCGGGCACCCAGACGTCGCCCTTCTTGGACTCACTGAACATCTTCTTCCAGCGAGGGTAGAGGGCCGTGCGCATCTTCCGGCCGGACAGCGCGTACTCCTCCTGCTTGAGGGGGTTGCCGGACTCCTTGTCCACCCAGAGCTTGAGGACGGGGTAGGCCACGTCCACGCCCGGCTTGACCTTCAGGTTCAGCACGTGGGCCGTGTACTTGCCCAGCTTGGCCTCGCCCTCGTAGGACGGGTCATACTCCTCGGCCAGCCGCGACTCGTCGAAGTCCGCGCGGCGGCTGTCGGTGCCGGCGATGCGCTCGCGCTCGGTGCGGCGCTCCCAGCGGCCCACGTTGGGGTCGTAGTTCCAGAGGTTCTTGTCCAGGCGCAGGTAGCCCTTGCCGGCCTCCGTCTTGGGCTTGGTGAAGAGCATCATCAGCTTGTCGTCCGCGTCGCGGCGGTAGACGACCAGCTCGTAGACGAGGTCCGCTTTCCCCTTCTCCTTCTGCTCCAGGTAGACCATCGCCTTGTAGTCGCCGCCGTTGCGCTGACGGTCGTCGATGGTCGCCAGGAGCTTCACCTGCTCTGCCTGCTCCAGGGCGAGCGCGGCCGGCGTGGACAGCAGCGACACGGCCAGGGCCGCGGCGGACAGCATGTTCATGAGGCGCATGAGTTCACCCGATGTGGTGCATCGCCGTGACCGGCTTGAGCCGCGCGGCGAGGAAGGAGGGGATGAGCGAAATGGCGGTGGTGCACGCGGTGATGAAGGCCATGGCACCCAGGATGGACGAGGGGTGGACGGCCAGATTCAACGTGTCCGACATGATGAAGACGGCCACCACCTCCGGGACGTGCACCGCGGAGGAATTGACGGCCAGGCACACCGTCAGCCCCACCGCCGCGCCCGCCAGCGTGCCCAGGAGGCCCAGCAGCAGCGCCTCGAAGACGAACATCAGCAGCACGCGCGTGCGCTGCATGCCAATGGCGCGCAGCGTGCCAATCTCCCGCGTGCGCTCCCGGATGGCGATCCACAGCGTGTTCATGATGCCCACGCCGATGATGACCATCAGCACGAAGATGAGCACACCCGTGAGGCTGTTGAGCGCGGTGAGCGTCCAGGTGATGAAGGAGATTTCGTCCTCCCAGTTCGTGATGTCCAGCCGCTGGCCCGTCCAGGCCTCGCGGTTGACGGTCTCGAACTTCATGAAGAACGCGCGCGGGTCGTGGTCCATCACCGTGTGGCCCGCGGCCGCCAGCGTCTGGCGCAGCCGCGCGTGCACCACCGGCACCTGGTTGATGTCCTTGAGGTAGAGCAGCAGCGCGCCCGCGGTGTCGCTCTTGAACTGGTACAGCGAGCGCAGCGTGTCGGACGGCACGAAGATGCCGAAGTCGCTCAGCATGCCCATGTCGGCCGCGATGGCCGCCACGCGCGCGTCCACCGTGTTGCTGGCGCCCCGCAGCGTCTGGGCGGCCAGCGTCACGGATTCGCCCACCCGGACGTCCAGCTTCTTCGCCTGCTTCTCGAAGAGCAGCACGGTGTTGGGCTCCGCCAGGGCGTCCAGCGAGCCGGCGCGAATCTGCAGCACCTGCCGCAGGCCCGGCTCGGACTGCACGTCGATGCCGCCCACGCCCACCTGCATGGAGGACGTCTCGCTCACCATCTTGAGCCAGCCCCGGCCGCGCTGGACGGCGAAGTCCAGCTCCGGCACGTCCTTGCGGATCTGCTCCAGGATGGCCGGGTAGGCCGTGACGACGGGCGCCGCCTGGCCCGCCGTCACCTTGTAGAAGCCCGCCACGTTGACGTGGCCGGTGGACAGGGTGGTGGCGGAGCGGAGCATCGACTCCTTCATGCCCGTGGACAGGCCCATGAGGATGACGAGCAGCGTGGTGACGCTGGCAATGGCGCCGCCCAGGAGCAGGGTGCGCTTGCGGTGCGTGCCGAGGTTGCGGAATGCGATGAGGAAGAGCTGGAGCATGTTCTCACTCGTCCGTCTGCATCGCCTGGAGGGGCGAGACCCGGGTCGCGAGGAACGCGGGATAAAGGGTGGAGATGGCGGAGACGCCCAGGACAATCACGAAGGCCGCCACCAGGTTGCTGGCGCTCAGCGTGGGGAACAGGCGAGGGCCGGAGAAGAAGAAGTAGAGCGCTTCGTTGCCCGCGGGGATGCCGGCGCTGTTGAGCATGGCCATGATGCCGCTGCCCACCAGGGAGCCGGCGGCGCCGAACACGAGCCCCAGCACCAGCGTCTCCACCAGCACCATGCCCAGGATGAAGGAGCGCTGCGCGCCAATGGCCCGCATCGTTCCCACCTCGCGCACGCGCTGCATGGTGGCCATCATCATGGCGTTGTTGATGATGACCAGCGCCACCACGAAGATGATGAAGACGGCGAAGTAGAGCACCAGCTTCCCGAGCAGCACGAACTGCCCGATGATGCCCGCCGCCTCCTGCCAGGAGACCACGCGCAGCTTCAGGCCCGCGTCCTTCGCCGCCTGCCGCAGCTCCGCCATCGTCTGTTCCAACTGCTCGCCGTCCTTGAGCATCACCGCCGCGCTCAGCGCCACGCCCTGTTCAATCTCCTGCTGGGTGTAGACGCGCTGGAGCAGGTTCTCCCGCGTGAGCGCGCCCGTATCGCCGGTGAAGGCCGCCTGGTCGTCCACGTCGGTGGAGGAGGCCTCCGCCACCAGCGCGTTGTCGTTGCCCTCGCCGAAGAGGGCCTCCTCGGCTTCATCCCGGCTGAGGGCCTCCACGCCGCTCTGCTTCTGGATTTCCGCCAGCTCCGCCTTCTTGTCCGCGGTGAGGTAGCCGTACAAATCGCGGAAGGACATCAGGTCCATCAGGCTCAGCGCGCCGGCCATGGCGGACTTCTCCAGGCCCTTGAACTGGTAGGTGCCGTAGACCCTCACGTTGGCGCTCTGCATGTAGCCGGTGCGGGTGAAGGCGGTGATGGTGAGCACGTCCCCCATGCGCAGCCGGTAGAGCTCCAGCAGCGGCGCCAGCTCCGAATAGAACTGGGCGTAGCGGGTTTCGAAGTTGGCGTCGTCCGTGGTGAAGAACTGGGTGAGCAGCTTGTCCAGCGCGGACTCCTGGGTGCCCAGCAGCTTCTGCAGCCGCTCCACCATCTTCCGCGTCTTGACGGGGTCCAACTGGAAGATGATCTCCCGCGTCTGGGTCTGGTTCTCCTTCACCCAGCGCTGCAGGTCCGGGTCGGTGGCGATGGTCTTCTGGTTGAGGTCCCGCTCCTGCTTGATGTGGTCCAGCCGGAGCGCGGACTTCATCTTGAGGAACTCCTCGTAGAAGAACTTGGACAGCAGCATGCCGCGCTGCCCGGTGGGCACCGGCTGCCCGTCGACAATCTCCATGCGGTCGAAGGTGCGCTGGAAGGAATCCAGGTCCGTGCCGGCGTAGCGCAGCTCCAGCATGTCCCCGTCCGGAATCTGCGGGGCGATGCGGTTCTCCAGCAGCTCCAGCGAGGCGTAGGGGTCCTCCTCGAACGCGTTCCAGAAAGCGTCGGTGCGCGCCTGGGCGAGCGCCTCCACCTCCGCGGGTTCCTTCTGGGCGCCGCCCAGCTCCTGCTCGCTCTTGGCCGTCTGGTCGGCCATCAGGTTGACCATCTGGCGGACGTGGCCCTTCACGCTGTCGATGCTCTCGCGCAGCTCGGGCGTCTCACCGGCCTCGTCGCGCTTCTTGTAGAGCGCGCGCAGGTTGGACAGCGTCAGGTCCACCGTGTTGCCGGAGGTGATGATGGCGCCGCTGGTGCCCAGGGGCACCACCGTCTTCACGTTGGGGTGCTTCTCCAGGAAGGGCCTGAGCTGGCTGAAGTCGTCCAGCGCCGCCAGGTCCGGCTCGCCGCTCATGCTGCCGTAGAGGGCCAGCGGGTCCTTGGAGTCGTCCGAGTAGACCTGGATGTGGCCCGCGACGCTGCCGATGATGCTGCGGCTCATCGCGCTGTCCATGCTGTCCATCAGCGCCCCGCCCACCACCACGAGCAGGGTGCCGAAGAAGATGATGCCGCCGATGAGCAGGTTGATCTTGCTGGAGAACAGGTTGCGGAAGGCCACCTGCAACAGCAACCGAAGCTGTCCCATGGTCAGTGGCCTCCCGCGGCCATGACGCGGCTGGCCTCGGCCGCGCTGATGCGGTCCAGGAACTTGCCGTCCGCCAGCCGCACCACCGCGTTCGCGTGGCTCATCACCTTCGCGTCGTGGGTGGAGAAGATGAAGGTGGTGCCCTCCTTCTGGTTGAGCTCCTTCATCAGGTCGATGATGTTCTGGCCCGTCACCGAGTCCAGGTTGGCCGTGGGCTCGTCGGCGAGCACCAGCTGAGGCCGCGTCACGAGCGCGCGCGCCACGGCCACGCGCTGGCGCTGGCCGCCGGACAGCTCGTTGGGACGGTGCTTGGCGTGGTTGGCCAGGCCCACCTGCTCCAACAACTGCATCACCCGCTCGCGGCGCTGGGCCTTGTCCAGCTTGCGCTGGAGCAGCAGGGGGAACTCCACGTTCTGGAAGACGCTGAGCACCTGCACCAGGTTGAAGCTCTGGAAGATGAAGCCGATGGTGTGCAGGCGCAGGTTGGTGAGCTGGCGCTCCGTGAGCTGCTTGGTGTCCTGGCCGGCCACCCGCACCACGCCGCCCGTGGCGGTATCCACGCACCCGATGAGGTTGAGCAGCGTCGTCTTGCCACTGCCGGAAGGCCCGGCGATGGAGATGAACTCACCGGCGTGCACCTCCAGGTCCACGCCTCGGAGCGCTGGGACGACCACCTTCCCCAGGGTGTAGTCCTTGGTCACGTTCGCGATGGAGACGATGGGGGCCTGCGAAGGGGTGGGATTCATGCGGTACGTCCTTTCGAAGTCTTGACGGGGCGTGGCGGGCGGGGGGCATGCGCTGCGCGCCACCGCTCGGCGATGCCGGAAAGTTCTTTCCTGTAGAAATCACAGAAAGCTGACGCTTCTCGCAAGTGACGATTTCCAGCGAGTTGCGGAACGGTGAGGGCGTCGGCGCAGATGCGGGCGAAGGCGCTCAGCGAATCCTCCACGACTCGCAGCTTGCCTTCCCAGCCTTGTGAATGGATGACGTAGTAGTGCTGCCGGTCTCCGGGAACGCTGGCCGGTTCCACCAGGTCCAAATCCGCGCAAGCGCGGAGGTTGGTGGACACCGAGGCCGCGCTCACCTTGAGCAGCTCGGCGATGCGTTTGTTCGACAAGGGCTCGCCCGCGAGCATCAGCAGCGCGTAGATGCGCCCGCCGATGCGCGTGCCGCCCTGCCGCTCGAAGTACAGCCCCATCGATTCGATGAAGCGGTGCTCGGCGGCGCCCAACTCCTTCATGCCCGCGCTCCGCGCCTCACCGGGCCGTGCGTCCCAGGACGGGGCGCGAGGCGGCCGGCTCAGCGGGCAGGCATTTAGGCGGAACCCTTCGTTCAGTCAATACTGAATGAACTGTACGACGATGCAGGCATGACGGCGCCGCCTGTTGGCGTGCGCCCGGGTGCCAGGGCCCACAGCCGGCTGGCGGCTGCGGGCCCTGAAGTCCCCATCATGGGGTGTCGGTCTGTCATGCCCGGCTGTCAGTCATCAATACGTGTCGGGCGAGGGCGAGGTGCTGGAGCCCGTGTCCGGGTTCAGGGTGCTGTCGTCCCCGGAGCCACCGGTGCCGTTGTGCGGCTCCAGGCCGGAGCCGCCCGTGTCGCTGTCCTGGTTGATGGAGGAGTCCGGCGTCAGCGTGGAGTCACCAGCGCCGCCCGTGCCGGAGAGCGAGATGCTCTTGGCGACGTTCTTGGTCTCCTTCACCTCGTAGCTGGCGCGGATCTCCTGGCCCGGGCGCAGGTCCTTGGCCTTCTTCAGGGTCGGGTCACTGAAGGTGGTGGTGCGGTCGACCTCCAGGGGGACCACCGCGCCTTGCATGTCGACGTAGATCTTGTCGCTCTCCGCCTTCACCACGCGTCCATTGAGCTCCTTCTGCCCCACGCTGGCCTGCTGGCCCATGGTGCCGGAGCCGCCCATGCCGGGCTCGGCGGGCGTGGTCGTCGTCTCGCGTTCAATCGTCGTGGTGTCCTGCTGGATTTCCGTCTGCCCCGAGCCCCCCTGGGCCGCAGAGGAGTCCTTCGGCTTGTTCTCGTCGTTGTTGGCCAGGGCGGTACCGGTTCCGAGCATGGCGATGGTGGCGAAGACGCCAACGAGCTTCTTCATGGGAATTCTCCTTGGTTGTTGTGAGTGGGCGGAGGCGGCGACGTCCCCCGTTGGAGAAAACCTAGGTGCGCTCGTGGAACCGGACAGGGCTTGCTCACCCCCCTGCTGGCATGCCCGTTCGCTCCCCGGCCGGTGGTTCGGGGGCCACGCGCGTCCGGGGAAGAGGGGAGCGCCTTGAAGGTGCCCGGCTTTTTCCCTTACCGTCGGGGGCCCAGCGCCCACTGGTCAGCCCGGCTGGTGGCCCGACAGGAGACCGTTTCCGCAATGCCTCCGACTCCCAAGCCGTCCCCGACCGCGCAGGACCTCCCCGCGCCCTCGTTTCCCGCCATCGAGTCGCTGCTCGAGGCGGCCTCCGTGGAAGAGGTCCGCGGTTTCTTCGGCGCGGTGAAGACGGGCCTCACCGACCTCAAGGGCCCCAAGGTGGAGCAGGGCAAGAAGGCCCAGGCCGCCATTGGCCGCGCGGAGGAGCTCCTGGAGCTGTTGGTGGAGACCCGCGAGCGGCTGATCGCGGAGTCCAAGGGCGGCAAGGGCCGGAAATAACGGTGGTTTTGCGGCGGGGCGCCCTTTTTTTCCGGGGATAGGCAACCGGCGGCGCCCCCCGTCGATAATGCAAGGGAGAGCATCCTGAGCATCGAAGATCTCTGACTTTTCCGCTGCAAGCAGCGCCTGGAGGAAGCAATGGCGAAGATCGACAACATGATGGGCCCGAACGTTCGTCTCTCGACCAACGTCACGACGGCGCGGCAGACGCCGGACACCGGTTTCGGCGCGCGGCTTCACAACGGTCTCAACAGCGCCGCCAGCGCCGTGGGCACGGGCGTGGGCGCGATGGCGGGCATGGTCCCCGGCGGGCAGATTGTCTCCGCCGCCGTCTCCTCGATGCACACGTTCTCCTCGACGGGCGGCTCCGGCATGGGCGCGCCGTACGCGGGCGTGATGAACACCGCGGTCGCGGGCAACCTGAGCGGCGCGGTGGCGCCGGCCGGCGGTGGTGTCGCGGGCGGCGGCCTGGGTGGCGCGGTGGCCGGCTCTGGCTCGCCGCTGGGCCTGGGCGCGCAGGGCAACGGCAGCACCACGGACATCGTCAACGGCAATTTCTCGCTGAACAAGATGGCCGAGGAGAACTCCAAGCTCCTGAACCTGCAGGCCGCCATCCAGCAGGAATCGCAGACTTTCACCGCGATCTCGAACGTGATGAAGTCGCGCAACGATACGATCAAGAACTCCATCGGCAACGTCCGCTAACCGCGGGCGTCGTCGCCCTAGGGAGCGTCAATGGCGGACACCTCGGAGATTTCGAACAGCCTCGTCCCACTCGGACGCCAGCAGGCCAGGGTCCTGCTGGAGGCCGGATACCTGTGGCTCGACATGGGCCACTTCGACAAGGCGAAGGAGATCTTCTCCGGGGCGGCCGCGCTGATGCCCCGGAGCGAGGTGCCCCAGCTCGCACTGGGCGCGGTGGAGTTCTCGCAGGGCCGTCATGACAAGGCCCTGCAGGCCTACCGCGTCGCGCAGCGCCTGGCCCCGCAGTCCTCGCTCCCGAGGGCGCATGCGGGCGAGGCGCTGCTCTTCATGGGGAAGGTTCCCGAGGCCCTGAAGGAGCTGAAGGCCGCCATGGACCTGGAGCCGGACGGGGATGGTGCCCGGCTGGCGCAGTCGCTCATCCAGGCGAAGGAGGCGGGAGTCCTGCCTCCGGCGAAGACGTAGGCAGGAGGTCACGGCGATGGCTGTCGGCGGTGTCGGACGAGGCGGTGGGAAGGGCCGCGCGGGTGGCGCGAAGGGGCCTGCCGGCGCTGCTCCGGCGGGTGGCGCCAGCTTCGGTGGCCGGGTGGACCGGGCGGAGTCTCTTGTCGGGCCCTCGGGTCTGGTAGGCTCCAGCAATGTCCAGGGCCCCCAGGCCGCGGATCCGGTGGCCTCCCAGGCGGTGGCCATTGCCCGGAAGCTGAAGAACGGGGGCTTCAAGAGCAAGGAAGAGGCGACGCAGGCGCTGGTCGCCGAAGTCCTGAAGGAGAAGCTCCGCATGAAGTCTTCTTCCCTCACCACCAAGATTGCAGACGCGCTCCAGGATGATCCGCGGCTGAATCAGGTCCTCGAGCGGCTGTGGTCGAAGGCCGAGTGAGCGGCGCTTGGCTCTGGGCGACGACAGGAAGGTCATCCTCGAGAAGTACGGCCCCTACGTCCGGTCTCTGGCCGCGACCGTGCGCAAGCAGTTCAACGCCCAGCTGGAGCTGGACGAGCTGCTCGCATACGGCCAGATAGGCCTGCTGGAGGCCGCCGAGCGGTTCGACCCGAAGGTCGGGGCCAACTTCCTCACCTTCGCGCACTACCGCATCAAGGGCGCCATCTTCGACGGCCTGCGGAAGATGGGCGTGCTGCGCGGTTCGGATGCCCGCAACGCCTTCGTGGGAGAGCGCGCGGCGGCGTATCTGGGAAATCTTTCGGATCGTGAGGCCGGAGCAGGCAACCGCGGCAGCTCATTTGCCGATGATGTGAATGACATCTCGGACGCGGTGACGGGGTTGGCGATGGTTTTCGCCACCAGCATCGAAGGCGCGGACTCTGCGGGCTACACCGACGAGTCGCTCCCCGTCGACGTCCGGATGGAGCAGGAGCAGCAGAAGACGCGGGTGCGGGCGGCGATCGAGAAGCTCCCGGAGAAGGAGCGGAAGCTCCTGATGGGGTACTACTTCCAGGGCAGGACGCTGGAGGAGGCGGGAGCGGAGATAGGGCAGTCGAAGAGCTGGGCGTCGCGGCTTCACGCGCGCGCAATCGACCGGCTCAAGGAACTCTTGAACGAGGAGGAGGAGCTGCCTCCTTCTCCGATGGATGCAAGGAGGGTCTCACATGGCGGGTCCGATGGCCGGAGTCTCCGCGGCGCAGGTAGCTCAGCAGAAGCTGCAGGATCAGGGCGCCCAGCAGACGAACAAGCAGGGCGCGTCGAAGTTCGACGGAGTTCTCGCTGACAAGGCGCAGGGCGCGGGCCAGGTGGACGCGACCCAGCAGGTGAACAAGGCCCAGGCGACGCAGGCCACCCAGCGCACGGACGCGGTGCGTCAGGTGGAGACCGTCAACAAGACGGAGAAGGCCGCCCTCAACAAGGTCCACGGTGCCCAGGAGTCGGTGACGACGAAGGCGGCCGAGCCGGTGACGGCCAAGGCCGAGGCGTCCAAGTCCTCCAAGGCCGGCGACATGATGCAGCAGATTGTCGGTGACCTGGAGAAGGGCCAGGTCAACCTGGAGCACATCATCAAGCAGGCCTCCAGCGGCAAGGCGTTCTCCAACGCGGAGCTCCTGTCGCTCCAGGCCTCCATGTACCAGTACACGCAGCAGCTGGACCTGACGAGCAAGGTCGTGGAGAAGGCGACCACGGGCCTGAAGGACGTCGTCAAGACGCAGGTGTAGTTCCAACCCCGGCTCCCGGCGGCGCGTCCTCAGAAGGGCGGTCCCTCCCTCAGCAAGCGGGAGGGGGCGCCCTTCCGCGTTTTCCAGGGGCCTAGTAAGCTCCGACCCGCCCATGATTCGCCGACCGCACGCGTTTGCCGCCCCGCTTCTTGCCCTCCTCTTCCTGACGGGCTGTCACATCGAGCTCCAGCACGCGCTGAGCGAGGCGGACGCCAACGAAATCTACGTCCTCCTCAGCAAGAACGGCATCAACGCCAAGAAGGAAAAGGAGGAGGGCGGCAACGAGGTGCGGTTCATGATCACCGTGCCCAAGGCGGACGCCGCGCAGGCCGCGGAGCTGCTCAAGCTCAACTCGCTGCCGCGGCCGGTGGAGAAGGGCCTGGCCCACTTCGCCAAGGGCAGCATGGTGCCCACCGCGACGGAGGAGCGCGCCATGCTCCTCAAGGCGATGGGCGGCGAGGTCTCCAACGCGCTGAATCAGATCGACGGCGTGCTGGAAGCGCGCGCCATCGTGATGATTCCGGAGAACAACGACCTCACGCAGCCGGAGAACAAGCCGATGCCGTCCGCGTCGGTGTTCATCAAGTACCGCCCGGGCGAGGGAGGCAAGCCGCCCATCGACACCGCCGTGGTGCAGCAGTTCGCGGCCACCGCGGTGCCGGAGCTGAAGGCCAGCGCGGTGACGGTGCTGATGACGCAGGCCCTGCCGCCGTCGGCGGAGACGGACGCGGAGAGCCGCCTCCAGGACGTGCTGGGGCTGCGCATGACGGCGGCCAGTGCCAGCCAGTTCAAGGTCATGTTCGCGGGCGCCTTCGTGCTGGTGCTGGCGATGTTGGGCCTGACGATGTGGACCTTCATGCGGGGAGGGACCAGCACGGCCCCGGCCACGCGCTCGGGAGCCCGCGCACGCGGCCGTCCTCCCGAGGCCTGACGTCATGGCCCCTCACGGTGGGGCTTCCCTCTTTCTCCCAGCGGGCGTCCGTGCTGCCCGCGAGGTGACGTTTGGACTCGTTCTTCACCTCGCTCAACAAGCGCCAGAGCATGCTGCTCCTGACGGCCGTGACGTTCGGCGGCCAGGAGAGCCTTGGCGCCTTGGAGCACCTTCCTGACGAGGAGGGGGCGCTCCTGCGTCATCGCGCGCAGGAGCTGCTTCAGATTCCGCGCGACAGGCGCATTCCGGCGCTGGTGCAGGAAATCAAGCGACTGGTGAAGGACCGCCGCGGTCAGCTCTGGAGCGCGGAGCCGGAGCGGCTGGCCGCGCTGCTGCAACGCGAGCGGGGCGCGCTGGTGGAGGTGGTGCTGCGCGCGCTGCCGGGCACGCTGGCGGAGGCGGTGCGGGCTCACCTGCCTCCCTCGCGCGTGAAGCTGACCCGCGAGGTGCGCCCGCAGGTCCTGGACATCGTCCGGTGGAAGCTGGAGGAGCTGCTCGCGCGCGAAGTGGCGGGGCAGCAGGCCGCGGGCTTCAAGTTCGCGGACGTGCTCCAGCTCCAGCAGCGGGAGCTGCTCACCATGTGTGACCGGCTGGGCGCGCGCGTGTTGGGGCCGGCCCTGGCGGGGCTGCCCGATGCGGAGCGCGACGCGATGCTGGAGCAGCTGCCGCCGGACCTGAAGCTGCTGGCCACCAAGGCCGTGGCGGCCAACGCTCCGCGCAAGCTGCCGGAGGAGGACGCTCGGGC
>JBKGHI010000187.1:0-17469 GCA_046520405.1 Myxococcus sp. 1LA
CCGCGGGCGAGCCCTCATCGGCGCGCTCCCGGCCCATACCGCCCGGGACGTCACGCTGGTGCCGGGTGAGCGCGTCCGCGCCGTGGACCCCCGCGGCGGTCAGGTGCTCGCGGAGGTCCAGGCCGGCGTGGGGCTCGTCGCGCTCCAGGCCGACGTGCGCCTCAACCTCTACTTCCTGGACGATGCCGGCACGCTGTCCGCGTACCGGCTCGGCTCTCACTTCACGGTGGTGGAGTAACCCCGCGCGGGCTCAGTTCTGCGCGGCCTTCGACGGGTCAATCTCCTCCTCGGGGCGCTCCTCCTGGGTGGCGCCCTCCCACGACTCACCTGCGCCGAGCTTCCATTCCGACGGCACGTCCAGCTTCCACACATAGGTGGACGTCGCGGAGCCACCCGAGGCCGCGCTGGAGGAGAGGTTGATGGTCATCTCCATCTTCGCCACCTCATTCGGCAGCAGGTCCAGGTCGTAGTGGCCCAGCACCATCTGCGGTGGGAAGGCCCGGACGAAGCGCTCCGGGTGGTCGATCTTCATGGACGGGTCGGCGCCGCGCATCTCGCCCAGCAGCTTCCCCTTCGCGTCGGTGAGCTTCCACACCGTGTCGAACGAGGCGCTGGTCACCATCTTCAGCACCTTCCCGTCGTCCTTGAGCGAGCGCTGCGCGCCCCACACCGCGAGCTGAAGCCGGATCTGCGGCTTGCCCAGCACCATCACCACGTCGGAGGAGATGATGTCCAGGCGCATGCCCTTCTCCGTCGCCGTCCACACCGGGCGGTAGCGGCCCTCGCGCATGCTGTCGAATGTCTTGCGCGTGTACTCGTAGAAGGCCTTGCGGTCATTGGCGCGGTCGTCCTTCGCGCCGCTCTCCTCGCGCTTCTCCAGCTCCAGGAGGTAGTCGTCGTGCTTCGTGTTCCCCTTGAAACGCGTCAGGTGGGCGTCCACCTGCTCGAAATAGTTCTTGAAGAAGGGCTTCAGCTCATCACGGTAGCTGGCCTCGTCCGGGTTGGAGCGCATCCAGCCCACCCGCTCGAGGTACTCCGCATGGACTCGCTGTTGATCCGCATCCCGCTGTGCCTCGAGCGCGCGGCCACTGGCGCTGCGATAGCTCATGACGGCGCCCAGCAGCACACCCGCGACGATGACGATGACTCCGAAGTAGCGCTTCACGCGGCAGTCTCCTGTGCCTTTGTCCCGGCAGTGATATGAAAATTCCCCAACGTGATCCAGGCCACCGGGACCCACCTGTTCACCACGCCCCTTCCCTTGGAGGAAGGAGAGCTGCTGGGCAATCCCCAGGTGGCTTGGGCGGCCTATGGAGAACCATCAGACGGCAAAGCGGTGGTGTTGCTGCACGACCTCGCGCACTCGCACCTCGCGTTGGGTCCGCCCGAGGACTCGGCGTACCAGCCTTCGGGCTGGGGCCGGGCCCTGGTGGGGACGAACCTCGCGTTGGACCCGGCCGTCACGCCCGTCATCGCGCCCGGGCTGCTGGGCAGTCCCTTCGGCAGCACGTCTCCCGCCACGGTGAATCCGGTGACGGGCGAGCGCTGGGGGCTGGAGCTGCCACCGCTCACCGTGCAGGACATGGCACGCGCGGTGTCGGCGACGCTGCGGGCGCGCGGGGTGAACCACGTGCGCGCGCTGGTGGGCGTGGGGCTGGGCGGTCACGTGGCGCTGCGGCTGGCGTCGCTGTTCCCAGACCTGGCGGAAGGCGTGGTGACGATTGGCGCGGCGCGCGCGCTGCCCGAGGCCGTTCGCGAGAAGCTGGGCCTGTCCTGGCAGGTGCTGCGCGCGGACCCGGACTACCGCGACGGCCTCTACGCGCTGGACGCGCCGCCGCGCAAGACGATGCGCAAGCTGCGCCTGGATTTCCAGAAGCTGCTGGCCGGACGCGAGCACCTGACGACCACGTTCCGCGACGCCGAGTCCGCTCGCGCCGCGCTGGACGCCGAAGCGGACGCCTTCGCCGACGCCTTCGACGCGGTGTCATGGGCGTCGCTGTGCTCGGCGTATGCGGGCAGTGACGTGTCGGACGGCTTCTCGCGGATCCGGGCGCGCGTGCTCCTGGTCGCGGGGGCGTCGGATGCCATGGCCCCGGTGAACCGGGTGCGGGACACCTACCACCTGCTGAGCGCCGCGGGCGTGAGCGCCCGCTTCCTGGAGCTGCCGGGGCCCGGGGACCATGCGGCGCTGCTCCAGGACTCGGAGCGGCTGCATGGCCCGCTGAGCGACTTCCTGCGGCGGTGCTGACTAGTCCCGTCTCGTGGGACCGGAGAGCTTGCCGCGAAGCGCGCCCACCAGCATCCCGATGGCGATCTCGTTGTTGCCGCCGTGCGGGATGATGATGTCCGCGAAGTGCTTGGACGGCTCCACGAAGCCCATGTGCATGGGCCGCACGTGGCGCAGGTACTGGCTCACCACGTGGTCGAAGTCGCGGCCGCGGTCCTTGATGTCGCGGGTGAGGCGCCGAAGAATGCGGAGGTCGTCGTCCGCGTCGACGTAGATCTTCACGTCCATCTCATCCCGGACCTCCTTCATGTGGAGGACGAGGATGCCCTCGATGAGGATGATGTCGCCGGGGTCGACGTTCTTCGTCTGCGGCTGACGGGACGAGGTGACGAAGTCGTAGACGGGCTTCTGGATGGGCTGCCCGGACTTCAGCGCCTGCAGGTGCTTGACCAACAGCTCCCTGTCGAAGGCATCCGGGTGGTCGAAGTTCACCTCACGCCTGTCCGCCAGCGGAAGGTCCTTCAGGTCCCGGTAATACGAATCCTGATCGATGAAGGCCACGCGGCAATCGGCCAATGCCTCGCGAACCTTGCGGGCAACGGTGGTCTTGCCGGACGCGGTGCCGCCCGCGATTCCGACGACGAGGGGGGACGCCATGGCGGCGCGACCTATCGTATCCAGGGCGGCCAGCGCAAGGGTTCGGTCCAATCCCGGACATTTCTTGCCTCATCCACGGCGGATCAGCCCTCGCCCCCTCGCCTCCTCCACCAGTCCGGGCGCCACCTCGGCCTCGGCCAGCGGCTGGACAGCGAGCATTCTCAGGAATTCACCCATAGCCGGTGACACAGTTGTCACTTCCAGGCCCCCTGCCCTGCGCCGCGCGGTGAAGGACCAGGGGCCGGGCCCCGCCCTGCGGGCCACCTGGTTCAGCGACTCCAGGCCGGACAGCTCCAGCGCGCCACACGCCCAGGCACGCGCGGTGAGATGACGGCGCACGGCGCGGGAGGCATGGACCAGCTCGGACAGGTCCACGGGGAGCGACCCGGCCCGCACGTCCTCCATCAACCCCACCTGCCCCGGCGCGGGCGCGGGCACCCGCCGCAGGAAGAGCGAGGGCAGCAACATCTCCAGCGTCAGCGCCGCCGAGCCCCCTTCATCCGGTGACTCGCGCAGGCGCCGCATGGCCCATGAGGCGAAGGCCTGCCCCGGCGAACGGCCCAGGGGGCTGAAGAGCTTCCGGAACTCCTTGGAGCCGGTGAAGGCCGCCAGCCCCTCCCGCGTGCCCGCCAGCAACAACCGGGTGAGGGGCCAGTCGCGGTCCAGCACCTCGGCGACCACCGCCAGGCGGAAGTCCTGGTCCGCCAGCGTGCCGGCCTCGTCCTCCACGGAGGTCGCGGGCGCGGCCGCATACCCGGCGTCGAACAACGCCCAGGGCTGACTGTCCTCCGTCAGCGGCGGTACGGACGTGGCGCTGACGTCTGGGACTCGCCACGTCAACGGAGGCCGGGCTCCGGAGGGAACCAGCTTGCGCAGGCGGCGCAGGGACGCCAGCGCGACCTCGGGCGGGTGGCCGTCTCCCTCGAAGGTGACGGCGCGCAGCGATGGGCAGCGGGGAATCAGCGAGGCCAGCAGCTCGAAGAGCTCCTCGCGCACCGGCTGCGTGTGGTCATCCACGTAGAAGCGGCGCGGCCCCCGGTGCGTGACGACGCCTCCAGCGATGTGCAGCTCGATGACCTGGTCGAGCGGAAAGCCATCCAGCCCCGTCTCCAGCGGAAGGCCGGCGGAGAGCTGATGGCTGAACAGGTGCCCCAGGTCGAGCAGCAGCGGCGCACCGGTGCGCGCGTGCAGCTTCGCCATGAAGTCCAGCATGTGCCACTGCCCGCGGCGCGCCAGCACGGCCGGGTTCTCCAGCGCCAGCGGCATGGACAGGTGCCGCTGAACGTGGAGCGCGTGGGCCACGCTGGCCTCCAGGCCCGCTTCGTTGAACGGCGGCGTGAAGTAGAGGTAGCCCGGGAAGGGCTGACCGTCCACGTGCCACCAGCCCACGTCGTTGCCCACCCACGGGCTCTCCACGGCGCGCGCGTGGGCCTCCAGGTCTCTCAAGGCCTGTGCGGGCTCGAGCACGGGCCCCCAGAGGTTGAGGTGGACGGGATGGAACAGCACGGGGACGTCCTGACGGCGGCGCCACATCTCCGGGAACAGCGAGGCCTGCGCCTTGGACTCTTCCAAGGAGAGCGGCGCGCTGTATTCCACGTAGTCGAAGAGGCCCGGCGCGTCGTCCAGCAAGCGGTAGGGCTGCGGCACGTCCGCCACGCTCAGGTTGCTGCTCAGCCCCAGGCCTCGCCAGGGCAGTGTCCACGTCGGGGGAACCGCATCCGTCATCCCCTCAACGTAGACGCGCCTCGCGGACACCGCCACACACGACTGTGGCCGCGTGTCGCGCGGGAGGCCCACGGCATACGGTACACTCGCGGATTCCCCCAAACCCAGGAGCCTCGATGCCCCCTACCTCTCGCGCCGAGATTGACGAATCCAACGCGCAGTTCCGTGGAGCCTGGAGACTGTTCGCGCTGGGGAGCAGGGCCGGCGAGGTGGTGGAGCGCCCGGACGTCTACATCGCGTCCAGCAACGTCGCCTGGTCGATGATGAACGTCGCCTTCCTGCGCGCCCCTGTCGAAACGGAGCAGGCGCTCTCGGCCGCGGTGGCCTCGGCCGCGCGGTACTTCTCCGCGGGCAAGCATGGCTGGAGCTTCGTCATCTGTGATGACTGGCTGGCCCCGGCCGTCCTGGACAACGCGCCGTCCATCCTCGCCTGGTACGGCCTCAAGGGCGACATGGCCGTCACAGGCATGGTCGCGGACCGCCTGTTGCCCTCCGTCCATTCGACGTCACCGTTCGACATCCGCCCCGTCACGGATACCTGGGGACGTCAGGCCGTGGCCGACATCAACGCCATCGCCTACGACGTTCCACGTCACCTCGGCCGGGAGGCGTTCGACGAGGCCACGCTCTACTCTCCGGACTGCCAGGGCTTCGTCGCATGCCGCGACGAGGAACCCGCGGCCAGCACGGTGGTGCTGCGCGTGGATGCCGCCGCCTACGTCGCCCTCGTCGCCACCCATCCCCAGCATCGCCGTCAGGGCGCCGCGGAAGCGGTGATGCGGCAAGCACTGGCCAAGGCCCACCAGGACTGGGGCACCGAACGCACCATCCTCCACGCCACGGAGGCGGGTCAGCCCGTCTACACCCGCATGGGCTACCGGCCGGTGACGCGCTTCCGCATGTACATGGCGCCGCCGCCGGGACAGGGCTGAGCGTGATGCGGTCCGCGTGGGGGAGTAGAAACAGACTCCCTCTCGCGTCTGGCTGCATCGACAGAGCGTCTGGTTTTTTCTAGCGGGTTTGAAAGCCAGCCGCTCCGTCTCGTTGAAGATTGCCGCTGCGGCATGAACTGCTGCCCACATTCTTCGACAGCGCGGAGGTTATGGCAGACTGATCCGTGAGGGGGCTTGCCGCACGTCTTGCATCGCCCAGCCACACGGAGTCCGCACATGGCCAAGTGGGATGATCTCGTCCTGGCGATTCCACCGCATGCGGGCGGCAGGCTTGAAGCGCCCGCCCCGGTGGCGCTGCTGGAGACACTGCTCGGCCTCCACGATGTCCAGCTCACCCTCCTTCGCGGGTTGCACCGCGAGCTCCGGCCGCTCCAGGAAGGTCCCTTCCACGCTGGCCGGACGCACCTGGAAGCCGCGCGCGACGCCCACGCCACCCGCGACGAGCAGCTCGAACGGCTGAAGGCCGCCCGGGGCTGCTTCACGGAAGCCATGGGCATGGAAAGCGACAAGGCGCGGCTGTCGTTCATCTCCCTGCACCTGGGCCTGAGCTGGCTGCTGCTGGGCGCGGAGCGGGACGCGCGGGAATGGACGCAGCTGGCGCACCGCACCGCCGTGGAGGCCATGAAGGACATCCTGGTGGACGCGTCGAAGCACCAGGGCCTCACCCGCAACCGGTACCTGGATCCGGCCATCACCTTCTTCATGTTCTTCACTAGCGCGGCCACGCTGGGCGCGGGCTACCTCTTCTGGGATCGCGTGCTCAGCAAGCGCACCGGCGCGGTGATGCGGCGCGCCCTGGGGCAGATGCAGGCCCTGGCCGACTACGTGGACGCGCTGGGCGAGATTCGCCTCCGCCTGGGCGAGCTCCCCCATGACGTCGCCCGGTACGAGCTGACCCACGGCGTGGACGACCAGCAGTTCGTCGCCCGCATCACCATCCGGAAGCTCATCAACGACCGGGAGGCCATCTACTTCAACGGCCGGGAGACCCGGAAGGTCACCTGGAACGACCAGGAGCGCTCCGAGGTCATCACCCGCGAGCTGCTCTGACGCCCCCGCTGTCACCGTCCCGTCAAAACCTGTTTTCAGGATTGCCGCAACCGAAACGTCAGACCCGCCCGCCATAGTAGCGGCACTTCCTTGATGGGGGCGAAGGTGACGGCGCAGACGATGCTCGTGTTCATTCCAGTGATTCTCCTACTTGCCGCGGCGGTTGCGATTCCGCGGCCCCGCCGGCGTTCACGCCGGTAGTCGTAGTCGTAGTCGTAGGCGCGGCCGGGGTGGCTCCCCGGCCGTCTCCCCGGCCCGGGTGGGTGTGTGTAGAGTGCGGCTGTTGTCGCAACCCTCCCCTCCCGAGCAGCCGTGGCCGAACGTCCCACAGTCCTGGTCGTCGACGATGATCCACACCTGAGGGAAATCGTCCGCTTCGCGCTGGAGCAGGGAGGCTTCCGGGTGGATGAAGCCCCGGACGGCCGCGCGGCCCTGGCGCAGGTCGACCGGGCCCTCCCGGCGCTCATCGTCCTGGACATCATGATGCCGGAGCTGGACGGGCTCGCGGTGTGCCGGGAGGTCCGGCGCAAGCACGAGCTGCCCATCGTCTTCCTCTCCTCGCGCGACGACGAGGTCGACCGCATCCTCGGCCTGGAGCTGGGCGGCGACGACTACCTCACCAAGCCCTTCAGCCCGCGCGAGCTGGTGGCGCGCGTGAAGGCCGTGCTGCGGCGCGCCCGGCCCACGCCGGCCCCGGAAGCCGAAGCACCCGCCGCGGCGAGGATGCAGTCGCGAGGCCCGCTGCGCATGGACGCGGAGCGCTGGCGCGCGTGGTGGCAGGACACGGAGGTGGTGCTCACGGTGACGGAGTTCCAGCTCCTGGCCACGCTGCTCCGGGTGCCGGGCAAGGTCTTCACCCGTGACGAGCTGATGAATCGCGTCTACGACGACGTGGTGGTCAGCGACCGGACCATCGACAGCCACGTGCGCCGCGTCCGCCAGAAGTTCGCGAGCGCGGGCGGAGATGTCATCGAGACGGTGCATGGCCTTGGCTATCGGCTCGCCATCCCCTGAGCGCCGCGCGCGTCCGCGCCTGTGGCTGGTGTTCGCCGCGGTGGGCGTGGCGGGGTTCGCCCTCACGCTCGCGGGGCTCGCCTTCGTGCGCGTCTACGACAACCAGCTCATCCGCCAGACGGAGTCGGAGCTGATTGCCCAGGGCGCGGTGATTGCCGAGGTCTTCCGCGACCGGCTGCGCGCCACCGTGCCCGTGGACGACTACGGCCGGGAGCGCACCGCCCCCTGGCCCTTCCCCATTCCCGACGACACGCGCCTGCGGCCCATCCTCCCCTCGCTGAGGGCCTCGGATGCGTCCCTCCCTCCGGGCGACACGCCCCGGCCCTCACGCGTCCCCGCGGAGCCGCTGTCACAGGCCGCGGGCCAGCAACTGACACCGCTGCTGGAGCAGGTGCGCGCGGCGACGCTGGCCGGCATCCGCGTGGTGGACACCGAAGGCGTGGTGGTGGCCAGCAGCAGCCCCTCGCTGCTGGGGACGACGCTGGCGGACCGCACGGAGGTTCAACGCGCCCTGCGCGGCGAGCCCGTCAGCGTGCTGCGCCGCCGCGTCGCCGATCCCGAGGACACCCCGCTGGCGTCGCTCAGCCGCGACACCGGCATCCGCGTGTCGGTGGCGCTGCCCGTGCTGGACGGTGAGCGCGTCTGGGGCGCGGTGGTGCTGACGCGCACGCCCATGACGTTCGCCAAGGCGACGTATGCGGACCGGTGGAACCTCACCGCCACTGGCTTCGTGTTGCTGGGCGTGGTGGCGTTGATGTCGCTGGCCGCCGCCGCGCTGGTGGGCCGGCCAGTCCGCGCGCTGATGCGGCAGGCGCGCGCCATCGCGTTGAGCGACCCGGCGGGCTTCGAACCCGTGGCCCGCCCCGTGGTGGCCGAACTGGCCGAGCTCTCCGAGTCCCTGGCCGGCATGGCCACCGCGCTGCGGGACAGGAACCAGTACATCCGCTCCTTCGCGGCGAACGTGTCCCACGAGTTCAAGACGCCGCTGGCCTCCATCCAGGGCGCGGTGGAGCTGCTGCGAGACAGCGCCGACGCGATGTCCCCCGAGCAGCGCGCGCGCTTCCTCGCCAACGTGGACGCGGATGCCCGCCGGCTCACCCGCCTGGTGCAGCGCCTGCTGGAGCTGGCCCGGGCGGACTCCATGACGGCCACGCTCGCGCAGGTGGAGCTGGGCCCGGTGCTGGAAGGGCTCGCCCTCCGCGTCCGCGCCGAAGGCGCCACGGACATCCACGTGACGCCGCCGTCCGCGGGGCTCAAGGTGGGGCTCCCACAGGAGGTGCTGGACGACGTGCTGTGGCAGCTCGTCACCAATGCCCGCCAGCACGGCGGGGACATCGTCCGCGTGGACCTGTCGGTGGAGCAGGACCTGGAGGCGGACCTGGTGCGCGTGGTGGTGAAGGACAACGGCCGCGGCATCTCCGAGGCGAACCAGGCCCGCATCTTCGACGCCTTCTTCACCACCGCCCGCGCGCGCGGCGGCACGGGCCTGGGCCTGACGATTGCCCAGTCCATGCTGCGCGCCTTCAACGCGAGGCTGGAGCTCCTTCCCTCGGACACGGGCACCACCTTCGCGGTGGTGGCGCCCGTGCGCCGGACTCAGCGGAAGTAGCTGCCGGAGATGTCCACGGAGTACCCCAGCTCCAGCGTGGGCGCGGACGCCGCCACCAGGAACTGGCGGAAGTGCAGCGCCTTGCCGGGCAGGCCCGACGTGTCCGGCGTCGCGCCCTCCGGCGACTCGTATTGCTCCAGGCTGCCGCCCTCCCGCCGGTAGTTGAACACCGCCGGGAAGTGCGCCTTGGCGTGCAGCTCCGCCACCGGCCAGGACACGCGAGGCAGCGCCAGATTCAGCCTTCCGGAGAGATGGAAGACGCCCAGCTCACGCGACAGCACCACCTCCAGCGTGCCTCCCGTCTCCCCCAGCCTCGCCGGGGCGGCCTTCAACGACAGGGTGCCTTCCTGCGACTCCACGGGCACGGGGATGGCGTTGAGCGTGACGCGCTCCAGCCGGTGTCCCTCGGGCAGCACCAGCTCCAGCGGCTGCTCGCGGTCCAGGCTCAGCGCGTAGCGGACGCGCAGCGTGGCGCGGCCCTCCAGCGTGGACACCCAGGACGCGGTGGCCTCGGTGATGCGAGGCTCCAGCGGCGGGCGCACCTGCTGCTTCTGACTGGTCGCGGCCCGATCCACCGCCGCGCGCCAACCGACGCGCAGCGCGCCTTGCTCCGGATAGACGGCGTGGGACTCGCCGCCCAGGGCGGCCAGCGGCTCGGTGAGCGTGAAGACGGCCGTGTCCGCCTCCAACGTCAGCGGCACCGGGGACGCATGGGGCCCGAAGCGCAGTTGCGCCCGGCGCTCCGGACCCGCGCCGGGCGAGCGGATGGAGACGCCCACGTCGAAGACGTAACGCCCCGCCTTCCGCGTGAGCAGGCAGAGGTAGCCGTCGACGACGCCCACCGTGCCCTCCTCCAGCGAAGGCAGCGTGGCGGGATAGGTGTTCGCGTCGAGCTGAAGCAGGCGCACCTGCGTCCAGCGCCCCTCCGCGAGCACCTCCACGTCGAAGTGCCCATCCACGAAGAGGGCATCCGCCGTGAGCCGGCCCTTGAGCTGGCTCTTCACCAGGGCCTCGGTGGGCGGGGGCGTCGCGGGCGCCGCCTGGCGCTGCGCGTAGAGGGGAATCAGCTCCTGCAGCGGCACGGTGGCGGAGCCCGAGGGCGTCGCGGCGGCCGAGCCATCGGCCGTGGTCAGCAACAGTCCAACGAAGAGCGGTACGGTCCACATGGCGGAATCAGCTCGCTTCCGGGGTGACAGGGGTGGAGGCAGCGGGAGCCGCGGCGTCGCGCGGAGGCTCACCGGGCAGGGACACGTCGGAGAGGAAGGCCCGCACACCGGCGCGGGTGGAGAGCACCATCAGCCCGAGCAGCGCGGCCAGGATTTCCAGCGTGTAGATGAGGCCGGTGTAGCCCTGGAGGATGACGGCGCCGGTGGGGACCACCAACGTGGCGCCCCACAGCCCCGCGAGCACGGGCATGCGCTCCTTCGGGAAGAGCCAGCGGACGTACCCCACCACCGCCGCGCCCAGGCCCAGCGCGCAGAGCGCGTAGGCGGCGTAGAAGTTCATGAAGGCCGCCAGGTACGCCAGCAGCACGAAGAAGAAGCCGTACACGGCGGCCAGCAGGTACGTCTCGTGGAGCGCCAGCGTGCGGCGGTGACGCAGCCCCAGCGCGGCCAGCAGCGCGAGCAAGGCCAGGAAGGGCACCCAGGCCCGGGTGGCCATGGTGCCCACCATCGCGTCGAAGGTCTTCTCCGAGGGCAGGATGACGCCCAGGTTCACCCCCGACTCCAGCGACTGGAAGGCCCAGTCCAGCGTCACCGCGTCGGCCGTGGTGCTCACCGACGACGCGGCCAGCACGCCCGACGGGTAGTCGTAGTTCTCCCCTCCCTCCACCGCGACATGGACGCGCACGTCCCGCGCGGGCAGCGCCGGGTCCAACCGGTACACGAACGAGTTCAGCCCCCGGGCGCGGTAGCGGATGGTGAAGCGCGACGTGGCGCCCTTGGCGATGCGGCCCGTCCACACCAGCCGGTTGCCGGACTCACCCAGGTCCAGGCTGGACTCCTGCCCGTCGACCAGGAACTGGAGCTCCGACAGCAGCACCTGCGACTTGTCCATCTCCATGGGGAAGATGAACGCCACGTCGATGTCCGTGCTGTCGCGGTTGACCACCGCGTAGTCGGCGTTGAGGGTGAAGTCGAAGCCGGAGAAGTAGCGCAGCCCGCGCTTGCGGTAGTTCATCTTCGCCTGCACCTCGACGTGCTGGCGGTCGAAGGGCAGCGGCTTCAGCTCGGTGAAGATGGTGCCGCTGTGCACGTAGCGGAGGGACGGCGCGGGTTGGGTGACAGGCGCGCCCCAGCGGTCCTCCACCCCGGCGGCCAGCTCCGAGTTGGCGAAGTCCGTCCGGTCCGCCACCTGCCCGGCGATGACGGCCGTGGCGAAGACGACGATGACCAGACTGCCGAAGACGTGGTGCGCCACGAGCCAGCGCATGGCCCGGCGGAGGGCGCCTTCCGGCGCTCGCGGCGGACGGGGAGGAAGCGGAGGAGGTACGTTCATGGGCGCAGGATGGGCGCCCCCCGTGCAACGGCGATGTCCCCCTTGTGCGGCCGCCGTGGAATGTTCGTGCAGATTTCGTGCAGGCCGGGGTGCAGCTTTTCCTCGCCCCGGGTACACTCCCAGTCCGTACCGCGTGCCGGACGCGGCCCTTTTCCCGAAGCCCCGACAAGTTCGTCATGTCCGTCCCTGGAATTGGCTTCCCTGGCCCCTGGCGGCTCCGTGCTGGAGCCGAAGAATACGAGCTGCTCGTCATGCGGGCCGTCACCACCATCGACGAGCAGGAGTGCGTGCCCGCGGAGCACATCGCGTGGCAGCTCGACCATTGGCTGACCTCGGCGCACCGCTCCCTGCTGGAGATGTACGAGGCCCTGGGCGGCATCCTTCCGTGGAACGTCAGCTCGCTGGAGCGCCCCCGGCAGGACCAGCGCGTGCGCGAGCGGCTGATACAGGCGTTGGAGCGCCGTGAGCTGGTGGCCCTGCGCGTGAAGCGCCGTGCCACCGCCTGGGCATGGCCGGAACCCGCCCTGCCGCCCCCGCGGCCGGAGCCCGAGGTCGCCCCCATCGCGCGCCCGCCAGTGGAGGTCTTCACCCTCTTCCCCGACCCCGCGCGGCAGGCGGAAGCCCTGCGCCAGGCCGCGGCGGCGGGTGTGCCGTTCTGCGAGGAGTGTGAGAAGCAGAAGCAGCGGGCGGCGGCGTGAGCGCGCCCGTTGTTCCCCAGCTCCCCGGCCTGTTGCGGTGGATGCGGCAGGCCACCGAGGAAGCCCCCACGTCGGCCATCTACGCCATCCTGGATGGCGCGCGGGCGCCCCACATCCACCGGATGGTCCTCAACTGCGGCCTGACGCAGAGCTGCCTCTATGCGGGCAAGCTGCCGCCGGAGCTGGTGGAGGTGGCACCGTATCTGGTGCAGCTCAGGCCTGGAGCGCCCGCCACGGAGCAGTTGCTCGGCGCGGGCTGGGGCAAGAGCTGGGGCATCTTCGTGCAGAGCCCAGCCCACCCGGACGCGCTGCGGCGGCACCTGCGGCGCTTCCTCAAGGTCAAGGACGCCAACGGCAAGTCCCTGGTGTTCCGCTACTACGACCCGCGCGTGCTGCGCGTCTACCTGCCCACGTGCACGGACGACGAGCTGGACTTCCTCTTCGGCCCCATCGAGCAGTTCTTCGCCGAATCAGAGGACGGAAGCAGCATGCTCGCCTACGCGCGCCGTCCCGAGGACGCCCCCCTGGACGCGCCGCCGCTCTCCATCCTTCCGACGCCGCTCGCCTGAACGCGGCCCCTCGACACACCGGGGCGCACCGCCGAAGCGATGCGCCCCAGTGGAACGTCTCCGCCCCGCGTCAGTGCGCGGAGAGCAGCCGCCGGTCGAACGCGCGCGCCAGACAGGACTGGTTCGCCACGCTGTCCAGGTTCGTCGTGCGCATCTGGATTTCGAAGAACGGGCGGTTCACCGCCGTCACGACGGGGTCCTGAACCCAGAAGGGCGTGGAAGGAACGGCCATGCCCGTGGCGAGGAACGGCGACAGCGCGCCATTCTCATCGATGTGCGTGAAATCGGTCCTCGACTCGCGGCCGTGGCAGCCGTTGCACGTGTTGAACGAGAACTTGTGACGGGCGTCGTTGTTGGAGATGCCCGTCGCGCGCCAGTACGAGTCCGTCGGCGACGAAATCCACGGGAACGCGCCGAGGAACGGCGTGCCCGCAGAGGGGTACGTCGTCGGCACGGTGTAGCTGTTGGCCAGGATGGCGGGCGTGTTGGCGTTGATGAAGTCGCGCAGCACCGGCGTGATGTTGTGTGAATCCCCCGGCGTCAGCACTGTCGGCTGGCCCTGCAGGCGGTTCACCGACGGGCCCGTGCCCATCAGGTGGAACTCGCGCAGCTCCCACGGGTAGCGCAGCCACTCCTCGTTGGTGCGAATCTGGTTGATGGCGCTGCCGTTCGGCTTGCGGGGCGAGGCGTTGCGCGTCACCACCTGCTGCGTGAGGCTGGTCAGCGCCGCGTTGTACGCCGAGCTGCCCAGGACCATGGACGGCGCCGACAGGTTCAGCCACCCCTGCGCCCACGTCCGGACGGCGTCACAGCTCGCGTGCGGGACGCCGTACTCGAAGATGACCAGGAAGGGCCGCACGGCACAGGCCCCGCTCGTACGGTCCACCGCGGCGAAGACGAAGCGCAGCTCGCCCGCGTTGCCGGAGGCGTAGGCGGACGGCCCCGCGCCGGCGCCCAGGTCCAGGCGGTTGACGATGGCCACCAGCTTGAACGGCGCCCGCGTCATCTCCAGCGCGCCGCCCGTGCGCGGCCACGGGGTGAGGATGCGCGCGGTCATCGCCGGGCGGGCCGGCACCGTCCAGCCGTTGATGTTCTGATTCACCGTCCACTGACGCAGCCAGTGCTCCGTCAGGGTGGCCGGCGGGATGTACGAGCTCGCCATCTCCCGCATCAGGTGGTTGAACGTCCACACGCCGTTCGGGTTTCCGGTGTTCGTGCACGGGTCAAACGTGCGCGTCGGGTCCCTCACCACGTTAGGGTGGGTGATGATGAGCGAGTTCTCCGGCTTCACCGCGTGGGAGATGCCCACGGGGGTGATGGGGATGGGGACGCCCGGCACGAAGACGCTGGACGGCAGCGGCGTGAGGACGTGCTCGGAGACGCGGACGCGGTTGTCGAAGAGGGCCTGCGTCAGCGGCGTCTGGGGATTGCGCGCCTGGAACTCACGGATGCGGTCCTGCGTGGCCCGGTGCGTGACGAAGTCCACGTCGCCAATGGCGGAGAACAGGCCGTCGCCCGCACGCTCGTCGCCATTGAGGCCCTGGTCGTTCAGCACCAGCGCCTGCCCCGAGTCCGACGTCACGGGCACCTGCTCAAACACCTGCCCCTCCGCGAGCCGCGCGCGGATGAGGCTGCGCGTCTTCGACGTCAACGCGCCGTCGAGCGCGATGGCATCCATGGACTCGACGATGGGCGTGGCGCCCGTCTGCGCCTGCTCCTGGGTGGTGGAGGCCGGCTCCTCCGAAGGGAGGGACTCGGCGCCGCCGCACCCCGCAAGCAGGGATGCGGCGACGACTCCGGACCAGGCGCGCAATACGCCTGAAAACTTCCTGAAAGACTGCTTCATGGGGGACTCCTCGCGGATGGACTGCACCGCCCCCCCTGTGCACCCCGCAGGCCAGAGTCCGTTTCACACGCGGCCAGAGGCAGCCCGTGCGTCGCCGCTGGCGCCAATGACAAATCACGCCACAGCGTGACTCGCCCTGTAACGCCAGCCGTCACAAACCACCTCGAAAGCCGAGGAGACGCGACTTCCTGTTTCAAGGGTGTCATTGCGGTCCCAGGGTGTTGAATTGCAGCACGGCCACCCGGGAACCCCGCATCGTCAATCCGCCGGGAGCGGCCTCACCTCCAACTGCTTGGACGCGAGGAACTCCGGATTGAACACCTTCGAGGCGTAGCGGCTGCCGTGGTCGCAGAGGAAGGTGACGATGCGAAGGCCTTCGCCCCGGTGACGGCGCGCCAGCTCCCAGGCCGCGCGCACGTTGAGGGCCGCGGACGTGCCCACCACCAGCGCGTCCTCGCGGGCCAGGTGGTAGAGCATCTCCACCATCTCCTGGTCGCCCAGGCGCATCGCTTCATCCACGCGGGCGCGGCGGAAGTTCTCCGTGAGCCGCATGATGCCAATGCCCTCGGTGATGGAGGAGCCCGGCCCCTCCATGCGCCCCTCGCGCACGAAGGTGAAGAGCCCGGAGCCCGGCGGGTCCACCAGCACCACGCGCAGGTTGGGGTTCTGCTCCTTCAGGTAGCGGCTGACGCCGCCCATGGTTCCGCCGCTGCCCACGGACGCCACCAACACATCCACGCGGCCCTCGCACTGCTCCCAGATTTCAGGGCCCGTCGTCTCGTAGTGGTTGTCGCCGTTGGCCGGGTTCTCGAACTGGTTCGCCCAGAAGCCACCCTCCGCCTCCGCCAGCACGCGGGCCTGGTGGAAGAAGTGGTGCGGGTTGGCGAAGGGCACGGCGGGGACCTTGCGGACCTCCACGCCCATGGCCTCCAGCAGCTCGTATTTCTCGCGGGCCTGGTTGTCCGGCATCGTGACGACCACCCGGTAGCCGCGCTCGCGGCCCAGCAGGCCCAGGCCAATGCCGGTGTTGCCCGCGGTGCCCTCGAAGATGGCGCCGCCCGGCTTGAGCAGGCCCTGCGCCTCCGCGCGCTGAATCATCCCCTTCGCGGCGCGGTCCTTGATGCTGCCGCCGGGATTCATGAACTCGGCCTTCGCGAGGATTTCACACCCCGTCCGCCGGCTCAGCGAGCCGACGCGCAGCAGCGGGGTGTTTCCGACGGAGTCCCAGAGCGTTCCAATGCGAGGCGCCATGGGACGTGCTTAACGCGAAGGGCGGCCCCCGTCACCGGGAAGCACCGCCCTCGCCTCAGTCCGCCCGCATGGCCTCCACCGGGTCCAGCTTCGCCGCGCGGGCCGCCGGGTAGATGCCGAACAGCAGCCCCACGCCGCAGCTCATGAACAGCGCCAGGCCCACCGCCCACGGAGGAACCTGCATGGGGAAGCCCATCATCCAGTTCCCCAGGAACACCAGGCCGAAGCCCAGGCCCAGGCCCAGGGCACCGCCCATCAGCGACAGCAGCACCGCCTCGGTGGCGAACTGCCCCAGGATGCGGCGCTTGCGCGCGCCCAGCGCCTTGCGCACGCCAATCTCCCGCGTCCGCTCCATCACCGACACCAGCATGATGTTGAGGATGCCGATGCCGCCCACCACCAGCGACAGCAGACACACGCCCACGCCCGCGATGGTGATGACCTGGGAGAGCTGATTGAACGACGCCGTCACCGACTCGTTCGTGTGGAGCTCGAAGTCGCTGGGCATGTTGGCCGGCACGTCACGGCGCCTGCGCATCAGGTTGGCGACCTCGTCCTGCGCCTTGCTGAACAGCTCCGGGGACTTCGCCTGCACGCTGATGTCCAGCGAGCGCCGCTTCCCGAAGAGCTGGTGGAAGACGGTCAGCGGAATCATCACCTGGTTGTCCAGGCTGAACATGCCCAGCATGCTCCCCCGCTTCTCCAGCAGACCGATGACGCGGAAGGGCCGGCCTTGATGCGCACCTCGTGGCCCACCGGATTCATGCCGGGGAACAGCGAGTCCGACACGTCCGTCCCCAGGAGCACCACGTGGCGCCCGTCCAGCGCCTCCACCTCGTTGAAGTAGCGCCCCGCCTGCACCGCCACGCCGCTGACCAGCGGGTAGTTCGCGGGCGTGCCGAACACGCGGACCGACGGCGCCGTCTCCATGCTCGCGGTGGACAGCTTCTGGCCGCCCTCGTCATCCGTGGGCACCACCGTGCCCACCGACGGGCAGAACTCCTCGATGGCGCGCGAGTCGGCCATCTCGAAGTCCTTGCGCTTGGCGTACTTGGCCCAGTTGATGCGCCCGAAGCCGCCCGCGGGCCACTTCGTCACCTGGAAGGTATGGGCCCCCATCCGCCCCAGGTCGTTGTTCACCTTGATGCGCAGGCCTTCGATGAGCCCCATCATGGTGATGACCGTGGCCACGCCGATGACGATGCCCAGCAGCGTCAACAACGAGCGCAGCGGGTTGCCCAGGAAGGTGCCCAGCGCCAGCCGCAAATTGTCCAGGAACGCTCGCATCGCGCTACTCGTAACGGAGGGCTTCCACGGGGTCCAGGTTCGCCGCGCGCGCCGCCGGCCAGATGCCGAACAGCAGGCCCACCA
>JBKGHI010000188.1:0-17419 GCA_046520405.1 Myxococcus sp. 1LA
TGCGCCGCCCAGCAGGCCCTTCCCCGCGACGTTGACGGCCACGCCCATCTGCGTGCCGTTCACCGCGCCCGACGCGATGTTGCCGCCCACCGCGAGCTGCGCGCCCTCCGCGTTCCCTCGCACCACGTTGACGCCCACCGTGGACTGGACGCCCAGCAGGTCCGCGCCGGACACGTTGGCGCCCACGGAGAACTGCGCGCCCGTCACCGGCCCCTTGGAGAAGTTGGCGCCCACCGTGAACTGCGCGCCGCTCAGCCCGCCCGCTCCCACCCAGTTGCCCGCCAGCGACATCGCCACGCCGTCCACCCGCTTCGCATGCGTCGACACCAGGCCGATGGACACGTTGTTGACCACGTTGCCCGTGTGGAAGCCGGACGTGCTCAGCCCCGGCACCAGGGTGAGGCTGAACGGGATGTGGACCTCGTTCGCGTCGGCCGCCGCGGACGTGGTTGCGCTCACCTCACCACTCGACGGCGCCGCATCCTTCACAGCACCAGCCTCTGGCGCGGCGGAGGCGCTCCCCGAAGGCGCTCCAGCCGTGGCGACGTGAATCACCGGCGGCTCCGCCACGGCCACCAGCGGCGGCGCGGACAGCTCATGCGCCACGCCCTGCCAGTCGACAGACGCCGCCGCCGCCTGCTCGCCCACGGCCTCCTCGGCCGAGGCCGAGAACGCCACCACCGCCGCCATCATCCCCGCGCACACCGAGACCTTGCGATTCATCGCCTGGACCTTCCTGGACTGTTTCGAGAGCGGCCCGGCCCGCGTCGCGCGGGCAGCCAGGCCAGAAGAAGTCGTCGGGAGCCGTCAGCGCCCCGCTCGTGCAAGGGAACACCGGCGTCACACGGAACTGTCACCTGTCCACTTCAGCGCAGCCGCCACCCTCGAGCGTCCACCACCGAGCCGCTAGCATGCAGCGCCATGTCTTCCCGAGCGCCATCCCGCCGTGACGTGCTCACCGCGACCCTGGGGGGCCTGCTCCTCCCCGGCATCGCCGCCGCGCAGCCCGCGAAGAAGAGCCCACAGGCCCCGTCCACCGTGAAGCCCCCGGAGAAAACCGCCGCGCCCTCACGCGGCCGAGGAGACGCCATGCTCACCCGCCCCATCCCCCGCACGGGCGAGGCGCTGCCCGTCATCGGCCTTGGCACCTGGCAGACCTTCGACGCCGCCCCCAACGAGCGGGCGCCGCTGGTCGAAGTGCTCCGCACCTTCCTCGACGCGGGCGCGCGCCTCATCGACTCCTCGCCCATGTACGGCCGCGCGGAGGCCGTGGTGGGCGAGCTGCTCCAGAAGATGGGCGAGACGAAGACGCCCTTCCTCGCCACCAAGGTGTGGACCACCGGAAAGAGCGAGGGCATCGCGCAGATGCGCGAGTCCATCCGGCGCATGGGCCATGGCCGCATGGACCTGATGCAGATTCACAACCTCGTGGACTGGCGCACGCACCTGCCCCTCCTGCGTGAGTGGAAGGCCGCTGGCACCATCCGCTACCTCGGCATCACCCACTACGCCCGCAGCGCCTTCGGCGACCTGGAGCGCATCATCCGCGAGGAGAAGCCGGACTTCGTCCAACTGCCCTACTCGGTGCTGGAGCGCGACGCGGAGAAGCGCCTGCTGCCCGCCGCCGCCGAGCATGGCGTGGCGGTGCTCGTCATGCAGCCCTTCGCCAGCGGCACCCTCTTCGAGCGCGTGCGAGGCCGGCCCCTGCCCGGCTGGGCCGCGGACATCGACTGCGCCAGTTGGGCCCAGGTGTTCCTCAAGTTCATCCTCGGCCACCCGGCGGTGCACTGCCCGCTGCCCGCCACCAGCAAACCCTCACACGCCGCCGACAACGTGCGGGCGGGCTTCGGCCGGATGCCCGACGAGAAGCTCCGCGCCCGCATCGTGAAGGCGCTGGAGGGCTGAGCGGCGGCTACAGCTCCGGGTCCGGCGTGAACTGGAGCTCACCGGTGGGCTCCAGCACCAGGCCCGTGCCCGGCTCGTCCGCGTCGTCGTCGCGGCCCACCTCCAGCACGGACTCCTTCGCGTCCCACTGGCCCAGGTAGTACTCGCCGCCCGCGGCCATGCACGCGCGGCCCTCCGACACCACCGTCTCCACCACTTCCTTGAGGTCGCTGGTGGCGCGCAGCAGCGTCCACGACTTGCCGTCCTCCTTGAAGCCCTCCACTAGGTCCTTGAGCTCGGCGTCGCGAGGCATGCCGTCGGGCAGCGTCTGCCGCTCCCACTTGCGCGGCTCGCGCTGCGGCTGACGCGCCTTCCACGCGCGGGCCAGCGCCAGCAGCTTCTCCTCCGCCGCCTCCTGGAGCGCGTGCAGCTCCTCGGGCAGGTCGATCTCCTCCAGCGCCAGCACCGCCGTCTCCAACTGCAGCGCCTTGAGGCTCCACTCGTTCCACGCCGTCTTCAGCATCCAAGCCCTCGCTTTCCTGCTCGGCCACCTACCACACGCCCGCCTGCCCTGGCGGCGGACAACCCACCGCACCATGCCCGGCGGCCTGCGCGCGACCTACCTTGTGCTCCCAAGGGAGGCAGCGATGGCCAGGAAGAAAAAGGACACCCAGGACGTCACCGAACATTTCGATGACCTCATCAAGGGCATCAAGGTCGCGATGATGACCACCGTGGAAGCAGACGGCAGCCTGCGCAGCCGCCCCATGTGGACGCACGACCGGGACTTCGACGGCGAGCTTTGGTTCTTCACCCGCGAACACTCACCCAAGGTGGACGAGGTGGCGCACGACCACCACGTCAACCTCGCGTACTCGGACCCCAGCAGGGACCGCTACGTCTCCGTGAGCGGGCGCTGCCGGCTGGTGCTCGACAAGGAGAAGGCCCGCGAGCTGTGGAACCCCACCCTCAAGGCCTGGTTCCCCGAGGGCCTGGACGACCCCGAGCTCGCCCTGCTCTGCGTCCGCGTGGAGAAGGCCGAGTACTGGGACACGCCGAGCAGCCGCATGGTCCAGTTCGCCGGCATGGTGAAGGCCGCCATCACCGGACAGCCCTATGCGCCGGGCGACAACCAGAAGCTCGACCTGGACGACAGCGCCCCGCTGACCCACTGAGCCGGCCGGGCGTCCTGAATGGGCCCTATATAAAGGAGGGACGACGCCGCCAGGCGGCTTCGTCCCCTCCTGCCCCACTCACACCTGCATCATCCCTCATGCGGGATGGGTCGGCATTCACCCATGCCGAACCCGTCCGAGGAGTGTGCCGTGGATGTCGTCCTTCTGACGACCTGGTGTTTCTCTGACAGCGTCGATCTGCTCGCCTTGTACCTCGGGCTGGGCTGATCCATGAGTGCGGCGCCCTCGGGTGGTAAGAGCCGCCACGCTCATGACGTTGAAGTGACGAACGCTTTAGAGTATCAACCATCCGCTTTCGAGATTTTCCGCATGCACGACCGGTATCGTACCGAACCGCATACGGCCGACTCGAATACGTCTAACGAAGGAACACCACGATGGAAAACAAGAGGTCGGTCGCGAAGCCGGACGGGAAGCTCGCGGTCCTGATTCCGGGTCTGGGCGCTGTGTCCACCACGCTGATGGCGGGTGTCGAGCTGGCGCGCCAGGGCAAGGGCCACCCCATTGGGTCGCTCACGCAGATGGGCACGGCCCGCCTGGGCAAGCGCACCGACGGGCGCACCGTCAAGCTCAACGAGCTGGTTCCTCTGGCGGAGCTGAAGGACATCGCCTTCGGCGCCTGGGACATCATCCGCGAGGACGCGTACGAAGTGGCCGTGCGCTCGGGCGTGCTGAGCGACAAGCACCTGGAGGAGGTGAAGCCGTTCCTCCAGAGCATCAAGCCGAAGCAGGGCGTGCATGACGCTGAGTTCGTGCGCCGCATCGAGGCCAACCACATCAAGTCCACCAAGACGCACCGCGAGAGCATCGAGGCGCTGCGCCAGGACATCCGTGACTTCAAGAAGGAGCTCAACGCGACGCGCGCCGTGATGGTGGTGTGCAGCAGCGTGGAGACCTTCCGTCCGCTGCCCGAGTCCTTCAAGACGCTGGCCGCCTTCGAGAAGGCGCTGGACGAGAACAGCCCGGACATCAACCCCACCGCGCTGTACACCTATGCGGCCATCAAGGAGGGCGTGCCCTTCGCGAACGCCACGCCCAACGCCAGCGTGGACACGCCGGCGCTCCAGGAGCTGGCCAAGCAGGAGGCGGTGGCCGTTGCTGGCCGTGACCTCAAGAGCGGCCAGACGATGATGAAGACGGTCATCGCGCCCGCGCTCAAGGCCCGCATGCTGGGTCTGGACGGCTGGTTCTCCACCAACATCCTCGGCAACCGCGACGGCGAGGTGCTGGACGACCCCGCGGCCTTCAAGGCCAAGGAAGTCACCAAGTCGAGCGTGCTGGACACCATCCTGCAGCCCGAGCTGTACCCGGAGCTGTACAAGAAGTACGCGCACAAGGTGTCCATCCACTACTACCCGCCCCGCGGCGACGCGAAGGAGGGTTGGGACAACATCGACATCACCGGGTGGCTCGGCTATCCGATGCAGATCAAGGTCAACTTCCTCTGCCGCGACTCCATCCTGGCGGCCCCGCTGGTGCTGGACATCGCGCTGTTCCTGGACCTGGCCAAGCGGCTGGAGTGGCGCGGCATCCAGGAGTGGATGTCCTTCTACTTCAAGAGCCCCATGGCGCAGCCGGGCCTGCCGGTGGAGCACGACCTGTTCATCCAGCTCACCAAGCTGAAGAACACGCTGCGCGTCGTCGCTGGCGAGGACCCCATCACCCACCTCGGTCTCGACTATTACGGAGATGACCTCCCGCTCTCCAAATAAGGTCACCGCGCTCACGTGGCTCTCCACCGTCCTGGGGTTGAGCCACTTGACGCTGGTGTACGCCACCGGCCGGCTGCGGTGGGACCACGTCGCGGCGGACGCGCTGATTCTGGGGGTGGCCTGGGCGGGCCCCCGGTTGCAGCGCTTCCTCCGCGGTGGGCTCGCGCTGTGGCTGACCGGGATGCTGCTGGACAGCCAGGGTCTCTGGCTGTTCCTGCGGGGTCCCATCCACACGGGCGACTTGTGGGAGCTGGAGCGCCAGTTGTTTCCGGCGCCTGGCGGCACCCACTGGCCCGACTGGTGGGCCACGCGCTTCACCACGGCCCTGGACCTGCTGTGCGGCTTCGCCTACGCGGCGTACCTGTACGAGGTCTTCGTGCTGGCCATCTTCTTCTTCGTGAAGAAGGACTCCCTCTTCGAGCGGATCTGCTGGGGCTTCCTGGTGGCCAACGCCATTGGCGTCGTCATCTACGTGCTCTACCCGGCCGCGCCGCCCTGGTACGTGCTCCAGTACGGTCCCGGACCGGCCGACCTGGCAGCGCCCCCCAACCCCGCGGGGACCGCCCGTTTCGACGAACTGCTGGGGATCCGCTATTTTGCGAGCTTCTACTCGCGCAGCACCAACGTGTTCGGGGCCATGCCTTCACTTCACGCGGCGTACCCCTTCCTGGTGATGCTGTTCGTGTGGGCGCGTGGCTGGGCGTGGCGCATCTCCACCGGGCTGTTCGCGTTGCTCGTCGCCTTCTCCGCCGTATACCTGACGCACCACTACGTCCTGGACGTCCTCGCGGGCCTGGGCGTGGCGGCGGTTGCATTTCTGGCGGTCGAAAGCGTCTACGCCCGCATGACGGCCTCCGCACCCTGGGCCGTGCCGTTGACTACAAGAGGAGACACCCGTGCTTGAGAACCTGATGGCGTGGTTGACCGGAAACCTGTCTCCGTCCGCCCGCATCTGGACGGCGCTGGCACCGGCCATCGTCGCCTGTGCGTACTTCATCGGCGGGTTGCTCGTCTTCTGCATCCGCTGCGCCTTCAAGGGCATTCCGCGCGACGAGGAGACGCTCAAGCGCGGCAACACCGGGCTGGTGGGCTACTTCCTGCGGCACTACTTCTTCTGGATCATCCAGCCGCTGTGGGCGGTGATTCTGCGCTCGGGCCTTCCGGCCAACGCGCTGTCCATGCTGTCGGGCCTGCTGGGCATCTCGTCAGGCGTGGCGGTGGCCGCGGGCCGCTTCGCGCTGGGCGGCTGGCTCTTCCTCTTCGCGGGCATCCTGGACGTCATGGACGGCCGCATCGCCCGCACGCGCAAGGAGGCCAACCCCGCGGGCGCGGCGTTGGACTCGGTGCTGGACCGGTACGTGGACTCGGCGATGCTCATGGGCCTGGCCTGGTACTACCGGGACACGTGGGTGCTGCTGCCCGCGCTGATGGCGCTGCTCGGCTCCTCGCTGGTGCCCTACGTGCGCGCCAAGGGCGAGGGCCTGGGCGTCAACGTCCGTGACGGCGCCATGCAGCGGCTGGAGCGGGTGCTCTTCATGGGCGCGGGCACTGCGCTGTCCCCCATCCTGGAGGCCGTCTTCTGGCCCGAGGAGAAGCACCCCATGCACTGGCTGGCGGTGGTGGGGCTCGTCTTCGTCGCCGTCATGAGCAACGTCACGGCGCTCTCCCGCTTCCGCAACCTGGTGAAGGCGCTGGCGCCCAAGCGTCAGGAGGCGCGCTCCGGCAAGGCCATCATCGGCCTCAACGCCCTGGCGGGCGCGGTGGCCACGGCGGTGGACTTCGCGCTGGTGCTGGCGCTGGTGGAGTGGGTGGGCATGCTGCCCGCCTGGGCCACGGTGCTGGGCTGCGGCCTGGGCGCGGTGGTGAACTACTCCATCAACCGGGTGCTCACCTTCAAGAGCAACGGCGCGGTGGCGCGGCAGTTGGCGCGCTACTCGGTGGTGAGTGGCACCAGCGCGCTGCTCAACGCGGGCGGCGTGGCGCTGCTGACGCTGCACCCGCAGCTGGCCTACGCGCTGGGGTGGTGGCTGGTGCGCGGCGTGGTGTACTTCGCGTGGAACCTGCCGCTGCAGCGGGACTACGTCTTCAACAACGACGCGGCCACGTCCGAGGACGCGCTCATGGAGCAGCGCCCCCATGCGGCCTGAAGGGCGCCTCCAGGTGATGAAGGGCCTGGCCCTGGCCGCCGCGCTCGCGCTGCCCTCCGTGGCGGCGGCGGGCGCGGTGCTGGAGCCGAAGCTGTCCCCCAGTGACAACTACGGGGAGAACTTCACCTTCATCGGCGACCTGGACGGCGGCACCTTCATCTTCGTGCAGTTGACGGTGACGAACATCGGGCCCGGCTCGCGCACCGGCCTGTGCCGGACCACGGTGCTGACGCCGGGGCAGAAGGCCTGGTCGGCGCAGGCGAAGGTCAAGTCGCGCGACTGGAGCTACGACGCGGAGACGGCCACGCTGAAGATGGGGCCGTGCTCGGCCCGCTCGGCGGAGGGGGCCACGCGCGTGGAGGTCCCGCTGGAGGGTGGGCGGGTGCTGCTGGAGTACGCCGCGCCCATGGCGCCCCAGGGACAGGACGGCTCGGAGGTGGAGGTGGGCAAGGACCGCTACCACCACGAGGTGACGCTGGCCTTCAGCGCGCTCAAGGCCACGGTGAAGCGGCCCAAGGGCGAGGACGTCGTCTACACGGGGGGCGGGTACGCGGACCACACGCGCTCCACCATTGCTCCGGCGAAGCTGGCGAAGCGGTGGGTGCGCTTCCGGGCGCTGCGCGGCGGCGAGAAGCTGGTGCTGCTGGCGCGCGAGGGGCAGGACGGCGAATACGGCCCCGTGTACGCGTGGGAGGAAGGCGCCAAGGCCCGCTCGCTGGAGCACTTCACGCTCGCGCGGGAAGGCGTGAAGGAGCGGAGCGCGTGGAAGGTGGAGCTGTTCGCGGATGGCGCCTCCGCCATGGTGCTGCGCTCCACGTCGCTGCTCCAGCGCAGCGCGCCGGTGGAGGACCTGGGCGCGGTGCTGGGCGGCCTGGTGCGCTCGGTGGTGGGCTCGCCGGTGACGTACCTGCACCGGGCGGTGTTGGAGCGTGAGGGCAAGGCGCCGGTGACGGGGTTGATGGAAGTGACGCTCGAGGGCGACCTGTGAGTTTGGCGTTGTTGCGGGAGGTGCACCACGTGCCGGGTGTGCGCGGATGGGTGCGCAAGCAGGTGCTGCGCTCGGTGGCGCGCTGCGTGGAGTGGACCACGAAGCTGCCGGGGCGCGGGCTGAACGTGTCGCAGGTGAATGACTGGCTGTACGTGGGTGGCGCGGTGCCTCGCTCGCGGTACGCGGAGCTGAAGGCGCGCGGCATCACCGCCGTGATTGACGTGCGCGGCGAGCGCTGCGACGACGCGGAGGCGCTGAAGGCGCTGGGCATCGAGCTGCTGAACCTGCCGGTGACGGACCGCTATCCGCCGTCGGTGGAGCAGTTGATGCGCGGCGTGGCGTGGGCGCTGCCCCGGCTGGAGCAGGGCGGCACGCTGTATACGCACTGCGAGCACGGCGTGGGCCGCGGCCCGCTGGTGGGCCTGGCGGTGATGGTGGCGCGCGGCTGGGAGGCGCCCACCGCGTACCGCGAGCTGCGACACGCGCGGTGGCAGTCGACGCTGAATGACCGGCAGTTGAACGGGCTCGCGGACTTCGTCACCGCGTGGCAGGCACAGGCGGCGGAGCGGGCGGCGTAGGACGCGCCCGGCTCAGTCCCGCTTCAGGATGACGCCGTCATCGCTGATGGCATAGCTCGCGCCGGGGTCCATGACTTCTGGCTGAAGGCCGCAGCGGTCCTGCTCCCTGGGCGTGAAGTGGACGAAGGTCATCTTCTCGCCCCGCTGGAGCCAGGCGTCATAGGTCTCGATGCGATAGAGACACTGCGTCATGGCATCCGCGTTCTTGGGAACCTTCGTTCCTGGGGGCAAGAAGTCCTCCGTCGCGAGCTGAAGCGCTTTCAACTGGGCGCCATCAACCGTGGTCGAAGCCTCCTTCGTCCACTCGGGGAACTGGATACCGGCGGAGACCTCCGGTGGCGCAACGGGCGTCTTTGGCCGCCGGTGCAGGCACCCGCCCATGAGGGCCACGAGGATGATGAAGCCGAGTGGTTTCATCTGCGTCGTCCTCTCGTTCGACTGAGTTCCATGCCAGCTTGAGCATTGGCCTGGCACCGCCAATGATTCCCGATTCCTCTCGGCGAGTTCATGATGGAAATCGGCTCATGAAACCGTACCCACTGGTCGCGCTCCTTGCCTGCACAAGCCTGCTGCACGGCTGCGCCCTGTTCGGCTACTACAAGGTCCCCAAAGCCGAGCGAGCATCACCAGAGGAAGCAGCAAAGGTAACGTTCCCTGACTCCATGGAACAGGGAACGCACCTTGATGGTCCCGCAATGGCCGCCCTTGAAGTCGCCATGAACGACTTCCTCCCCCCTGACGCCAAAGCAGAAGCCCGCACCGAGGAACTGGCGCGGTGCCTGTCGAAGCGAAGCACCTACGATGTGACCGTGCTGAAGCAAGACGCTCAGCTCTACTTTGTCAGCTTCCTCCCCAGACTTTCCCGGTGCGGCATCGAACTCGGCGCCCCCATCATGGATGCGGGCGCGACCTATGCCGTCGATGGGCAAGGACGGATTCTGAGCGAGCTCTAACAGCCGGCTCACACCTTCGAACGCCCCGACTACGGCGCGCTGAAGAGCGCGTGCCCCCGCGCGAGCCATGCGCGCGCCCGGTCCTCCACGGAGTACGTGAAGGCGTCGAGCGAACCTCGCGCGTACACCTCCTTCGCGCCACTGACCGTGTTCGGCACCTCGTTCCCCATCAACAGCGTCTGCACCGCGCCGCCCTCCTCGCTCACCTCCACGGTGGTGACAGGAGGTGACAGCCCCGCCTGCGCGTCCTGCACCGACGCGTCGAGCAACCGCGCGGCCTTGAGCTGCTGAAGCCGGACGAGCTGCGTCTCCACCTGGGTCGCATCGAACTGGAAGGACTCCGGCGGCGCCTCCGGCTCGAGCAGCGTCCACCCCTGCCCCGCCTTCGCCACCACCACCTGCGTCTCACCGGTCTGGATGCTCAGCCGGTTCACCTTCTCCACCGCGAAATGCAGCAGGCGCAAATCACGGAAGTCCACCAACCGCTTGCGCACCTGCGATGCCGCCACCGCGGACACCCCATACACCCGCGAATCCCCTCCCACCTGGGCGACGGCCGTCTCCGACGACTCCGAAGCACGCCCCAGCCGCAACACCACCGTCTTCCCCGACTTGAGGCGAGCCTCCACCGTGTCATGGGCCCGGGCCAGCTCTCGCGCCGCTTCCACCGCGGCCTCTTTCACGAGCACGTCCTGCATCTCGAGCTGCAACAAATCCTGTGCGACCGCATCGGCCTCGAGCGGGCTGAACCGGAAGCCCTCCGGCACCTGCGTGCCCTCCGCGAGCCGCCAGCCACCCGGCGTCCCATCCGACGTCACCGTCACCGGCGCTTCATCCCCGACGCGAAACACCAGCGCGGAGATGTCCCTGGGCGCCACCCGCACCAGCCGGGCGTCTCGCCAGTCCATGACGCGCTTGCGCCACAACCACCCCAACCGCACGGGATGCTCGAAGACCTCCGTGCTGGCCGCGTTGCGCACGTACGTTCCACCATTCGAGGCCCCTTCCCGCCCGAGCACCAGCTCCAACGCCGGACGGCCCTCTTGGAGGATGCGGACCTTCAGCGCCCGTCCGCCCTCATCCAGCCAGTACTCGGACAGCCGGTCGACCTCGCGGGTGACGAACTTCGCGCCCGATACCCGCACCAGGGCCTCCAGCGCGCCCTTCACCATGTCCCCGTCCGCCACGAAGCGGCCCTCCGGCACCGCGGGGTCCGCGACGGTCCACCCACCGCCCTCCCGCTGCAACGTGACGCGGCGGGCCCCTGAAAGCTCCAGCCCGGAGACACGGGCCGGGTCGAGGCTCGACAGGTCCAGCTGACGCCCCCCATCGCCGGACGCCGGCTGCACTCGCGGCTGCTCACCAGCGACGAATATGAACACCAGCAGCACGACGGCTGCGCCAACGGCGATGAGCAACCCCTTCTTCATGGCTCTCCCTCGACTCCGGGCCTGAAGGAGCGCAGCGGCGGCCTGTCGCCCCTGCCTCCAGGGAGAACCCTTACTTCACCCCCGCGCGCCTGGGCACCCTCATCCGCACCTTCAGCGACGGCTCACGTCCCTCCGGCCGAGGCCTTGCGCCGCCACGCCGCCGGCGTCACCCCGTGGATGCGGCGGAACTGGCGGATGAAGTGCGTCACATCCGCGTAGCCCACGCGCTCGGCGATGATGTCCACGCGCTCGTCCGTGCCGCGCAGCCGGCGGCGCGCCTCCGACATCCGGCACTCCAGAATCCACTCGCCCACCGTGCGGCCCGTCTCCTGCCGCACCACGCCCGCCACGTGCGCGGAGGAGCGCCCCAGCGCCTTCGCCACCTGCGTCAGTGACAGCGGCTCCAGGCAGTGCGTCTCGATGTACGTGAGCGCCTTGCGGCTCAGCCCCAGGGACGGCGGCTCGCTCGTGCCCGTCTGGGCCGTCACCCGCTCCAGTTCGATGAGGACCAGCCGCAGCAGCGAACGCGCGGCCTCCTCGTGTCCCGGCTCGTTCCGCGCCACCTCTTCCGCCAGCAGGCGCATCCACCGCGCCAGCCTGCGGCGCTGCGGCAGCGAGGGCCGCAGCACGGGGTGACAGCCCTTGCGCACGCGCAGCAGCGGCCCCAGGCGATTCGCGGCCCCGCCCTCCTCGCCCAGCGCATCCGGGTGGAAGGCCACCCCCCACCCTTCCGCGTTCGAGGCGCCCGCCCCGTGCGCGTCCCCGGGCGGAATCAGGTGGACGTCTCCCGCCCGGACCACCAGGTCCCCCGCGTGCCGCATCTTCGACTCGCCCCGCGTCACCAACATCACCACGGCGTAGGCGTGCACGGAGGTGGCGCGCCCGGTCCGAGGATGGACGTGGAGGCGCCCCGCCCATATCGGCATCCGCCCCTGTTCGAAGTCCTGGCGAGACGACGAATCGGGCGTCCAGGACGGCTGTCGTGGCTCGGACGGCATCGCCCCTTCGTAGCGAGCGATGCAGCCGGGCTCAACCCTGAGCAGGTCCATGCGTGGCGCCCGCCCGTTCCATGTTCAACTCATGGTTCATCATGCTCGCCGCCATCATGCCCGCGCCCGCGGCCGCGATGGCCGCCTGCATCCGGGTGCCCAGGTCCCCCGCCGCGTAGATGCCGGGGACGGAGGTCTGCCCCGGTCCCTTCAGCTTCACGAAGCCCTCCTCGTCCAGTTCCAGCCCCAGCCGCTGCACCAGCGACGTCTGCCGCTGAGGCGGACGGTCGAAGAGGAACTCCCGAGGCACCCGGGTGCCGTCCTCCAGCTCCACCGCCTCCAGCTTCTCTCCGTCCGCGATGAGGCCGCGAATGCGCCGCGTCTCCAGCCGGACGCCCGCCTTCTCCAGCAGCGCGCGCTTGTCCGCGGGCGCCTCGAAGCCGTCCACGATGAACACCACCAGGTCGCGGGTCCACCCCGTCAGCATCACCGCGAAGTCGAGCGTCATCTCGTTCCCCGCCAGCACACCCCAGGCCCGGTCCTGAATCTCCCAGCCGTGGCAGTAGGGGCACTGGAAGATGGCCTTGCCCCACAAGTCGCTGTAGCCGGGCAGCTCACGCATCACGTCCACCATGCCCGTGGCGAGCAGCACCCGGCGCGCCTCCACCACGCCGCCGCCTTCGAGCGACACGCGGAACAGCGCCCCCGCGCGCTCGACGTCCAGCACCCGCGCCTCACGCAGCTCCACGTCATACGGACGCATCTGCTCCCAGGCGAGCCGCCGGAACTCCCGAGGCGGAGTGCCATCCCGCGTGAGGTAGGTGTGCACCTCCTCGGCCGCCGCGTTCCGGGGCGTGCCCGCGTCGCACACCAGGACCTTCTTGCGGCCACGGCCCAGCGTCAGCGCCGCGCTCAAGCCGCCCGGCCCGCCACCCACCACCACCACGTCCTTGCGCTCCATGTCGTCCGTCCTCGTCGAGTCCATTGCGTGTCGGCACCCCAGGGGCAGCACGGCGCTGGCGAGCCCCAGCCCCGCCAGGGCCAGGGCCTCGCGGCGCGTCCACGCGGGGTGAGAAGGCGTCGCATCCACCGGCGCCGTCGCCTCGCGCGCTGCCCGCTTCGTCATGGTGGAAGTGCTAACCGGCGGCTCCCGCAGCCGGGAGGGCGCGGCTTCGCGCCGAATCGGCGGATTCGCGCGTCCACGGCGACGCATCGTGACGCGGCTCCACGGCGTGTGGCCTGACGTCAGGGTGTGGCTGCTCGGCCACGGTCCAGGCGCTCCTGGCCCTGGTACAGCGGTTGCTATCCCAGGTGCGCATCAGGAGGACGTCATGCGCTACGCCATGGTGTTGGGAGTCACGCTGGCCTCGTTCGGAGCCGCCGCCGAGGAGCGGTGGACCGCGCCGTACCAGATTGAAGCGGTCTCCGGCCGCACCACCCGCGTCGTGCTGGGAGAGCAGGCCCCGGAGGACGTGGCGTCACGGCTCCAGACGATGACGCTCGTCGGCACGCAGGGCATGGCGGTGGCCCGTTTCCAGAGGACAGAGCCCGTGTGCACGGGCGGCGAGGACTCGGAGTTGCCGCCCGTCTGCCACACCGTGGGCGTCTACACACAGGCGAAGGGGACACCGGACATTGGCGAGCACCTCGTGGCGCTCGCTGGCACCGTCACCGGCACGGTGAGCCTGCCCGCGCCCAAGACGGAGCCGGAGCGTCCTGTCCCGGGCCAGTGGACTTCGGGCGCGTTCGAGCAGCCGGTGGACGAGGGCGCGGACCCGTTCACGCCAGAGGGCTATCCCGCCCCGGGCTACCGCTGGCACACCAGTGCGGAGGGACACGTGACGCTGGAGGCCAGCCGCGACGGCCAGCGTGACGACACCCGCGTCCCGCTGGCCAACTGCACCCAGGAGCGACAGGGCCCCTTCACCCGGCTGGAGTGCTTCCCGGACGCGCCGCGCATCGCGCCAGACGGCTCCCCGGGTGCCTCGCTGCTCTACGTGGACCGGCGGCCCCTGGTCGTCAGCTTCGCGGACTACGGCGAGGCCTCCACGGCCCTGGTCGCCACGCTGCGCGTCGGCGCCGACACGCAGTACCTGATTCGCGTGGGGCTCAAGGGGCAGGCCGTCACCGGGCTGCTCTTCCGCGAGGGCAACGCGTGGCGCCTCCTCCTGCGCCCCGCGGACTACCCCACCCTCGGGTGCTGAGACACGCGGCGCCTACCAGCGCCGCTCCGGCTCCATGGCCGCGGGCCTCCGGTTGTCGGTGGGCTCCAGCCCACTCGCCGTGGAGCACCGGCACACCTCACAGCCGCGCTCGCGGTCCATGGTGCAATTCACGCCGGTGATACACGTGAGGTTCCGCGACTCGGCACAGCGCGTCTCGCCCTTCTTCTCCTCGCGCTCGGCGCCGTGACGACAGCCGGCCAGGGCCGCCGCTCCAACGACGGCCAGCATCAGCCACCGCCGCCCACCGCTTCGCATCTCGCTCACCGTCATCGCGCACCTCGATGAAAGGCCCCAGGGAGCCACCGCCACGAACGCGGTGTCCCCATGGGGCTGTGTCATACCGGGTGACACGGCCTCCGGCCAGCGGACCTCACGCCTCGGGCGCGGGCTGCTCGGTCTGTTCTTCCGAGGACGTGCTGTGCTTGCGCCGCCAGCGGTCCACCATCAGCAGCAGCGACGGGAAGCCCAGCAGCACGATGACCAGGTTGATGCCGAAGCCCAGGTTGGCCAGGTCACCAATGGAGTTGAGTCCGGGGTGCTTGGCCAGGATGAGCGCGACGAAGCCGATGGCGCTCGTCAGCAGACCACCCGTAATCGCCCGGCCCGTCTCCGCGTACACGGAGACGAAGTCCGCGCCGCGCTCGCCCAACCGCTGCACCAGGTGCACGCCCGCGTCCACGGTGGTGCCCACCAGCACCGGCAGCACCATGATGTTGAGGTAGTTGAACTGGAGCCCCAGCAGCGACATCAGCCCCACCAGGCCGACGACGGACAGCAGCGTGGGCAGCATGCAGATGAGCGCGGTGCGCAGCTTGCCCAGGGTAATCCACATGGCCACCAGCACGCTCAGCACCGCCGCCGCCAGGATGCGCGGACCCTCGCGGGCCACCATGTCCAGGATGTCCGCCAGGATGAGCGCCTCGCCCGCCGCGGACACCTGGCTGCCGTCCGGCATCTGCAGGCCCCGCACCTCCTTGGCGAACTTCCGCGTGCCCTCGCCGTCCGACAGACTGACGCCCCCCGCGTACACCAGCACCACGCCGCCCGTGCTGCCATCCAGGCTCTCGAACTGGTGCCGCACGCTGGGGGGCAGGGCCTCCTGCGTGAAGGGCTTCGCCTTGGCCATGTTCAGCGCGCGCACCAGCGTGTTGCGCGTGTCCTCGGCCAGCCGCTCCGGGTCCAGCTTCTCCAGCTTCGTGGAGATGGACTGGAGGATGGCCTGCTTCTCGTCCTGCCGCTTGGGCACCAGGTCTTCCAGCGCGCCCACGAAGTCGATGGTGGAGTCCTTGCCCCGCGCCGCCTTGCGCGCCTCCAACTGGCGCACCACCTCGCGCTCCATCTCCTGCGAGTCGGTGAGCACCACCACCGGCGTCTGCGAGTAGCCCAGGATGTCATTCACCTTCTGGTCCAGCACCGCCGACGCCTGCTTGTAGTCCTCCAGCGTGCGCGAGTCGTAGTTGAAGGAGATGCGGTACGCCTGCGACACCAGCGCCAGCACCGCCACGCCCACCACGATGCCCACGCCCCGGTAGGAGCGCGGCAGCCAGCGGGCCAGCAGGCTCAGCGGCCCGGCGGCGCTCTCCTGCTGCACCCGCGGCGTCCAGCCCAGGCGCGTGGCCAGCCCCAGCATCGCGGGCAGCAGCACCACGTAGGAGAAGATGCTCACCAGCATGCCCACCGCGGCGATGATGCCGAACTCGCGGAACGCCCTGAACTCCGACATGGCCAGGCTGAGGAAGGTGAGCGCCGCCACCAGCGCCGCGATGAGCGCGGAGAAGCCGGTGTGCCGGAAGGACTCCTCCACCGCCTCCTCGGAGCTCATCCCCTCCGAGCGCAGCGTCGTGTAGCGCCCCAGCAAGTGGATGCCGTGCTCCACGCCCAGGCCGCCCAGCACCGCCGCCAGGAAGCCCGTCAGCAGGTTCACCTGCCCGTAGGCCAGCCCCACGAAGCCGTAGGTCCACCCCAGGCCCGCCATCACCGGCGCCATGGTGAAGCCCACCGACAGCGCGCTGCGGAAGTGGAAGGCCAGGTACGCCACCAGCAGCACCATGGCCAGCGTGGACGCGCTCGCCAGGTCCGCGACGATGACGCGCTGCTGATCAATCTTCTTCTTGAAGGTGCCGGTGACGGCCGTCTTGAAGCCCGGGCCGTACTTCGACAGGTCCTGCTTCGCCAGGAAGTCCTCCACCTGGCCCACGACCTTCTTCGAGTAGTTCAGGTCCGCGGCGCTGCCCCGCGGCTTCGCCATCAGCACCACCATGCGCTCGGTGGGGTTGATGTAATAGAGGTCACCCTGGCCGGAGAGGCGCTGGTTGGCGCGGCCCGTGTACTTCTGCTCGATGTCGGAGAAGTCCACCGACGGCGGCGCCTCCTCCACCAGCGACACGAAGAGCGGATTGGCCTGCTGCTTCTCCCACAGGATGCGCGCGTCGATGCGCTCCTGGATGGTCTCCAGGTCCTCGACGTCCACGTAGTAGAGCGAGTGCTCGTCGAAGAAGGCGCGGGGCCGCTGGTGGGAGACGTAGCGAATCTCCGACAGCTCCCCCAGCTTGGGCGCCATGTCGTCCGCGAAGCGCTTGAGCATCTCCGGGTCGGCGCCCATCCCCACCACCACCACGTTCCCCTGGCCACCGAAGCGCTTGCGCATCTTCTCGATGTCCTGAACGCTGGGGAAGTTCTTCGGCAGCAGCCCCACGAAGTCCGCGTTGAGCGTCAGCGTCCGGGCGAAGAACGCGCCGAGCACGGTGAGGACCAGGGCCAGGAGCAGCGCCTGGTAGGGCTTCCGGTGGTTCCGCACCGCCAGGCGGCCCATGGCGCCCTCGAACCGCTCCGACCAACGCTTCTCACTCATGCTTTCGACACCTGCATCTGTTGACTGGCCGAATCGCCGGACACCTTGGGCACGCGCTAACGGGAGAGTCAACGCGTTTATGCCGTGAGGCGGAAAGTAAGGTTGCGAATTACCCGCCTGATTTAACGCGGCCCCCGAGCGAATGCTCGTCCGCTTGTGGCAACGGACAGGCCCCCGCCCCCAGGGATGTGAGGGGTTGCAGGGGCCCACCGGGGCGCGGGGGGCGGCCGCCACCTGGTGGGCAGACAAGCAGACGTGGATGCCTGCATCGCACCCACGCAGTGGGCAGGTTCCCCGGCGACACAGGCTCGCACGTGCGAGCACACGAGGGAGGGGAAGCCGCGCCGCCCTCCGCGCGACCGGGAGGGCCGGGGCCCGCGGGTGGTGGGCCGCGAGGCCCCATGATCGGACGCTCGCATCCAAAACGACACGACACCCTCCGGGGCGAGCCGCGGTGGATGGGGCG
>JBKGHI010000189.1:0-17336 GCA_046520405.1 Myxococcus sp. 1LA
CTGCCCGGCTCCCGGGCGGGGCCGGAACCGTCGTCGCCGGTGGGGTTCCCTCCAGCCCCGCGACGCCTGGGGCCTCGGCGCCGCTGGCCGCGCCCACCATGGGCCCTTCCGTTTGCTGGCACCCGCTCCAGAGCCACGGCGTGGAAGCCAGTCCCCCGAGTAGCGCCGCGTGCTTGAGGCGCGTCATCTTCTTTCTGACGGTTCCCCGCATCCCCACCCCCTGCCCTCGAGTCCAGACGCAACGGTGGGGAGGGAGGGGCGGCCCGGGTATCGGGCCCCCGGTCCTTGCGTCCGGGGACTCTCGGACACCCCTCCGGGCGGGCGCCTCCCCCCCGCTTCTCCGAGTGGCCTGGGGGCGCCTGCCTTCACGCTCTGCGTCAGCCGTTGCGATTTTCCCGGTGGGGGCCGGGCGCGCCGCCTATTGTCCGCGGGTGATGGCCACCCCTGAAACCCAAGCTCCGCTCGCCGCACTGCTCCCGAAGAAGGGCGAACCGCCCCTGGACGCGGACGAAATCCTCAACCGCTTCGTCGGCTACGTGGCGGCCAATGGCCTGAGCCTCTACTCGGCGCAGGAAGAGGCCATCCTGGAGCTGCTTGCGGGCAAGCACCTGTTCCTCAAGACGCCCACCGGCTCCGGCAAGTCGCTGGTGGCCACGGCGCTCCACTTCAAGGCCATGGCGGAGGGCAAGGTCTCCTTCTACACCTGCCCCATCAAGGCCCTGGTGAACGAGAAGTTCTTCGCCCTCTGCGACGCCTTCGGCGCGGAGAACGTGGGCATGCTCACCGGCGACGCGAGCATCAACCGCGACGCGCCCATCATCTGCTGCACCGCCGAAATCCTCGCCAACCTGGCCCTGCGCGACGCGAGCGCCCGCGTGGACTACGTCGTCATGGACGAGTTCCACTACTACTCGGACCGCGAGCGTGGCGTGGCCTGGCAGCTGCCGCTCATCGCGCTGCCGGACACCACCTTCCTGCTGATGTCCGCCACGCTGGGCCCCACGCACGTCATCGAGGAGAGCCTGGCGAAGCTCACCGGCCGGGAAGTGGCCACGGTGCGCAGCGCCGAGCGTCCGGTGCCGCTGGACTTCGACTACCGCGAGACGGCGCTGCACGAGACGATTGAGGACCTCATCGCGCGCGGGAAGTACCCCATCTACCTGGTCAACTTCACCCAGCGCGCCGCCGCCGAGCAGGCGCAGAACCTGATGAGCGTGGACTTCTCCACCAAGGAGGAGAAGGAGGCCATCCGGCTGGCGCTCCAGGACGCGCCCTTCGACACGCCCTACGGCAAGGAGTTCCAGCGCTTCCTGCGCCACGGTATCGGCATGCACCACGCGGGCCTTCTGCCCAAGTACCGCCTGCTGGTGGAGAAGCTGGCCCAGCACGGGCACCTCAAGGTCATCAGCGGCACGGACACGCTGGGCGTGGGCGTGAACATCCCCATCCGCACGGTGCTCTTCACGCAGCTCTTCAAGTTCAACGGCGAGAAGCTGGCCACGCTGAGCGTGCGCGACTTCCAGCAGATCGCCGGCCGCGCGGGCCGCAAGGGCTTCGATACGCAGGGCAGCGTGGTGGCCCAGGCGCCCGAGTACGTCATCGAGAACATCAAGCTGGCCGCCAAGGAGGCCGCGGGCAAGAAGAAGACGCCCAAGGCCAAGCCGCCGCAGAAGAACTTCGTCCAGTACGACCGCAGCACCTTCGAGCGGCTCCAGACGGGCATGCCCGAGCCGCTGGAGTCCCGCTTCGCGGTGTCGCACGGCATGATTCTCAACCTGCTCCAGAGCGACCACCAGACGGAGAACAACGCCGGGTACAAGCGGCTGGTGACGCTGGTGCAGCGCAGCCATGACTCGGACTACCTCAAGCGCCGGCACCTCAAGGAGGCCGCGCGCAACTTCCGCACGCTGCGCGAGGCGGAGATTGTCGAGGTGGAGAAGGGGACACGCGGCTCGGGCGCCACGGTGAAGGTGGCGGGCGAGATGCAGCACGACTTCAGCCTCAACCACACGTTGTCGCTGTACCTGCTCGACACGCTGGAGCTGTTGGACCCCACCACGGATTCGTACGCGCTGGACGTGGTGACGCTGGTGGAGTCCATCCTGGAGAACCCGGATGTGGTGCTCTACGCGCAGTTGCACCAGCTCAAGGGCGAGAAGATCAACGAGATGAAGGCGCAGGGCATCGAGTACGACGACCGCATGGCGGAGCTCGAGAAGCTCGAGTGGCCCAAGCCCAATCGCGACTTCATCTACGGCACCTTCAACAAGTTCGCGCAGAAGCACCCGTGGGTGGGCGAGGAGAACATCCGGCCCAAGTCCATCGTCCGCGACATGTTCGAGCGGTTCATGTCCTTCCCGGACTACATCCGCGAATACGGCCTCCAGCGCAGCGAGGGCGTGCTGCTGCGGTACGTGAACGACACGTACAAGGCGCTGATGCAGACGGTGCCGGAGCGCTACCGCACGGAGGAGGTGGAGGACTTCATCGACCACCTGCGCGCCACGCTCCGGCAGGTGGACTCCAGCCTGCTGGACGAGTGGGAGCGCATGCGCAACCCGGACGCCGTCGTCGCGGCCAAGCCGGTGGTGGAGCTCAAGCCGAAGGAGCTCACCGAGGACCCGAAGGCCTTCGCCGCGCGCGTGCGCGAGGAGCTGCACCGCCTGCTCAAGGCGCTGGGCCAGAAGCGCTACATGGACGCGCTCGCCATGCTGGACAACGCGCTGGGGGAATGGACCGCGCCCAAGCTGGAGCAGGCCATGGCGCCGTACTTCGAGGAGCACAAGGTCGTGGTGCTCACGCCCCAGGCGCGCAAGCCCGCCAACACCTTCCTGAAGGAGTCGGGCACGCGGCTGTGGGAGACCCAGCAGCGCATCATCGACCCGGAGGGGCACGGCGACTGGATGATCGACTGTGAAATCGACCTCCGGGACAGGCGCCTGGATGACGGCCCCATCCTGATGCTCCGCCGCATCGGCGTGTAGCGCGGGCTCAACCCTCGGAGGCCGGTGCCTCCGAGGGGCGCGCCGCTGACATCGCCTCGGGCTCCGGTGGCGTCAGCTCGCTCACTTCCAGTCCGCCCCCCGCGCCGGGCGTGAGGACCATCCGCCAGTCGCCCGCGGCCAGCACCACGCGGTCCGTCTCGCAGCGCACCTCCAGGCCCGCTTCCTCCACGGTCCACGAGCCCGCCCACACCGTCGTCACGGCTTCGCAGCCCTCGCCGTCGCACGCCTGCGTCTCCGCCACCCAAACCCGTCCTTCCGGCGCCGCGGGGCAGGACAGCGGCTCCGCGTAGCGCAGCACGGGGCCCTCCAACTCGCGGAGGCCCGCGTCCGGGAACATCGGCGCGGCGGCGAGCAGCTCCTCCACCGCGCGCGGCCCGCGCCTCCAGCGGCACGGCCTCCTCCAGCACCGACTCGGCCAGGGCCACCGGCGCGGCCAGCCAGCCACACAACAACGTCACCTTCCACCCCCGCATCGTCCACATGGCGACAAGCTCCCTGGCCGCGGTGTCGTTCGCGGCCCACGGGGGCCTGTTGTGCAAGGCGTGGACCGGGCCCTGGTGTGGCTCAGGAGCCACGCGGGGGGCGATTTGCTGGCGCGGGCGCGTGCAGGCGTGTTTCAGGTCGGTGTCTGTCGGGAATGGCAGACACATGGCCGTGATTCGCGCGCGCGTCATTTTCTCGCGCGGAAATGCGGGCCACCGCGGCGCACAGCGGCTACCGTCGCAGCATATGGCCCGACTGCGTGCCGTGGATCAGCCGCTGCGCCGGGATGTCCGCCTGCTTGGCCGACTCCTGGGAGAAGTCCTTGTCGAACAGGAAGGGCAGGCGCTCTTCGACCTGGAAGAAGAAGTGCGCCGCCTCGCCATCCAGCGCCGGCGCGGTCCCGTGGCCGGACGGCGCGCGGTGGCGGCGGAGCTGGCGGAGGTGCTCCAGCACCTGCCGTTGGAGCAGGCCGAGCCCGTGCTGCGCGCCTTCTCCGTCTACTTCCAGTTGGTGAACCTGGCGGAGCAGCACCACCGCATCCGCCGCGCGCGCACCCACGCGGAGGCCGCGTCCGCCAAGCCCCAGCGCGGCTCGCTGGAGGCCACGCTGCTGCTGCTCAAGGAGGCGGGCGTTCCCGCGCAGCGCGTGCGCGAGGCCATGAGCAAGATGCGGGTGACGCTGACGCTCACCGCGCACCCCACGCAGGCCGTGCGCCGCACGCTGCTGGAGAAGCTCTACCGCATGGCGGGGCTCCTGGAGGAGCGGGACCGCTGTGAGCTGACGCCGCGCGAGTCCTCGGTGAACCTGGCGCTGCTGCGCGAGGAAATCACCCTCCTGTGGCAGACGGACGAATTGCGCCGCGAGCGCCCCACGGTGGGCGACGAGGTGAAGAACGTCCTCTGGTACGTGGAGGAGGTGCTCGCCGACGAGCTGTCCCTGCTGCCGGAGCTGCTGGACTGGGCCTTCGAGCGCGCCTACGGCGAGCCCCTGGGCCCGGTGGACACGCCCGTGCGCATCCATTCGTGGGTGGGCGGCGACATGGACGGCAACCCGCTGGTGACGCCCGACGTGTTCGCGGACACGCTGCGCGCGCACCGTGCCCGTGGACTGCGGCGGCTGCTGCAGGACCTGGAGCGGCTGGGCGGGCGGCTGTCCCAGTCGGAGCGTCACGCGAAGCCGTCCGAGGAGCTGCTCAAGTCGGTGGCGAAGGACGCGGAGGAGCTGCCCGACGCCGAGCGCCGCTACGGCCCCCGCACGCCGGGCGAGCCGCTGCGGCACAAGCTGCGCTTCATGGAGGAGCGGCTGCACCGCGCGCTCCACTACGTGACGCAGCAGCGCGCCGGGGCGAGCATCCCCATGCCTCCGGGCGCCTACCGCACGCCCGAGGCGCTGCTGGCGGACCTGGACGTGCTGGGCCGCGCGCTGGAGGCGTCGATGGGCACGCACGCGGGCTTGCGCGACGTGCGGCAGGTCCGGGAGCGGGTGCTGGCGCTGGGCTTGTCGCTGGCGGAGCTGGAGGTGCGCGCGCCCGCGGAGGACGCGGTGAGCGCGGCGGGTTCGTTCAACGGGGGCCCGGCGCCCACGGAGGGCGGCACGCGGCTGTTGGAGGTGCTGGCGCGGCTGAAGGAGGCGCAGTCGGAGTCCGGTGAGCCGGCCTGCCGCACGCTCATCCTCAGCATGGCCAGCACCGCCGAGGACGTGCTCGCGGCCTTCCGGTGTCTCCATCACGCGGGCCTGTGGGACGAGGCGCGCGGCTGCGCCACGGTGAACGTGGTGCCGCTGTTCGAGCAGTTGGGCGCGCTGGACTCGGGGCCGGACGTGCTGCGCACGCTCTTCGCGGACGCGGAGTACCGCAAGCACCTGGATGCGCGCGGTGGCCAGGAAGTGATGGTGGGCTACAGCGACTCCGGCAAGGAAGTGGGGCTGCTGGCGGCCAGCGCGGCGCTGTACCGCGCGCAGGTGGCGCTCACGGAGGTGTCCCGCGAGGCGGGCGTCCCGCTGCGCCTGTTCCACGGCCGCGGCGAGTCCGTGCGCGTGGCGGCGGGCCGGCGCAGGAGGCGATTCTCGCGCTGCCTCCCGGCGCGGTGGCGGGTGGCTACAAGGCGACGGAGCAGGGCGAGGCGCTGGACCACAAGTACGCGCGCCCGGAGCTGGCGCGGCGCACGCTGGAGCTCATCCTGGGCGGCGTGCTGCTGCACACGCTGGACGCGCAGCCGCGCCCGGAGCCCGAGGCCGAGCGCACCTTCCGCACCGCGTTCGACACCCTGGCGGAGACGGGGCGCACGGCGTACCGCGCCCTGGTGTGGGAGGACCCGAAGTTCCTGGAGTTCTTCACCGCCGCGACGCCGGTGGAGGAGATTGCGTCGCTGCCCATCGGCTCGCGCCCCAGCAAGCGCAAGGCGGGGGGCCTGGAGACGCTGCGCGCGATTCCCTGGGTGTTCGCCTGGACGCAGAACCGCGCCATCCTCCCGGGCTGGTACGGGGTGGGCTCGGCGCTGGAGACCTTCTCGAAGGAGGAGGGTGGGGCGGCGCTGCTCAAGCGCATGTACCGGGAGTGGCCCTTCTTCCGCGCCGTCATCGACAACGTCACCATGGTGCTGGCCAAGTCGGACATGGCCATCGCCCAGCGCTACGCGGCGCTGGCGCCCGCGGGCACCCGCTCGCTGTGGCGGCGCATCCAGCAGGAGCACCGGCGCACGCGCAAGCAGGTGAAGCGGCTGACGGGCGAGTCCAAGCTGCTCGACAACAACCCGCAGCTCCAGCGGAGCATCTCCCTGCGCAACCCCTACGTGGACCCCATGTCCTTCCTCCAGGTGGAGCTGCTCAAGCGCAAGCGCGAGGGCCAGGCGGAGGTGGATCGTCCACTGTTGCTCACGCTCAACGGCATCGCCGCCGGCATGCGCAACACCGGGTAGTCTCCCCGGCGTCGGACATCCGAGGAGGTGGTGATGGCCAGGGAGACGTTCAGCGTGGTGGAGGTCAACCCGGCGCACCGCTTCGCGCGGCTGCGGCCCGAGTCAGGCGGGCCGCTCGTGCACGTGGCGCTGTACCCGGACGAGGAGTCCCCGGAGCCGCAGCTCCAGTTGCGCGAAGGCGACCGGGTGGAGGGCCATCGCCGCGGCCAGGGCGTGGCCGACTGGGGCTGGGTGTCCCGCGCGGAGCCCCCCGCGGAGCTGGTGGAGCGGATGGGCGAGCTGCTCGCGAAGCTGGAGAAGTACGAGCTGCGCGTGCCCGCCACCGCTTACGATTTGGCCGAGCACCACTGGCGGCACAGCCGGGCCAACCCCCTGCACCTGGAGCTGCTGGCCCAGCTGCCCACCTTCTTCGACTGGGAGCTGTCCCATCCGTACGAAGACGGGGCGCTCCTGGAGCGGCTCCAGGCCGCGATGCAGCCGTACCTGCCCGGCTTCTCGGTGACGCCGCAGTCGGGCCGCGCCGCCTTTCACGTGGAGCCGGGCGGACACGACGTGTCGGCGCCGGAGGGCAGCCGCGAGGCCCCGGCCTCCACCTTCGAGCCGCTGCTCCTCGAGGTGAATGGCCTGCTGGAAGCGGCCGGGGCCCCGGTGCGCTGGGTGCCCACGGCGGATGACTGGATTCTGTCGCCGCCGGGGCTCGCGGAGCTGCTGGTGCTCCACGGCGTGCTCGGCGCGCGTCAGGGCTGAGCGCGGGCGGCGGCGCGGCTAGAGGCCGGCCTCCTCACGCAGCACGCGGGTGACTTCGTCGGCCATCACCCGGTGGCCTTCCACGCTGGGGTGGATGCCGTCCACCTCCAGCCCGTCCAGGAAGAGGTGCACGTCTCCCGGCTGGCGCGTCACCGCCTCCAGGTCGATGACGTCCGGGCCGGTGGCGCCGCCCCGGACCCAGGAGTTGAACTCCAGGCGCTGGGCCTTCACGGCTTCGTAGGGCGCGTAGTTCGACTTCTCCTTGGGCAGCAGGGTGCTGACCCAGGTGCGGCAGAAGGGCGCCAGCCGGCTCATCAGCGTGTTCATCCGCGCCTGGATGATGGCCAGCGAGTCCTTGTCGCCCAGGTCATTGGTGCCCAGCAGGACGATGCAGTCGGTGATGCCCTGGAGCGACAGCACCTCGCCGTCGAGCTGCGCCAGCGCGTCGTAGAAGCCCTGTCCGCTCACGCCCGCGTTGACCACGGGCACGCCCAGCGAGGCCTCCACCCGGGCGGGCCAGGCATTGCGCGTGTCGTTCTTCGTATCGACGTAGCCCTCGGTGATGCTGTCGCCCAGGGCCACGAAGGCGCGGCCCGTGGGGCCTTCCACGTCCACCGTGGCCACGCCGACGGCGCGGTCGAACAGGGTGCCGCCCAGCGCGCCCGTCACCAGCGCATGGTTGCCCGAGCGCGCGAAGCTGCCCGGGAAGGCGCTGATGGCGCTGGCCGCCAGCGCGCCACGGGCCTCGAAGGTGATGGCCAGCTCGTCGCGGAAGGCCACCGGGAAGGCCACCGCGTCGGACGTCTTCCGCGTGCGCGCGGCCACGGTGAAGCCTTCGCTCCCGTCGAAGGTGAGGGGCACGGGCGTGCCCACCAGCTCGCCGTTGGCGCCCGCCTGGGCCACGGTGGCGCGCACCAGCGTCATGCTCCCGTCGCCCGAGCGGAACGTCACGCGGATGCGCCCGCCGTCACGCGCCACCGGCACGCGCATGCGGAACGTCGTCGTGCTGCCCACGCTGTGAGACGCGCGGAGCGCTTGATGGAAGCCCGGTTGGAATGAAATCGGGAGGGGCGCCGACGGCGGCGCGGCCTGCACCTGCCGCCCGTCGTTCAACACCAGCACAGGCGCGACTTCCAGCGGCGCATCCGGCGCGCTCTGGTCCATCGTGGTGGTGCGATTGTCGTCTGGCGGCAAGTCATCATCGGGTGAGTCCGCGACGCTGCCAGCACACGCCAGCAACGCGCCGCCCGCGCACACGACGACCATCCGCCATCCCGGCTTCATTCCCATTCCCATCCCTCCCGGCTTTGCAGGATGCACACCACACCGTGCCCTGCCAGCCGGCCGTCTGGGAACCCACCGCCTTCGAAGCCTCGGCTGCCCGGCCGCCCTCCGTCGCGGCTTGCGTCCTGTCTAGGGGACGCAAGCCCCCACGCCCGCATTGCCATCCAACGCGCGGCAACTGCCCGTGGAGCAGGCGGGCGTGCCACCGGGCTGACACAGCGGGCGGCAGGTGAGGCCGCCTCCCGCATTCACACACGCGCTCCCCGGCGCGCACTGATTGCTGAAATCACAGGACTGCCCTTCGGTCCGATTGCCACTGCCCGCGCACACGGGGCCTGCAGTGGAGGGATAGCAACTGAGGGGTGCCTCGCAGTCCTGGCCAAAGGGGTTGCACGCGGTGGAGGGCGGACCGCAGACCAGCGGCAATTCGTCGGTGCCTTCCAGGCGGAGCACGGTGTTGCACTCGCTCGCGTTCCCACAGTGAGTCGTGGCATGGCACAGCCGCTGGCACGTGAAGCCACTGACTTCCCCCTCCAGTGCCTCGCGGCAGAACAAACCTTGCCGGCAGGTGTCATAGGCCACACCGCCGTCCGCGGGCGCCAGCGTGCACGGCGCGCCTTCCTCCGCGGTGCCCGGCGCCACGCAGCGACGCTGCGTCACCCCGTTCTCCGTCGCGTACGTGCAGCGCAGCCCCTGGCCGCAGTCCTGCGCCACCACGTCGCACTCCGCCTGGAAGCAGCGGCTGCCGGTGCCGCCGTCCTCCAGGTCCGCGAAGTAGCAGTCCTGGCCCTCGGCGCAGCCTTCCTGCCGCGCTACATTGCAGGCGAACTCCCGGGCCCCGCCGCCCGCGTCGGTGTTGCCGCCGCCGTCGGTGATGGACGGGCCGCCATCGGTGCCCGCGTCCCCGGTGGCCCTGACCCACTGCCACCACTACAGCTCGCGGCCCAGAGGGCCAGGGCCAGGGTTCCAGTCAACAGATAGAGACGGTCCGCACGCATTCCGAGGCGCTCCCAGGCAAGTCCCCGAGGACATAGGCACCCGAATTCGATAGAGGGGGCCCCTTGAATCGGGCGTGGAAAGCAGCGGACACTTGGCGGACGTCCGGTGCCCGGTGGTTGGCCCGGCGCGTCACCCTGTGGGACTGTGGGTGTGGGAAGATGCGTGGTTCGCCAGCAGCGTCGAACGTGGGGTTATCGGGTGCGTATGACAACCAAGCCGGCGGATGACATGGAGAGCGGAGATCCAGCCGCCTATGCGAACCGGCGGGCGGATGAGCGCGTGGCGGCGCGGTTCGAGGTCCGCTTCAACCAGACGCAGGACGCGGCGCGGGCGCTGCGCGCGTACTCCCTGAACATCTCCGCGGGCGGCCTGTGCCTGCTGACGCGGAAGTCCTATGACGTGGGCTCCCACGTCCGGCTGTCCATGGCCATTGAAGGCGAGGAGTTCCACCTCACCGGCGTCATCGCCTGGGTGCGCGACGAGGCCGAGGCCATTGGCGTGCGCTTCACGGACATGAGCGACGAGGACCGGGCCCGGCTCCAGCGCGTGGTGGACAGCTTCAAGCGGTAGCGCGCCAGGGCTCGGAGCCCCGGCGCGGGTGCTGCTAGCGCTGGGACTCCGTGTCCACGTGGCGGAACACGCCCGAGTCGATTTCGGAGAAGCCACACGCCGTATAGAAGTTGCGCGTCTCCGGCGTGGTCGTCATGGGCGACACGAGCTGGAGCTGCTTCGCGCTCAGCACCTTGCAGCGCTCCAGAATCTGCCGGATGAGCGCGCGGCCCACGCCGCGGCGGCGCCAGGTCTCCGTCACCACCAGTTCATCGATGGTGGCCACGCGTCCGCGCAGCCGGAGCTGGGGCCGGTGGGAGAAGGACACCATGCCCACGGGCTTGTCCTGCGGGTCCCCCGCCACGAAGATTTCAATCTCCGGATGGCTGACGACCCAGTGCACCGTCTGCTGGTCCGTCCCCTGAGGGTAGCCCAGCTCCTTGAGGAGCGACGCCATGGCTTCGGCGTCACCCCGGCGGGCGCGGCGGATACGGAAGGCCGGCGCATCAGCGCCAGCGACGGGAGTGGCTGTCCGGACGATTGGCTGTGACAAAGCATCCGGAGTCTAACGAATGGGCCGCCATCCCTCCAAAGAGGAACGGCGGCCCGGGGTGCTTCTTCCGTGAGACAAGGGACTCACGGGCAGGGCATTGTGGGTGCCTTGCTTACGGCTGCTCCGCCGCCAGCGAGCGGATGGCGGTGGTGATGTCACCCAACTGGGGCACCGACGCCATCTCCAGCGCGTCCGCCAGGCCGATGCCGGGCAGGAACTTGCCGGCAAGCAGCCGAGGCGGCGCCAGCAGCGAATAGAACAGCTCCTCCACCGTGCGGCGCACCAGGTGCTCGCCGAAGTTCGTCACCTCGGTGTCCTCGTTGACGAAGAGAACGCGGCCCGTCTTCTGGACGGAGGCCTTGATGAGCTCCCAGTCGTAGGGCCACAGCGAGCGCAGGTCGATGACCTCCGCGCTGATGCCGTCCGCGGCCAGCGTCTCCGCGGCCTTGGCGCACAGGGGCAGGGTGCGGCCGTAGCTCACCACGGTGAGCTGCGTGCCCTCGCGGACAATCTTGCCCTTGCCGAAGGGCACCGCGTACGCCTCCAGGCCCGCCGGCCACTGCGGCTTCCACTGCGAGCGGTCTCCCAGCGGCGCGTCGATGAGCTTCGACAGCGCGCGGTCGTCATCCGGCTCGCCCGGAATCCGCTCCTCGCCCTTCACGCGCAGGAGCGCCTTGGGCTCCAGGAACATGACGGGGTTCTTCTCCTGGCACGCGGTGATGAGCAGCCCGTACGCGTCCAGCGGCGTGGAGGGCATGACCACCTTCCAGCCGGCGATGTGGGTCATCGTCGCGTCGAACGAGTGCGAGTGGTAGATGGACCCGCGGATGCCGCTGCCCACCGGCGTGCGCACCACCATGGGCAGGTTCCAGTCACCGTTGGTGGACCAGCTCGTGTTGCCCGCCAGCTTCAGCAGGTCGATGGTGTTGTAGACGTAGTCGCAGAACTGGATCTCCGCCACCGGCCGGCCGCCAGCCATGGCGATGCCCATGGCCGCGCCAATGATGCCGCGCTCGTCCAGGGGAGAGTTCCACGTCGTCTTCAGGCCCTGCGTGCAGGTGAAGACGCCGCCCAGCGGGGCGCCCACGTCCTCGCCGAAGATGTCGGTGACGCCGAGGTGCTCCTCGGCGTAGTGCAGGGCCATGCGGATGGCCTGTGCCATGTTCGCCATGGGTTACTTGTCCTCCGCGTAGATGTGCTTCCAGATGGATTCGGGGTCGGGCTGTGGCTCGTCGCGCACCTGGCGGGCGGCGGCGGCCATCTCCTCGGTGTAGTTGTTCCGCAGCGCGTCCATCTGCTCGCGCGTCAGGATGCCGTCCTTCTCCAGCTTCGCCTCGAAGTCCTTGAGGCAGTCGACCTCGTTGCCCACGTAGTTGGCGCCGGAGGCGGACGAATGTCCGTAGAGGCGCGACACGTTGGCCTCCAGGAGGAAGGGCTTCCGCTCCGTGCGCACGTAGGCCATGGCCTCGCGCAGCTCGGTGTAGGCCTCCACGGCGTCGTTGCCGTTGATGGTCTTGCTGCGGATGCCAAAGGCCTTGCCGCGGTCACTGACGCGCTGCTCGCCGTGCTGGCCCTCCGCCGACGTGGAGATGCCCCACTTGTTGTTGGTGACGATGATGAGGATGGGCAGCGGGTTGGCGGGGCGGCTGCTCCACACCAGGCACGAGGCGAAATCGCCCTCGGCCGTGCCCGCGTCACCGCCGGTGACGATGGTGATGCCGTCACCGCCGTGGCGCTTCTGCACCATGGCCGTGCCCGGGGCGATGGAGTACTGGACCTCGATGGGCGAGGACACCGGCGCCACGTTGAGCTTCCGGGCGGAGTAGTGGCCCGCGAAGTTGCGGCCGCCCGAATACGGGTCCGTGGCCGTGTTCTTCATCTGCCGCAGCGAGCCGATGGGCTCCTCACCCAGCGCGAGCAGGGTGCCGGACTGGCGGTAGTGGGCGTGCAGATAGTCGAATTCGGGGCCCTGGCCCTTCTTCATGAGCAGGCCCAGGGAGACGTTGAACGCTTCCTCACCGGGACCGCCAATCCAGAAGTACCCGTGGCCCTGCTTGTACATCTGGATGAGGCGCTCCTCGAGGACGCGCGTCTTCACCATGAGGTCATGAATGCGGACCAGCAGCTCCCGCTCGAGCGGCGCGGACGCTTCTGAGGATTCTTTGATGAGTCGGGGACGAGACACGCGCGACCTTCCTCTGGCTGGAGGGGACGCCCCTATAACCCGGATGGGTGCCCAACGCTCAAGGCAGTTGATGGGCCGCCTGCCGGGACGTCAGGCGGAGAGCACCTTGTGGCGCGGCGCGGCAATCAGCGGGGCTCATTTCGCGCAGGAGCCCGGCCATGACGCAGGGCGGTGACCCGCTCGGTGAGTACGGCTTCGCTGGCCGCCCCGGCGTGCTGGGAGATGAGGGCCAGGGTGTCCTCGGAGAGCTGCCGGGCGTGGGAGCTGTCCAGCAGCGACGCCAGCTCCTGGAGCCGTCCGGTGCGCAGGAGGGCCAGCACCAACGCGTGGCCGGTGCGCGGCAGGGGCGCCTGGGTGAAGGCGGATTGGAGCGAGCCCACGGCCAGCTCTGGCAGCCCGCTGTCCAGGAGCAGCTCGCCCACCAGGGCCGGGTCGTGCGGGCCCTCCAGGTCATCGTCCGCGTCGTCGGTGACGGCGGTGCCCCGCAGCTCGCCCATCAGCCGCTCGACGGAGACGGCGCCCGTGGTGGACGCCTTCCGGCGCTGGAAGACGAAGCGCGGCTCGGCGGGGCGGACCTTGGGCGTGCGGCGAAGCTGCTCGGCGTTCATCAGCCCAGCATCAACGCGAGCATGCCCAGCCACACCTGCTTCGACCAGATGGCCAGGCCCAGCACCGCCACCGCCGTGGCGACGCCCATGCCCAGCAGCCACCGCTCATATCGGTAGCCGCTGCGCGCGCGCACCAGGTCCGCCAGCAGGTGGCCCCCATCCAGGGGTTGCATGGGCAGCAGGTTGAAGAGCCCCCAGCCGACGTTCACCCAGAGGAACTGCCGCACGCCCTGGTCCGCCAGGCCCCCGGGCGCGCCCATGGGGACGAGCTGGGACAGGGCCCACACCAGGCCGCCCGCGAGGAAGCCGATGCCCGGCCCGGCGAAGCTCACCCAGGCCAACTGCGTGTGGGTGAGGTGCGCGGCCTCGTGCGTCTGGGTGGTGCCACCCATGCCGTGCAATTCGATGTGAGCGGGGCAGCCGTAGCGGCGGAAGGCCAGCGCGTGCCCCAGCTCATGGAGCAGCACCGACACGAAGACGATGCCCACCCACAACGCGAGCCGCGCCGGTTCGGAGATGAGCGTCCAGCCCGTCATCAGCGCGACGAGGAAGAAGAGCGGGTGGAGCCGGACCGGGAAGCCGGCCACGTGGAAATGGGGCCGCATGGACATCCGACTGTAACCGTCACACCCGCGCCGTGCCCGGGGAAGGGGAGGGGCCCGCCGTACCGCCGGTGAATGACGCGGAGCTTCAACCCGGGCCATGACATTGGGATGACATGGCTTCGGTGACATGCCGGTCCGGGCGGCTTCCCCGACGCGGCGTGGATGTGGGGACAGGGCCTCGCGAAGCACGAGAAGTGAGATAGAGTCTCGAAACACCCCTGTTTCCCCCGCGCTCCCCGCGCGTCCCCACCCCGGCCCGCCCTTGTCCAGCACCAATCCGCGACTGAAGTCCGCGCCCTCGTCCGGCGAGTCCCAGGACGACGCGCTCCCTCCGTCCGAGCGGACGGGCACCCAGGAAGTCACGGGCGCGCGGGAGTCCACCGCCACCAACCTGACAGGTCCCCTGGGGCTGGCGGAGGGGGGCACTCGCACCCTCATCGCCCCGCTGGAGGCGGGGGAGCTGCCCAACGTGGCCCAGATCAAGGGCCTGCGGTTGGATCAAATCCTCCTGCTCACCACCGGCGTGCTGGTGGTGCTCATCGTGGGCCTGCTGGCGGCGCTGTCGGTGGCCTCCACCCAGTCCCAGTTCGAGGAGACGGCGCTCGTCTCCAAGGAGCGCATCCAGGAGCAGGCGCGCGAGCTGGGCCAGACGGTGGGGCAGACCATCGCGCTCACCTCCGCCACCAACCTGCGCGACAACAACTACGCCTTCCTCGAGGAGGTGGCGGGCTCCATCGTCAAGACGAACCCCAACATCCTCCGGGTGCAGATTTTCGACCCGGACGGGGTGCGGATGGCGGACAGCGAGGGCTCCAGCGAGGACAAGGAGGACGCCGCTCCGACCCGCCGCGCCGAGCGCCGCCTGGTGAGCGCCTTCTACCGGGGGCAGCCCATCTCCGAAATCCAAGAGCCCATCGATTACGGCTCCAGCAGCGGCAATGGCCTCGTCGTCATCAGCTACTCGCTGGGCGGGCTGCAGAAGCAGTTGGAGTCGCTGGAGCAGGACAAGCGCGCCACGGTGCGCGCCAACACGCTGCGCATGCTGGGGTTGGGGCTGGGCTTCGTGGTGCTGGCGGGCGTGCTGGTGGCCTACCAGAGCCGGCGCATCACCCGGCCGCTGGGCATGTTGACGAGCAAGGTGATGCAACTGGCCGCCGGCAACCTGGGCGCGCGCGCGGGCACCGCCCAGGGCGCGGGCCGCGAGGTGGTGACGCTGGGCGTGGTGTTCAACCACATGGCCGAGCGCATCAAGGTCCTGCTGGAGGACGTGCGCGCCAAGGCGCAGTTGGAGCGCGAGGTGTCGCTCGCGCGCACCGTGCAGGAGACGCTGCTGCCGGGGCGCGAGGCCGTGCAGGTGGGGCCGCTGCGCATCGCCGGCCTGGTCGTCACCGCGGACGCGTGCGGCGGCGACTGGTGGTTCCGGGCCGCCCTGGATGACCGGCGCGTCGTCATCGGCATTGGCGACGTGACGGGCCACGGCCTGTCCACGTCGCTGGTGGCCACCAGCGCCACCAGTGGTTTCGCCTCGGCCATGACGCTGCGCGAGCCTTCCCAGGTCAACGCGCAGATGCTCATCACCGCCCTCAACGTGACGCTGGCCAACGTGGGCCGCGGCGAGCACCAGATGTCCAGCGCGCTGGCCGTCATCGACGTGTCCAACGGCTACATCGACTACGCGGCGGGCGCGCACCCCAGCCCGCTGGTGTTCAACAAGCGCAGCGGCCAGATTGCGTCGCTGCCCGCGCGCGGCCCGCTGCTGGGCGCGTCCGTGGAGTCCCAGTTCACCTCGCGCCAGGCGCAGCTGCGTCCCGGCGACGTGGTGGTCTGGTACACGGACGGCCTCACCGAGGCGCGCGACGGCGCGGGCAAGCTCTATGGCACCCAGCGCCTGGCCGCCGCGGTGCAGGCGCACGCCCACCTGTCCGCGGAGGCCCTGCGCGACGCGGTGCTCGCGGACGCGCGCGCCTTCAGCGCTGGCCAGCCGCAGCGGGACGACATCACCGTCGTCGTGGCCGAATTCAGCCCCGCCGCCTGACTTCCTTCCGGGACTCCACACGCATGCGACGCTCCCCACGACATCCACGGTCGCGCCGGCTCACGCCGGCCCTCGCGCTGCTGACCACCCTGTGCGGTCCGCCCGCGCTGGCGCAGTACCGTCCGCCGCCCATGTCCGAAGCGCAGCGGCTGGTGCACGACGGCGAGTCGGCGCAGGTGGCCGCCAGCGCCGCCAGCGCCTCGGGCAACAAGAAGGAGGCCGAGGAGAAGTACCGCAAGGCCCTGGCCCTCTTCGAGCAGGCGCTGACGGCCGAGCCCGGCTCCGTGGCCGCCGCCGCGGGCCTGGGCGCCAGCGCCAACGCGCTCAACGACTGGCAGCGCACCGTGGACCGGGTGCAGCCGGTGCTGACGGCGAACCCCGCCGAGCTGTCCCTGGCCTACCCGGTGAGCGTGGCGTACTTCAAGCTGCGCCGCTTCCCGGAGGCCGTGCCGCTGATGGAGCAGGTGGCCACCGCCGACAAGGCCGAACACCTCATCGTCCATTACTACCTGGCCAGCTACTACCTCTATGTCCAGCAGGGCGACGCGGCGGCCACGCGGCTGAAGCGCTACCTGGCGCTGCGTCCGCAGGCCCTGTCGCCCAACGACTTCCAGATTCACGAGCTGCTGGGCCGCGCGCACGTGCTGCGCCGGGACGTCGCGGCGGCGCGCGCGTCCTTCCAGCAGGCGCAGGCGGGCCGGCCGGAGTCGCCGTCGGTGCAGCTGGGCCTGGCTCAGGTGTTGGAGCTGGAGGGGAAGCTGGTGGAGGCTCGCACGCTGCTGGAGGGCGTCACCACGCGCTTCCCGCAGGCGGGCGACGCGAGGGAGAAACTGGCGCGCCTGTACCTGGGCGCGGGTGAGGTCGCGAAGGCGGACGCGCAGGCGCAGGCGCTGGTGAAGCTGGGCGGCTCGCCCGCCGCGCACCTGCTGCTGGGCGACGTGCGCTTCGCCCAGAAGAACGCGGCCGCCGCCGAGGCGGAGTACCGCAAGGTGCTCCAGCTCCAGCCGGGCCTGGTGCTGGGACAGATGGCGGTGGGCAAGGCGCTCCAGGCGCAGGGCCGGCACGAGGAGGCCATCCAGTTCCTGGAGGGCGCGGTGCGCTCGGGGGCCAACAGCCTGGAGCTGTGGGCCAACCTGGGCTCGGTGAACCGGCGCGCGGGCCGCTTCCAGCGCGCGGTGGAGGTGCACCGGCGCGTGGTGGAGCTGGCGCCGCGTCAGGCCCTGGGCTACGTGCTGCTGGGCGCGGACCACTTCGCCACCGGCCAGTGGGACCAGGCCATCGAGGACTACGCCAACGCGCTCCAGGTGGAGCCGGAGCACGCCGGGGCGAAGCAGTGGCTGGCCCGGGCCCTGGCGCACCGGGCGCGGG
>JBKGHI010000018.1:0-65208 GCA_046520405.1 Myxococcus sp. 1LA
GCGCGCGAGGCCGAGGCGCGGTGCCGCCTGTCGGAAGCCGCGCCCACTCCGGGCACCTCCGGCGTGGAGCGCTGAGACGCCCCGTCCCAGCTCAGGGCAGTACGTGCAGTAGAAGAACTGGGAGTTGATGGCGTACTGCGACGTCTCGCCCACGCACGTCACGGAACAGTCAGCCGCCGTCGTGCAGCGGCCGACCTGCCCTTCCCGCTCGATGGGGAACGACGTCCAGTAGGTGGTGATGCGGGGACGGTACAGTGTGGTGCACGCCTGGGCGGCGACCTCGGAGGGCGCGGAAACAGCCTCCTGCGCGGCCTCCGGCGTAGTGGGGACGTTTCCTTCCTCGTTCAGCTCCACGCCCTCGCCACACGCCACCAGGAAGCCTGCAAACACGGACGCCGCGACAGCCGAGATGTTACGCACGGGCAAATCCTCTCAGTGAAGTTGCACGACGCGTGCATTCTGCCGGAGTAGTCTGTTTCAGCCGAGAAAGAAGCGGGCTCCCAGGAAGTCATGCCAACCACCCGACAGGTAGGTCTCCGACATACCTGGGAGGGGTGTGCCCGGCTCGGGATTGAATGAACGTGGGCCGTGTTGACATGGGGACGCACCGCTTGGGTTATCGCCGCGAAACATCCACTCACGAGCCCTTTGACAGGCTGTCCTGGGCGGTCGGCCACAGGTGTGCTAACGCAACAGCCGTCCGCTCCACGGTCCCCTGAAGCAGCCGGCAGCGACCACAGGCACTCATCCACATGCCAAGACCCCGTAGCCTTCGTTCCACGTCCTCTCTTTCGTCCACGCGAAGCTCCCGCGTCTCCTCCCTGCCGCCGCTGGAACAAGCGTTCCGCGCCGTGCTGGGCGAGGAGCTCGCCGGGCAGTTGTCGCCCTTGACGGACTCGCTCCTGCGCATCGCGGAGAGCCTGTCCTCCCGCGGTCTTCGTCAGCCGCCGCGGCGTGAGCTGCCGAACGCGGCCCTGGATGTGCTGGCGTCGTCGCTGGCGACCCTGGATGCGGCGTCCGACGACACCGTCGAGGCGGAAGCCGGCCCGGAGGCCCGGGCCTGCGCCGTCATCGGCTGCAAGCGTCCGGTGCGCAGCCTGGGTTACTGCGCGGCCCACTACCAGAAGCGTCGCCTCATGGTGGCGTCCGGGCGCCTGCACCACGCCTGGACGGAGGACGCCGCGCCGAACAGCATCCCGGACGTCATCCTGGGCCGGAAGCGCCGGGAGGCCTCGGAGGCGCCGGAGCCCACCGTCATTCCGGAGGCCGTGCGTCCCGCCGAGGGCCCCCGCGTCTGGGTCCGCAAGAAGGGCGCGAGCGCGGTGGTGCCCACCAGCAATGGAGACAGCCAGCCGTCCCTGCAGTTGGCGCCGCCGGCGCAGTCCTCGGTGATTCCGACCGCCCAGCGCTCCGAGCGCGAGCAGGTGGCGTCCATCGTCGAGCAGTGGGCCAGCGAGTTCCGGGCCAACAAGCAGCGCTAGTGACGTGTCCTGCCCCGAGGGCCACAGTGGCCTGACGGGGCAGCGACGCCTCCGACGCGATGCGGCACGCAGCATCCATGGGCGGCGTCTGCCAATAGCGCCGCCCATGACGGTCGCGTGACAGTGGGCGGGCATGGTTCCAGGGACTCGAATCGGCGGCGGCTGCCGCCGCGCCAGCCCTGGACCTCCGAATGGACTCCGCGACCCGCAGCAGCGCCTTCACGTCACTCTCCAAAGACGCAGAGCGGAACCTCATCGCCCGCACGCGGCCCTACGCCGCGCAGGACACGCGGCGGAGCTGGTGGGAAGTGGGCACCACCTTCCTGGCCCTGCTGGGCGCCGTGGCGCTCGCCACCCTCCCCCCGTGGTGGCCCCTGCGCGTCGTGGGCAGCGTGGCGCAGGCGCTGGTGCTGATCCGCTCCTTCATCCTGGTCCACGACTACCTGCACGGTTCGCTGCTGTCGGGCTCGCGGCTGGGGAAGGCGCTGTTCCACACCCACGCGGTGCTGCTGCTCACGCCGCCGCGCGTCTGGAGCGAGACGCACAACCACCACCACGCGAACACGGCGCGGCTGGCGGCGTCCGCGTCCGGCACGTTCACCACGTGGACGGCGCAGCAGTGGCGTGAGGCCACGGCGCTGGAGCGGCTGGCCTACGTGGTGGAGCGGCACCCGCTGGTGATGCTGTTCGCGTACCCGCTCGCGTTCTTGAGCGGGCTGTGCATCGTGCCCTTCATGCGGCACCCGCTGCGCTACTGGAGCGCGGGCTTCGCGGTCCTGCTGCACGTGGCCATCAGCGTGGCGGTGTTCTCCTTCGGGGGCCTGGGCGTGTACCTCACGGCGATGGTGCTGCCGCTGTCCATTGGCTACGCGCTGGGGGCGTACCTCTTCTTCTCCCAGCACAACTTCCCGGACGTCGCACTGCGCGAGGACGAGGACTGGACGCACGCCAGCGCGGCCCTGGAGGCCTCGAGCTACCTGGCCACGGGCCCCGTCATGGCGTGGTTCACGGGGAACATCGGCTACCACCACGTCCACCACCTGAACCCGCGCATCCCCTTCTACCGGCTGCCGGAGGCCATGGCGGCCATCCCGGAGCTCCAGAACCCGCGCACCACCACCCTGCACCCCAGGGACGTGATGGCCTGTTTGCGGCTGAACGTCTGGGACGGGGAGCGGGGCCGCATGGTCCGGTTCCGGGACGTCCCCGCGTCTCGGTAGGGGCGCCTGGCAGGGGCCCGAGGGGGCGATGGATGCGCTGGTGCGTTGCGCGCGCCGGGCCGCCTGCTATAACGCACGCCGTTGTGCATGCGCCTCCTTGGGGGAACATGGCTGGACCTTTCCGGAGGGTCTCCTCTGGAAAGCGTGGTGACTTGAGAGCACGACCCCGTAGCTCAGTTGGATAGAGCGGCGGTTTCCTAAACCGCAGGCCACAGGTTCGATTCCTGTCGGGGTCACTGCCCAAGCTTCCGTCCCGCCTGGGGATTTTCGGCGGATGGGGACGATGTCCTCGCGCTGGCCTTGTGGCGCTGTTGTGGCGTCGCGGCAAAGCCAAACACTCACCGAGCCTCACCGATGAAAAGCCTGCGGATACCCGAGGCGGTAGTGGCGCAACGCCATCCACCCCGGCCCGCGGAAGCCCCTTGCCAGCCGAGTTCACCCTGAAGTTCCGCCGCCTCGATAAGGCTGGCGAGTGCTGGGAGGTGAACTACGACGCTGGCACCGTGCACAAGGAGTGACGCATCACAATCTCTCCGCGAACTACGATTCCTGATTTTCGGGTCAGGAGGAGTCGATGCCGGCAGTGCTGGTGTGCCGCACAGCAGCGCTCAGCCTCATCCCAGGCTGTGCCACTGCACCCGAGCCGAGCACCACCCGGGATTACTGGCGCTCAGGACTACACGTCCACGTGCGGGGCCCGTGGGAAGCCATCACCCCGTCAACCGACGTGGACGAGGTCATCGACCAGCTCTGCCCTGCCGTCATGGAGCTGCCGCGCGCAACGGACCGCGACTATGGGCAGGAGTCCTGCGGCGCCATCTACTCGCTGGGAGACGGCACCTACTACGCCAGCATGCCCTCCCCCTGAGTGAGCCTGTCCCCGTGGGCCTGTCGAAGAAGAAGACGTGCATCCCGCCCCGGTATGTCGCCGACTCCAGAGGGCGGGCGGTAGTGCTCGCGGACTTCCACAGCCATCCGTGGTCCCCGTCGTCCATGACGCCCACCGACCGCCACGCAAAAACGCAATTCTGGACCATCCGCATCCAGTTCGACCGCGCCTGCACCATCACCAAACTGGTGCCGAATCTCGGCAGCGAGCAACCCGGAGAGGTCTACCTCCGACAACGCAATCGTTGGAAGTTGGTGGGCATCATCAAGAACGAGGACAAGGGACTCGGGTTCGTCACTGCGGTGGATGACTGAGGGCTGAGCGTGTCGATGCACATTCGGATTCGTGGCCCGCACGGAGGCCCCATGAAGCGCGTTCTGCTGCCCCTTCTCTGCATCCTCCCGGCATGCGCCCTGCTCCAGAAGCCGCCGCGCCCGGTCCACGCTCCACCGGAAGAGGCTGCCGCCGTCGAAATCCCGCTCGCGTTTCCGATCGAGGGACGGCAGGTCATCAACGGCACCACCCTGCGCGCCATTCAGCTCGCCATGGAGGACTACCTTCCATGGGACCGGAAGCTGCCCAGCGATGCCACGCCGCTCTACGAGTGCCTCAACCGCCGCGAGTCCTACGTGGTCGCCGCGGCACCTGCCTCGCCGGGCATCGTGCTCGTCAGCATCATCCCGAACCCGCATGCATGCGACATCGCCACGGCCCCCATCCTGGACGTGGGCGCCACCAATGCGGTTGATGTGAACGGCTGGCGCATCCTCGCAGTGCAGGAGTAGTCGCGCGAGGAGTCGCCGCCGGGAATGCCAGCGGGGCAGCCGCGTGCGACTAGGGGCTGTCCCTGATTAGCGCAGCCAATGAAGCATGGATGCGACATGCAGGACGGCGAGGTAGCTGGTCGCCGTCTTGTCATAGCGGGTGGCGACAGCCCGAGAGCGCTTGAGGTCGTGGAATAAGCACTCCAGCCGGTAGCGCAGCAGGTACAGCGGGCGGCCTAACGGCAACGCCCGCGTACGGCTCGGGTCCTAATGGATGACAGGCTTCATCCTGAGCATTCGAACGTTGGCGCGGATGCGGTCGGCGTCATAACCGGTATCCGCGATGAACGCGGCGCCCTCGGCGTGCACCAGAAGTTCTTCGGCCATTGTGGACTCGTGCTGCTGGCCGGGCGTCAGCGCGACGTGGAGCGGCTTACTGTTGCCGCGCATGCTTTTTGATGGTTCCACGGCGTTCCACGGACCGGCTCGTTGATGGGCACCTCCAGCAAGCGCGCGAAACCACTGGAGTCCATCACGAGCGCGCGGCCGGGTGTCACCGCCGATGATGGCCTCTTCTTGAGGCGATTCCCTTTGGGGAATCGACGGTTGCAGCTTGAGCCGGAGCACGAGGCGGCTCAAGGCTGCCCGGAGGGCACCGCCGCTAGGCGGCCGTAGGGCCTTGAACCGACTCGGGATTCCGGCGTCCATCATCCAGCCGGCTCACCCGTCCATCAACAAACGTGCTCGGCAACAGATACTGCACCTACTTCCGTTACGGATGCTGCGAGCCGCATTAGGCTTTGACCAGGGCCAGCAAATCGCCGGTTGACAGGATCGGCAGCATGGCCCAAGTCACGACCCAGCCGCCGACAGACTTCCGCAGTCACACAGCGGCACCGAGGGCGCTTGTCCTTTTTCGAGGCCATGACAGAGTCATGGCCTTCCCGATGTCGGGCCTAAATGGAAACGCACATGTCATTCAAGCATACACGAGTCCTTGTTGCCGCCCTTGTCGCTGCGGCTTTGTGGAGCCCTCCCGCACTCGCGACCACCTGCGAAGAGGAATATAGTTACTGCTATTACCTGGCCTCACTCGAGTCGGACGAACGGGCCCGCGACGCCAAGCAGAACGAGTGCGACCACAACTACTGGCTATGCACCTCACAGCCTTCGACGAGCGATGCGGCATCGCTCGCTGCTGAGGCCCACACCAGCCGCGACGCCTCACGCGACTGAGCAGGCGGCTGCCGTCCTCTGCACGGTGCCGGACACAACACCCGCTCGACGACGGAAACGCAAACACCGACGATGAACGTTTCCAACGTCGACTGCCCCACTTCCACTCTGCCGTCTGCCACCCAAATGCTCGATCAATATTTGAGATAGCGTGCGCTCATCAATTCCACGCACGGAGGCAGCACCATGATGAACCGCATGAAGTGGCTGGTCGCGGTTGGCTCTCTGCTGTTGGCGGCGGGATGCGGGCCAATGGAGACTGAGGAGTCCCTCAACACACCACCGTCCAGTGAGGTTCAGACTGCGGATGCGCCCGACACGGTGGGTGTACCCACCAAGCAGCCGCAACCTGAGCCCAACAATGTCAGACAGCGCGCAACAGGTGCATCAATGGGTGCGGCACAGCGCCATCGTGTCACCAAGGCTGTCGCGTTCGCTACGAACTCTGCATACTCGACTGCTAAGCATCCAATTGACAGAGATCGACAGCCCGCCCACCGCCTCTTCCTCTCATTGAAGTTGTAGATGGCGCCGCAGGGCCGAAGCTGCTTCATCATCACATTGAGGACAATGGCCCGCGCATGCCGAGCCATCGTTCTCTCCGTCGCTGCCGGGGCCTGGGCATCCATGGATACCGCGCCGTCTTGGCTATAAGCGAAGTGGAACGTCTTGGGTGGTACGGCACCGGCAGCGACCACCGCGCTGACACGAGCCCGGCCGGTAGTAGAGACACCAGTGTTATCGCCGCAGGGAGGCGCGATGCCGCACGGAGTGCTGTACGACGAGTCGCAGGACGCGTGGACAGCGACAGTGGAAGTCGAGGGAGCTCTTCTCTACGAAGACGTCTACGCTTCCGAAGAAGACGCTGCACTCGGGCGCGAAATCGCCATCGTCGTCAATTCATGGCCAGCGAATAGGAACTACCCTGAGATGGACCTTCCTGGGCTGTGCCGACGTGTCGCCACAAATCTCGGCACGCTTCTGGATGACGACATCTGGCACCCATGGGCCCAGCGCATTGGGCTGAGCCCGAAAGCGTTTCTCCAACTCGGAGACCATTGAGATGCGACTCGCTGAATCCTTGCAGCAAGCGAGCGCTGGAGACACTTGTCGCCAACTGAGATGCTTCTACCCATGGCAGCGGATTCCTGCACCCAGCCTGTATCAAGCACTCAGCCGCCGTTGACCACCAGCCACGCCCCAGCCCCTGGGTACGATTGACCAGCCTTCCCAGCTATCCTGGGCCAGGCAGCACCTTCACCAAAAGGGGAACAACATGCGCGCAGGAATCATGAGCGGACTGCTGGCCATCGGACTGCTGACGGGCTGTGGCGTCGAGGAACCCGACACCGCCGGACTCGAAACGGAAGCCCAGGCCATCCCGTGTCGGGACATCACCGGCCGGGACTACGTCGTCACGTACTACGCGGAGCCCGCGAAGATCACCAAGGTGGGCGAGCTCCAGTGCGGCTGCACCACGCCGGAGCGAGTCCTCACCGGCACGCAGACCGCCCACTACGAGAAGGTCTACGGCTGCATCGCGATGTAGCCACACGGCCCCGCCCTACCTGACATGGCGGAACGGCGCGCGAGCAGGGAGAACCTCGCTGCTCGCGCGCTCAGTGCGACTCAGTGCGAGCGGTAGCAGTACCGCCCCGGGTCACCCTGCGTGCAATCCTGGGGACAGGACCGAGCCGTCTCCCCAGGGCAGCATGCGCCGTTGCCGCAGAACTCGCCCAGCGGACAATCCTGGGGACAGCTCACTCGCTCGCCAACCGTGCAGATGCCGTCTCCGCAGACGGCCAGCGTGGCCTCCGACGTGGCGAGCTCTTCTTCCGGCGCCTCATCCACAGCGCCAACGCCACAACCCACGACACTACCCACCACCACGGCCAACACGACACGCCAGGCTGCCTTCATGGGGACGCTCCTTGCTCGAGTTGCACGATGAGAGAGTTGCGCCCGAATGCTCGCACGCCCGCCGTGACGCAAAAGATGCGCTGCGCCCGACCCGTGCATCCCCTTGCGAATCCGTGTATCTACGGGCCCCAAGTTTGCCTAGTTCCCGACGTTTTCCGGACCTCGCTCGGAGAAGACCGCCATGCTGGACCGCCCGATGTACCTCAAGCCGAACGTCGCCATCGAGCCGCTGTACAACCAGTGGTACGCGTGGTGGTACCTGCTGTCTCCGGCGACGGCGCCGCTGTTCGTAACGAACCTGCACCAGAAGCTGATGCAGTCCTTCGTTGCGAACCCGGACGTACACGTGGCGGCGCTCAAGAACCCCATGTTGATGGGCGGCCCGTTCATCAACCATCCGGCGGCGAAGGCGCCTCGCGTGAAGGAGCTCCTGGAGCGGACGCAGAAGGAGCAGGCCAACATGCTCGCGTACACCAAGGCGGTGGCCGAGCTGGAGCAGCTCATGGCCCCCAACAACGGCGGCTCCCTGGAGAGCCTCTACGCCAAGGTGCCCGACATCCTCCGCGGCTACGTGGAGCTCACGTACGACCTCAGCAACCGCGCCAGCGCCCGCTTCATCGAGCCGCTCCTGTACCGCAGCCCCTTCCACAAGGAGTCCTCGCAGAGCGTGACGCTCATGCAGGTGGACGGTGACTGGCGGCCCTACATCTTCAGCACGCCCCGCCTGGAGGAGGACACGCCGCTGTGGCTGCGCGTCCCCTACAAGCACGAGGGCCTGGACGCCCTCTTCCGCATGCGCCACACGCCGGGCTCGCCTGGCCAGGTCGCGGAGATGCTCGGCGTGCCTGCCTCCGCCGCGGACGCCTTCGCCGCCCTCTTCACCGACGCCGAGCCCCGCCGCACCGAGCGCTACACCGGCGAAGGCGTGCGCGTGCGCTACTTCGGCCACGCCTGCGTGCTGCTGGAGACGAAGGACGTCAGCATCCTCACGGACCCCGTCATCAGCTACGAGTTCCCCACGGACCTCCCCCGCTTCACCCACTCCGACCTGCCCGAGCGCATCGACTACGTGGTCCTCACCCACGGCCACGCCGACCACCTGATGATGGAGACGCTCATCCAGCTCCGGCACCGGGTGGGCTGCATCATCGTCCCGCGCAACAACGGCAACTCGCTGGCGGACCCGTCCCTGCGGCTGATGCTCCACCACAACGGCTTCAAGAACGTGGTGGAGATTGACGACCTCCAGGAGATTCCCGTGCCGGGCGGCTCCATCACCGGCCTGCCCTTCCTCGGTGAGCACAGCGACCTGGCCATCCAGGCCAAGACGGCGCACCTGGTCCGCCTGGGCGGCAAGTCCATGCTGATGGCCGCGGACTCCAACGCCATCGAGCCGCGCATGTACCAGCACCTGCGCGACATCATCGGCACCATCGACGTGCTGTTCCTCGGCATGGAGTGCGAGGGCGGCCCGATGAGCTGGATGTACGGCCCGCTGCTGAGCAATCCCCTGCCCCGGAAGATGGACCAGGCCCGCCGGCTCAACGGCTCTGACAGCGCCCGCGCCATCGAAATCACCAACTACCTGTCGCCCAAGGAGGTCTACGTCTACGCCATGGGCCAGGAGCCGTGGCTGCGCCACGTGATGATCCTCGTCTACGACGACAAGGCCCCGCAGATTGTCGAGTCCAACAAGTTCCTGGAGCACTGCCGCAACGCGGGCATCCAGGCCGAGCGCCCCTACGTGAAGATGGAGCGCATCCTCACCTAGCCCGTGGCACCACCCCGAGGTGCGCCGCCCAACCGCCACCTCGGGCCCCCGCTCACGCCGCCGCGGAGTCCTCCAGCAGCCCCCGCTGGCGCAGCGTCTCCAGGACGCGCAGCAGCCCGGCCTCCACGGAGTCCACGTCCGAGCGGACGGTGACGTCCGGCGCGTCAGGCGGCTCGTACGGGTCCGACACGCCGGTGAAGTGCGCCAGCTCGCCCGCCAGCGCCTTCTTGTAGAGCCCCTTCACGTCCCGGGCGATGAGCACGTCCAGGGGCGCCTGGACGAAGACTTCCACGAAGGGAATGCCCGCGGCCTCCGCCAACTGGCGCACCTGGGCCCGGGAGCCCGCGTACGGGGAGATGGCCGCGGCGATGACACCCACACCGTGCTTGGCGAGCAGCCGGGCCACCTGACCGATGCGGCGCACGTTCTCCTCCCGGTCCTCGCGGGAGAAGCCCAGCCCGCGCGACAGCCAGGTGCGCACCTCGTCGCCGTCCAGCACCTCCATGGGCCGCGACGAGGCCAGGTGCGCGTGGAGGGCCCGTGACAGCGTGCTCTTGCCCGCCCCTGACAGACCCGTCAGCCAGAGTATGAAGCCCGCCGAACGCCCCATTGAGACTCCAGAACGACGCCCCAGCGCGTCCACGAAACGCTAACACGCCACGCGGCCTCCGGGACTTGACCCGTTTTCCGTGGCCATGCGACAGAGCCTTCACGTCATGCAAAGCGCGTCCAACACGAGCCCTCATGCCCCCGACCGCTGGTTCCCCACCCGGAAGCCGTTGACGGACCCGCGGCTGCGGCTGTTCTGTCTGCCGTTCGCCGGTGGCAGCGTGGCCATCTACAACCAGTGGAGCCAGGGCCTGCCCGCGGGCGTGGAGCTGTGCCCCGTCCAGCTCCCCGGGCGCGAGCGCCGCCTGTCGGAGAAGCCCATCGGCAACCTGTCCGCGCTGGTGGACGCGCTGCTGCCCGCGATTGCGCCGCTGCTGGACCGGCCCTTCGCCTTCTTCGGCTACAGCATGGGCGCCCGCATCTCCCTGGAGCTGGCGCGCCGCCTCCAGGCCCGGAATGGCCCGCGCCCCGTGGGCCTCTTCCTGGGAGCCGCTGGCCCGCCGTCCTTCAACACCCGCGAGCCCATCCACCTGCTCCCCGAACCGGAGTTCATCGCCCAGCTCCGGCGCTACGACGGCACGCCGGAGGAGATCTTCCAGCACCGCGAGCTGCTGGAGCTGGTGCTCCCCATGCTCCGCGCCGACTTCGGCATCGCCTTCACCGAGGACGGCCCCCAGCCCCCGAAGCTGGAGGTCCCCATCTCCGTGGTCGGCTCGCCCGAGGACAAGCACGTCCCCACCGCGAACCTGGAGGGTTGGCGCAACGAGACGCGGAGCGAGGACGTCCGCGTCCGCCTCTTCCCCGGCGGCCACTTCTTCATCAAGTCGCAGCGCGCCGCCCTCCTCGCCCACATCAGCGAGGACCTGAACCGGTGGATGGGCCGCGCGCCCTGAGCCGCCGCCCCGCTACGCCGCCTGGAACCGGGGCGGCGTGTCGCAAGCCAGGGGCACGGTGAACTGCCAGCGCACCGTGAGCGGCTGGCCACGAGGCCGGTTCACCGCCACCGCCGCCTGGTGCCGCTCGGATGGCCGGAGCTGCACGAACTGCCACGCCTCCGGCACGTCTTGCATCCGCGGGTCGAAGGAGATGCGCGGCGCCTGTCCCGGCTCCAGGTGGAAGGCGAACTGGTCCAGCGGGAGAGACAGCCCCGCGCCACGCGCCTTGATGTAGGACTCCTTCAGGGTCCAGTACTCGAAGAAGCGCTCCCGGTGCCGCTCCGGCGGCAGGGCCTTCAGCGCCGCCACCTCCGAAGCGGCGAAGTAGTGGTCGGCGATCTCCACCGTCTCACCGGGCCGCTGGGCGTCCTCCACGTCGGCGCCCAGCTCCGCGTCCCAGCCCACCGCCACCAGCGCCATCCCGTCCGTATGGGACAGGTTGAAGCGCAGCTTGGGACCCCACTCGCCCCGCGCCACCGGACGGCCGTACGTGTTGGTGTCGAAGGCCCACGCCTCCGGGGCCACCGGTGCGTAGCGCGACAGCGTCACCCGCACCAACGCGTGGCTCACCAGGTACTGGCGCTGGTGCCGCTCGAAGCGGAAGCGCTGCTGCTTGTCGCGCTCCTTCACGTCCAGCAGCTTCCAGTAGGCGTCCAGGAGCGCCCGGTCGTTGATGCGCTCGGGTTCGACAATCCACACGTGGACTTCATCCGGACGCAGCGCCAGGGGCTGGAAGTCGGTCGGCATGCTCCCTTTCTACCACCGGCGCCTGCTCGCTCCTGTGTGCTTCCGCGCGGCATGGCCACTGATGGCCACTGAGGGGGACCCGGAGGCAGTTGGCGCACACCGTCGCCCCCGCCAACCTTTCGCTCGCCCGTATCAGGGTCGCGGCGGCAGGTGGAGTCGCGACAGGGGCTGCTGGCGGCGTGATGGGGGGCAGGGACGGATGGAGCTCTTTCCAATTCAGTTACTCTTCATGGTGGTTCTGATGAACCGCTATGTCCTCGGGCCGTTGCTACGACGCATGAAGGGACGTCAGTTCGACCGCATCGACGACACGTACCTGCCGCGCGTCGCCATCGTCATCCCGTTGTTCAACGAAGGCGAAGGCATCTACCACGGCGTGCGCAGCCTGCTGGAGCAGGACTACCCCAAGCACCTGCTGCAAATCGTGGTGGTGGATGACTGCTCCAAGGATGACAGCTACGCCTGGGCCCTGAAGGCGGCGGAGGGCAACCCCAACGTCATCGTCATGCGCAACCCGGAGAACATGGGCAAGCGCAAGGGCATCAACCGCGCGGTGAAGGCCGCCACGGACGCGGAAATCATCGTGTCGGTGGACTCGGACGTCATCGTCGACAAGTCCGCCGTCCGCCAGCTGGTGCGCCGCTTCGTCAGCCCGCGCATCGCCGCGGTGGGCGGCCGCACCTACGTGACGAACCGTCATCAGAACTGGATGACGCGGATGATTGAAATCAAGTTCCACTTCGCCCAGGAGTGGCTCAAGGACCTGGAGCGCAGCTTCCGCCAGGTGATGTGCCTGTCCGGCTGCCTCACCGCGTACCGCCGCCACGTGCTGCTGGAGCTGGAGCCCATCCTGGAGGCGCGCGCCATCGCGGGCATCCCCATCAAGTACGGCGAGGACCGCTTCCTCACGCGGCAGATCGTCAAGCACGACTACGAGACGGTCTACACGCTGGACGCGTTCTGCTTCACCGCCGCGCCGTCAACGTTGGCCGGGTACTTCTCCCAGCAGCTCCGGTGGCGCCGCTCCAACCTGGTGGACCTGCTGGGGGGCCTGTCCCACGCGTGGCGGCTCCACCCGGTGGTGACAGTCCACTACGTGTCCCAGCTCGCGCTGCTGCTCTCGTACCCGCTGGTCATCGTGCACAACGTCCTGACCGGCGAGTTCTGGGACATCCTCGCCTTCCACTTCCTGGTCATCGGGTTGCTGGGGGTCATCTATCGCGTCGAAACGCGACACCTTCCCGCAGAAAGGAGGGTCCATGGCGCCAGCTTCCTGCCCATGGCCCTGCTGATGCCGGTGACGTACGCGCTCTTCACTCCGCTGGCGCTGCTGACGCTGGACTCAGGGAGCTGGGAGACGCGGGGCAGCGCCAACGCCGCGCCCGAGACGTCACCTCTGGACTCCGGGGGGCGCTTTCCTCCCACCCACGCTGGTGAGGGCTCTACTCCATGAATCAACGCGTCGCCAATCGCGTCAACAGTATCGCCGTCTCTGCCTACAAGTTCCTCGGCTCGCTGCTGCTCGCGCTCATCATGATCGGGCTGGTGTCCTTCCTCTCCGTCCAGGGCTTCTTCCTGGTGAGCCGGAGCTGGGTGACACCCACGGTCATCTCGCCGACGGACCCGCAAATCCTCACGCTCAACACCCAGGTGGCCGCGCAGACGTCCGCGCGCGACCACGTGCTGTCGGACAAGCGCGCGGTGGAGAACCGCATCTCCGACGCGGAGCGCACCATCGCCGCGGAGCGCGCGTTCCAGCAGCGCTTCCTGGTGGCCCTGCGCGGCGAGCGCGACGCCAAGGACCGGGTGGCGCGGCGCCTGTCGCTGCTGCGCCGTGAGTACAGCAACGCCCGGGCGGAAATCATCCAGTCCAACCGCGCCTTCGCCGGCCTGGCGCGCACGCGCACCGACGCGCTGTATGACGCCCGCCTCCTGGAGCAGGAGGAGAAGCTCACCATCAACCACCACCTGGCCCAGCTCGCGCAGAGCAACCTGTCGCTGGCGCAGTCCTCGATGGACATCGAGACGCGGATGGACCTGCTCCAGCGGGAGATTGCTGGCCTCTCCGCGGTGCAGTCCGGCATGGGCAAGAACGAGGCGCCCCGCTACATGACGTCCGACGTGCTGCTGCTGGAGCGCGAGTACACGCACTCCGTCCTGGAGCAGGCCCGGGCGGAGGAGACGCTCAAGAGCCTCCAGACGGACCTGGCCGCGCTCGACGAGGTCGCCCTGCGCTACGACGCGCTGATTGCCTCGCTGCGTGCGTCGCCGTTCCTCAAGGCCATCGAGAAGGACCTCACGGTCGCCTTCGTGCCCTACGAGAACATCCCGAACGCCGAACAGGGCACGCCGCTGTACGCCTGCGCGGCCAGTGTCTTCTGGTGCCACGAGGTGGGCGTCATCGGGCGCGTGCTCGAAGGCGAGGTGTCCCTCAAGCACCCCATCCGCCAGTACATGCTCCGCGGCGTCATGGTGGAGGTCCAACTGACGGACGCGCCCTCCGCGAGGGAGGACCTGCTCCACCTGGGCCGCCCGCCGCTGCTGCTGTGAGTTCCACCCCCCTTTGCCTGGAGACGGCCTTGGAGCCGGAGACACTCGACTATGCGGATGACCGTCACTTGTGGCGCATTGCTGTCACTCGCCGCGCGGCTGGCGTTGGCCCAGCCGGCGCCCCCTCCCGCGGGAGAACTCTCCTCACCTTCCAGTGAGAACCGGGCCGCCGGCTACTGCGACTTCGTGCGCGGCGTGGGCAGCGCGGAGGCCGCCCTGGAGCTGGCGCCCGAGATTTTCGGCGCCTTCGGTGTGGTCAACGCGGGCGAGGCCAGCGGCGGCGCCGGCACCACGCCGCTGGGCGAGCCCACCCCGCGCATCACCGCGGGCCTGATGTACGACGTCGTGGGCCTCTACCGGGGCCGCGCCATCCGCAAGCGCGCGGAGGCGGACTGCCGCCGGCAGGGCGCGCTGACGGTGCTGGAGTCCGCCATCCGCCAGGGCAACGGCCTGGGCGAGGAGGCCGCGCTGGAGGCACGCTCCCGCGTCCTGGAGGAAGCCCTGCCCCAGGCCGAGGCGCTGCTCACGTCCCTGCGCAACGACATGAAGCAGGGCCTCGTGACGCTGGAGGAGATGAACGCGGTGCAGGTGCGGCTGGACGGACTGCGCCAGCTCGCCGTCAGCACGAAGGTCGCGCGCGAGCGCCTGGCGGCCCGGCCCCGCTTCCAGTCCGGCACGCGCCTGGAACATGTCCTGAACGAGCTCCGGGCCGCGGATGACCAGTTCGAGGAACACAACGGCGCGCTGCGCCGCTCACGGGCCTGGCGCCTGAACCTGCGCGGTGGGTACGACAGGCTCATCGACGTCGACCAGGACCTTCCCCTCTTCGGGCAGGTCACCCTGTCCTACAACCTGGGGCACCTGTGGCAGGGCGCGGCCAACGCACGGGCGCGGGAGGGCCGCCGCCGCGCGACGCTCGACGACGTGTCCGGCGTCCCTCAGCGCGTCAATGAACTGCTCGCGGAGCTGCGCTCCACCCAGCGCACCGAGGAGGGCCGCCTCCAGGAGGTGTCCACCCTGGTGTCGGACCTGGAGACCCAGCTCCAGACCATGGACGCGCTCCAGACGCGGGAGGTCCGCCGCTTCCGTGGATACCTGATGATGGAGCTGACCCGGCTGCGCGCGGAACAGGCCTACCTGCGCGCCCATGTGGAGTCGCTCCAGTCCTTCCTCGGCGCCGGGGCGCCATGACGCCGCGCCGTGCGCTCGCGGGCTGCGGCGTGCTGGCCATGCTGCTGAGCCCCGGCGCGAGCCCGGCGAACGATGGACCCGATGGCGCCGCGGCGCCACGGCTCGCTCCAAGGGAACGAGGTGAGTCGCACCGTGCCGGGGCACCCCGGAGGAAAGGCAGGCACATGCTGACAGCCGTCCCCCTGTCCCGAATGAAGGTCACCGAAGGCAACCTGGAGCCCGGCCCGGGCGAGCTGCTCCTCGTCGACGGGCCGCGCCTGCGCGCCGTCGTCCCTGGCAGCAGGACGAACAGCGTGGCGCTGCGCTTCACAATCCTGGGCCCCACGCAGCACCAGGTGGCCCTGGCCTCCGGGGAGCAGCGCCAACAGGTGGGCCTCAAGCTCTTCGCGGTGGACGCCTGCAACGTGCTGTACGCGATGTGGCGGCTGGCGCCCAAGCCGGGCCTCGTCGTCAACTTCAAGCGCAACCCCGGGCAGCGCACCAGCCGCGAGTGCGGCAACCGCGGCTACGTCATCCTCCAGCCCGAACAGCACGTGCGACTCGATGCGCCCGCGCCGGGTGTCCCCCACATGCTGCGCGCCGAGGTGGACGGTAGGACGCTGCGCGTCTGGGCGAATGACACGCTCGCCTGGATGGGGCGGCTGCCCGAGGAGGCTCTCGTGGCGGATGCGCCGGTGGGCCTGCGCTCGGACAACGTGCGCCTGCGTCTCCAGCTCCTGGAGCCGTCACGTTGATGCGCTCGGCGCCGTGACGGCCGCGTGAGGCCCCGGCCCCCGACGCAGCGGCCCGCTTGCAAGGGCGCGCCAACCATTGGCTGGGCCGCCTCTCGCTCCGCGCAGTCCGCGCCGCTCACGTCCTCCCGGGCGCCACGGCGACAGCGTGGCGCCCAGGAGACCTGGCGCTACAGCTGCGGCTGAGGATCCTTCGCAGGCGTCTGGGGCTTCTCCTGCTCACGCTCGGGCAGCAGCTCCGCGCAGAGCGTGGACGTGTTCTGCGTGCACACGCCCCCCGCCTCCAGGTCGAACTGCCAGCGGTGGCGCGGGCACACCAGGTAGCGTCCCTCCTCCACCCAGCCCTCGGACAGGTCCGCGCCCTGGTGAGGACAGAAGCGCTGGATGGAGAAGCGCCGTCCGCCGGCCTCCACCACCGTGCGCTCGCGCTGGGACTCCGTGGAGCGGATGCCCTCGCAGAACTCGCGCATGTCCTCGATCTCCACGCCCAGGAAGCCGTGCAGCACCGGCTCGTACACGTCCGGGTTGCGGCTCAGGCGCAGGCGGAAGGACAGCAGGAAGTCCTCCCACGTGAGCTTGCGGTCCAACACGCGGCCCACGTCCGCCGCGCTCGTCTTCAGCGTGTAGCGGACCTCCTCCTCGATGGCCGCCACCACGTGCACGCGCCGCGCCTTGAAATCCACGCGCAGGAGCTGCTCCGGGAGCTCCGTCAGCTCCACGTAGAGCGGCATGCCCACGCGCTCGTGCAGGTCCAGGAGGTCCAGCTTGCGCTGCAGCTCCGTGCGCAGCCGCTCGTGAATCTCCTTCACCTCCGCGACCAGCAGGTTGCGCCGCCGCTCGCGGAACACGGCCTCCTGCCGCTTCGCGTAGTCCCGCAGGTAGTCCTTGAGGTTCTCCGGCGTCACCCGCTCGGCCACCTGCGACACGAACTCCAGCGACTTCGCGTCCAGCACGTCCCCGGGCATGGGCTCCAGGTAGCGCGTGCGGCCCTGCGGCAGGCGCTGGCGCAGGAAGGCGAAGAGCTGGGTCGCGTTCGGGAAGATGTTCACCTTCTCGAAGTTGAGGTGGAACTGCGCCGGGTCCAGGAAGGCCGCGGGTCCGGCCGCCGCGATGTACGCGCGCGGATGAATCACCTCGAGCGTGCGGGCCACCGCCTCGAACTTGCTCTCCCGCTTCTTCAGCGAGATGGCCGCGTACGTGTCCGGCGCATACTCGTAGCAGGTCGGGTGCCAGATGGCCCCGGAGAACTGCGCGGAGAACACGTCGATGGGTCCCTCCTCCGCGACGATGCGCACCATGCGGTCATGGAGCTTGCAGTCGTTGATGTTGAGGAAGCACTGCCCATCCCCGCGCACCATCACCGCCGAGTCGCGGTTGGTCCCCTGCTCCGACACGAACAGCTTCACGTAGCCACCCTTGATGGGGACCTCGTGGCCGTCCTCGCAGGCGACGACGCGCTTGCAGCCGTATTTGGCGAACACGTCCTGCAGCTCGGAGCGGTGGAAGCGCGGCACCAGCACCGTGAAGTCCCGCTGCCGCACCGTGGCCAGGAACTCCGGATCGAAGTGGTCCTTGTGCTCGTGGCTGACGTAGAGGAAGCGCTCCTTGCCCGGCGTCTCCAGCTTGTCCCGCACCAGCGGCGCCAGGTGGTGGTTGCACGGCAACTGCATCCACGCCGAGTCGAATGCCCCTCGGGGCGACAGCCACGGGTCCATCACGACGATGGCCCCCGCCGTCTCCACGACGAACCCGGCGTGGCCCAGGAAAGTAATGTGCATGGGAAGTCTTCCTCTCTGACAGCCAGTGGACCGGCCTGAGCGCCGAACCCCGACACAGGGCGACCGGCGGCTGGCTGGCGCGTCGGCGCCCGCAAGGTGGGGCGGCCGAAGCCACACCCGCCACCCGCCCGGGAGGTGGACCTTCCCGTCCATGGACGCACGAAGGGCGCGGAGGACCTGACATCTGGCCCTCCACGCCCTCGTGGAACTGCGAACTTCGCGTCAGGCGCGCCCCCCGTCAGCGGGCGCGCCCGGTGTCAGTGGCTCAGGGCTGCTCCGGCGCGATTTCGCGAACCGACAGCCACTTGAAGTCCACGTTGTCGGTGCTGTCCCAACGGAACGTGGCGATGGGGCCGCCCCAGGTGATGGGCATGGCACCGACCGCGCCGCCGCAGTGCTCGGCGTCACCGCCCCAGTCACCCGCGTCCACGAAGTCGTAGATCTTCTCCCAGGAGACCTTGTCGGCGTTGTCGTTGAGGTACAGCTCCAGGTGCACGGCGTCCTTGCCGTTGGCCTGGGTGTTCCGCATCACCGCCTTGAAGCCCACCCAGCGGCCCATCAGCGGCTCGGTGGCCTCCTTGTAAGGCCCCGGCTCATAGGAGACGTGCCACGTCTCCTTCTGGAAGCGGGCCCGGCCGTCAAAGTGCAGCGCGCCCTTGTAGCTGCTGCCCTCGCAGCCCTCGTTGTCGTCGTTGTGCCGGCCGCCACGCGCGTACAGGTCGAAGTTGTCCGACTCATCCGACGCGCCGTTCAGCTTCATGAAGCCCGTCATCTCGACGTTCTTCCAGTCGTTCGGCGACTGCATGTAGCCGCGGCTGGCGAGCACCTCACGATCGTACGTGGCGATCTCGTTCGGCTTGTAGCCCGTCGACGTGAAGACGGACATGCGCACCTTGTCGCTCTTGATGTTCCAGGAGCCGTCCGAGTTGCGCGTGATGTCTTCCTTCGGATCGAAGCGGCTGTCGGACGTGGCGTCGTCGGCCAGGAACCACTGCTCGCCGCCCTGGAGGGTCGGGTGGATCATCGTCACGCCGAACTTGTCCTCACCCGACTGGGAAGGCTGCTCGGGCTCATCGGTGGACGGGTCCTCGGGATTCGTCGAGGGCCCGTCGGGCGGCGTGGTGGCGACAGGCTCGTCATCCGGCGACGTGTCAGAGTCTCCAGGCGTCGTCGTGCCCGGAGTCTGCCCCCCAGGCGTCTGCTCGGACGGAGAGGGAGCAGGCGTCTGCGGGGACTGGCCAGGGGTCTCGGTCCGCCCTGGCGCGGTGGTGTCCTCGTTGCCAGCTTCATTTCCGCAGCCGGTGATCGCGGCCAGAGCGAAGAGAGCGCCGCACGTCGAGGACAGAAAGCGATTCCGAGTCAAAATAGCGTCCTTACTGCTTGAGGCATGAGCGTGACGAGTCCCCAGGCGCCTATCGCCTGGAGCGGATTCGCCGCGTCGCTGCGTCGGGAGGGGGTAACGCCCCTCAGGGACGACGACGCCGGGTGGGGCTCATATCCCCGTGTTTGATTTTTCCAACCGGACCGCTTCCCAACCCATTGCCTTCAGAACCACTTCCCAAACAATTGGGATGTTTTTGACTGCCCGTATGCCTCCCGACCTACAGAGGGAGCACGGACGCAATTTGCCCGGCCACTTCGGTTTTTCCGAAGGACTTCAACTGGAATTCCTATTTGTAGAAGCCTGGGGTGACTCTTATCTGACGCCCCCATATGGAAACCATTCCAAGCGTCGGTAGCCCGGGCCTGTGGGCCGGCTTCGTCGCCTTCGTCATCGCGATGCTGGCGCTGGACCTCGGAGTCTTCCACCGCAAGGCCCATGTGGTGAAGTTCAAGGAGGCCCTGGGCTGGAGCGCGGTGTGGGTCAGCCTGGCGCTCGTCTTCGGTGCGGGAGTCTGGTGGAAGTTCGGGCCCGAGCCCGGCCTCCAGTTCATCACCGGCTACCTCATCGAGAAGTCGCTCTCCGTCGACAACATCTTCGTCTTCGTCGTCATCTTCTCGGCGCTGCGAATCCCCGCGCTGTACCAGCACCGGGTCCTCTTCTGGGGCATCCTCAGCGCGCTGGTGCTGCGAGCCATCATGATCTTCGCGGGCGTGGCCATGCTGGCCCGCTTCCACTGGCTCATCTACGTCTTCGGCGGCTTCCTCATCCTCACGGGCGTGAAGCTGTTCCTCCAGCGCAACAAGGAGGACAACCCGGAGGACGGCGCGCTGATGCGGCTGGCCCGGCGGACCATCCCCTCCACGCCCAACTTCGACGGGCACCACTTCTTCACCGTGGAGAACGGCCGCAAGCTGGCCACCCCGCTGCTGATGGCGCTGCTGCTGGTGGAGGCGTCGGACATCCTCTTCGCGCTCGACTCCATCCCCGCCATCTTCGCCGTGACGACGGACCCCTTCATCGTCTTCACGTCCAACATCTTCGCCATCCTCGGCCTGCGCTCCATGTTCTTCATGCTGGCCGGCGCGGTGGAGAAGTTCAGCTTCCTGAAGGTGGGCCTGTCCGCGGTGCTCGTCTTCGTTGGCGCGAAGATGGCCCTCATCGACTTCGTGAAGGTGCCACCGTCGGTGTCCCTGGTGGTCATCGCCACGCTGCTGGGCGGAAGCATCGCCGTGTCACTCATCAAGGCGCGCAACGCACCCACCGCGGACACGCCCAAGGTCTGAGCCGCACCCAGGCCCCACGCTGTTCCCCAGCCCGCTCCGCGACGTCCGCGGGGCGGGCTTTCTCATGCCTGGCGTGGTGGCGGACGACGTGAGCCCGCAAAGCAGAAAGGCCGTGAGTCCCGATTCGGACTCACGGCCTTTCTTGAGTGGGCGCAGCAGGGTTTGAACCTGCGACCCCTGCCGTGTGAAGGCAGTGCTCTACCGCTGAGCTATACGCCCTTCTGCTGTCTGCTGCCCGCCGCCGCCGTTGTTGGCAGCGGCGAACGCGGGTGTAGATGCCATTCGCCCGCTCAGGTGTCAACGCATTTTCGACTACAGCGTTTCGAGCTTCTCATCGAGCTCGCGCAGCCGGCGCTTCAGGCCGGAGAGCTGCTTGCCCAGGGCCTTGAACTCGCTGCGGGGCGCGAAGTTCAGCGCCTTCATCAGCTCCTCCTGCCCCCGGTCGAGCGCCTGCTTGCCGCGCTGGGCTTTCCCAATGGCGTTGGCGATGGCCATGGCGCGACGGTCGTCAGCCATGAGCTTCTCCATGGCCTTGCCCGACACGTTCAGGGCCTGCTTCTTCAGGTCGTCCGCGATTCCCATGGGGCGTCTCCCGTTCAGGGCTCGTCGATGAACTGCGTCTGCAGCTGCGCGAAGACGCGGTCCGCGATGCCCTTGTACTTCATGCGCTCGATGAGGGGCTGCAAGTCCCCCTTCATGGAGATGCGGCGCTTGAGCACCGCCTCCACCGGATCCAGCGTCCCCTTCAGGAGCTGCTTCCAGACGCTGTAGGGGGCGCGGGCCAGGTACACCGGCTCCAGCTCGTCCAGGTCGTCCGGATCCGCCAGGACGCGCGCCGTCTTGATGCGGCAGTCCCCAGGGACCACATGCACCACGAAGGCCTTCGCCAGCTTGCCAGGCTCGGCTTCCACCACCGCCCCGAAGTCGCCCGTCCAGCCCTTGCCGGCCATGGCGCACTCGGGATCCTCATTGGTGAGGCGGACGGCCTCGTCCACCCACTCCTTCGACGGGAACTTCGCCATCTGGACTCCTAGCCCCTCCGGAAGATGCTCTTGATGCTGGAGAAGAGCCCCCGGTCGTCGCTCCCGCTGCTGCTGGAGCTGGGCACCTGCTGTGGTTGGCGCGACGCGACTTCCTGGAGCGCCCGCTTGAGCTGCTCCGGCGTGTCGCGGGTGGCGAGGTCCACCTTGCGCATGCCGCTCGCTTCCTCCACCGTCACCTGGAGCAGACACTCCTCGGTGAGGCGGAAGTCGATCTTCCGGCCGGCGGCGGCCGAGGGCACGCGCACCGTGCCCAGGTACTCATTGTCCACCAGCAGGTCACTGTCCCCCTGGTAGATGTCCAGCTCGATGAAGGGCGAGCCCGGCTCCTTCGGCGGAGGCAGGCGGAAGCTCTTCACCATGGGGATCAGCGAGTTCTTCTCGATGATGCGCTTCACGCGGCCGTTGGGCATCGCGTAGCCAATGGGCATGGACAGCGCGTCCAGCAGCGTCACCGCGTCGATGCTGCCCAGCGAGTCGCCCAGCAGGGCCGCGCCCAGGGCCACGCACTCGTCCGGGTGGACGCCCTTGCGCGGCGCCTTGCCGAAGTGCGCCTGAATCTTCTGCTGCACCAGCGGCATGCGGCTCTGGCCGCCCACCAGGATGATCTCGTCGATCTCCGCTCGGGAGATGCCCTTCTCCTCCAGCACGCGGTCGCAGATCTCGAAGGTGCGGTCCACCAGGTCGCCGGTGAGGCTGTTGAGGAACTCGCGCGTCAGGGGGATGCGGAGGTCCAGCGGCTTGCCCTTGCGCTCGTCGATGAAGGGCAGGTCGATGACGACGTTGGGGATCAGCGTGAGGTCGATCTTCGCCGCCTCCGCCGCGTTCTTGATGCGCTGGAGCGCGATGGGGTTCTCCGTGCTGAGGTCGACCTTGGTCTCCTCCCGGAAGCGCTCCAGCACGTACTCCATGATGCGGTTGTCGAAGTCCGCGCCGCCCAGGAAGGTGTCACCGCCGGTGGCAAGGACCTCGAAGACGTTGCCGGCCAGGTGCAGCACGGACACGTCGAAGGTGCCGCCGCCCAGGTCATAGACGAGGACCTTCTGATCCAGCCCCCGGTTGAAGCCGTAGGCGAGCGCCGCGGCGGTGGGCTCGTTGACGATGCGCTTCACGTCGAAGCCCGCCAGCCGGCCAGCCTCCTTCACCGCGTTGCGCTGGTTGTCGTTGTAGTAGGCCGGGACGGAGATGACCGCCCCTTCGATGGGGCCGCCCAGGAACTGCTCCGCGATGGTCTTCACCTGGCCCAGCACGAAGCTGGACACCTGGGGCAGCGAGTACAGCTTGCCGCCCATCATCACCGCGGCGTCGCCGTTGGCGCCCTCCACGATGTCGTAGGGGAAGTAACCGCGGAGGTCGTCCACCGACTTGGAGTTGAACTTCCGCCCGATGAGCCGCTTGGTCCCCCAGAGCGTGTTCTTGGGGTTGGTGACCATCTGATCCTTGGCCACCCCGCCCACCAACAGATCGCCGCGCGCCGACAGCGCCACGACGGAAGGCAGCGTGAGGTTGCCACGATCGGTGGGGACGATCTTCGGGATGCGGTTGCGGACGGACGCCACCAGCGTGTTGGTGGTGCCGAGGTCAATCCCGATGATGCGAGGTCTGTCCGCCATGAAGTGAGGGGGCCCGTGCCGGAAGACGCCGCCCCTGATTCCACTGTCTATCACGTCGCGCACGGGAGTGCGCGTTTCTGGGCGACGCCGTCAGTCCACCGGGTCCGATCCCCCCGGAGGGGGCACATCCTGCCCCACGGCCGGCTCGGGCTCCGCCTCCAGGGTGGACAGGACGCACCGGTCGAACGGTGCATCCTCCCCGCCGGGCAGTTCCTGGAGGAACCGGGACGGCCGAAGGAGGATCCGCTCCCCGTCCCGACGCAGCACCGACAGGGGGTACACCAGCGCCAGCGCGTCCCGCGCCCGGGTCAGGGCCACGTAGAACAGGCGCCGCTCCTCTTCCTCCTCCTCAGGCAGGCGGGTGGCCAGCGACAGCGGAAACCGGCCGTCCGCCAGCCAGAGGACGAAGACGGCCCGCCATTCCAGCCCCTTGGCCTGATGGACGGTGGACAGCGTCAGGAACGCGTCCGGCGCCCCCTCCCCCAGGGCCTCCCCGGCCGCGAACTCGGACACCAGGGCGATCTCCGACAGGAAGCGCGCCACGTCCTCGAAGCGGCCGGCGAACTCCGCCAACTGCCGGACGTCGTCGTCCCGGTGCTCCTCCTCGGCGAACTCCGCCTTCAGGTACTCCGCGTAGCCCCCGGCCAGCACCTCCTCGATGAGGCGCCCCGGCCCCAAGGAGTCCTCCGGCCGCGTCAGCCGCCCCATGAGGTCGCCAAAGGCCTGGAACGCCTTCTGCGCCTTGCGCGGCAGGTGCGCGCGCACGTCCTCGTGGGCCAGCCCTTCCGCCAGGGCGGTGCCCTCCGGCAGCGCGCGCAGGGCGGTCCAGAGGTGTTCGGCCGTCGCGGGTCCCACGCCTGGGACGCGCCGGATGACGCGCTTGAAGGCCAGCTCATCCCCTGGGTTGTTGACCAACCGGAGGTGGGCCAGCACGTCCTTGATGTGGGACTGCTCGAAGAAGCGGACGCCGGAGCGAACCCGGAAGGGAATGCCGCGCCGGGTCAATTCGAGCTGGAGCTCCAGGGAGTGGCTGTGGGCCCGGTACAGCACGGCCATGGCCTCCAGGGACATGCCCTGGTCGCGCATTTCCCCGATGCGCTGGGCCACGTAGGCGGACTGCTCCGCGGCGTCCAGGGCGGGGACCACCAGCGGCTTGACGCCAGGGGTCCGGGCCGCCGTCAGCACCTTGGGGAACTGGTTCGTGTTGAGGGCGATGGACGTGTTGGCCAGCCGGAGGATCTCCGGCGTGGAGCGGTAGTTCCGCGTCAGCGCGTGCACGGAGCAGCCCGGGTAGCGCTCCGGGAAGCCGATGATGTTGGTGAAGTCCGCGCCCCGGAAGCTGTAGATGGACTGGCAGTCGTCCCCCACCACCGTGAGGTTCTTCCGCTCTCCGGCGAGCAGGTCCACCAGCTCGCCCTGGAGCCGGTTGGTGTCCTGGTACTCGTCCACGAGCACGCAGCGGAAGCGCTCGGTGAGCTCCGCCCGCACCTCCGGGTGGTGCGTCAGCAGGCGCTTGAGGTGCACCAGCAGGTCATCGAAGTCCATCAGGTGCATCTGCGCCTTGCGCTGCTGGAAGCGCGCGGCGGCGGCGAGCACCTCGGGCGCCAGGGGCAACATCTGGGGCCGGCGGTCCATCAGCACGTGTGACACGGGCTGCTGGAGGTTGGCCGCCAGGGACACCAGGTCCAGCACCAGGTCCGGCCGGGGGAAGCGCTTGTCGCTCTTGAGCCGGCGCTCCGCGATGCACGTCACCATCAAATCGCGCGCGTCCTCCCGGTCCAGCACGGTGAAGTTCGTGGAGAACCTCAGCGCGCCCGCGTACTGGCGCAGCAGCACATGGGCCGCGTGGTGGAAGGTGCCCCCGAGGATGCGCCGCACGTCCACGAAGGCGCCGGCCAGCTCCTCCACCCGGCGGGTCATCTCCCGGGCCGCCTTGTTGGTGAAGGTGAGGAGGAGGATGCCCTCCGGCGGCACGCCCCGCTCCAGCATGCGCGCCACCCGGAAGGTCAGCGTGCGCGTCTTGCCAGAGCCCGCGCCGGCAATCACCAGCACCGGCCCCTCCCCCGCCTCCACCGCCCGCAGCTGCTCCTCGTTGAGGAGCACGGCGTAGTCGATCCACTGCGAGGGCCTCGTGGCCGGAGCCTGGAGCGTGTCGGTGCGGGAGGCCATGGGGCGCGGACTCTAACCGGCCCGGCGCCCGGGACACCCGGATCAGGGCGCCGGCTTGAGCGCGGTCAGCCGGGCGGAGGCGGCCGCGCGGACCTGGGGCGACGGATCCCGCTCCCGAGCCACCTCCAGGAGCAGCCGCCCCACCTGCGGCAGCTTCGTCATCACCACGTCCAGCGCGGCGGTGCGCTCCTTCTCCGCGTTCTCCAGCCGCTCCCGCACGCCCCGGTCAGAGCACGTCTTCACGCCGGGCGTCTGCTCCCGCAGCAGCAGCTCCGCGTCCGCCAGCCGCGCGTCCGTCCAGCCGCTTGGCGTCCGCCGCCTTGCGCTCGAACTCCGCCAGGTCCTCGGGGAACTCGGTGCTGGCGGCACGTGCGCGGGCAATGGCCTGCACGGCGAAGTTCGCGTTGACGGCCGCCGCGCAGAGCTGCCGCGCCGACGCCAACGGCACGCGGCCCTCCGGCGTCACCAGCTCCTCCTTCGCCACGTCCAGGGCCCACAGCGCCAACTGCCGCGCCGCCACCGCCGACGAGAAGTGCTGGCGCCGCTCCTCGCGGATCTGCACCCAGCGCCGCAGGATGACCGGATCCGGCACACCGGACTCGGCGGCGCGCTGGTACTCCGTGGAGGCCTGCGCCAGTTGCCCGGACAGGTCCAACAGCACCGCCACCGTGAGGTACATCTCCGCGCTGGTGGCGCGCTCGCGCAGGGCATCCAGGCGCGAGGCCACCTCGTACTCCGCCACCGGCTTGGGCAGCGCGGCCAGCACCGTGCGCAGGGACTCCTGGGCGTGCTGGCGGATCAACGGGTTGCGCGCCGCCCGGAGGCTCTCCAGCAGCGGATCCAACACGCGCACCGACACGTGCTGCCCCAGCTCCTCCGCGGCCTGCCAGCGGTCCAAGGCGTCGGGCGCCGTCAGCGCTCGGTTCAGGTCCTCCAGGCCTCGCAGGTAGTGCCCCACGTGGGCGGCCTGGGCCAGGGGCTCCGGGCGGGACAGGGCGGCGCGCTCGGCGCGGGCCTGGGAAAGCCGCGCCGGGAAGGCCGTCAGCTTCGGGCCCAGGGGATGCGCCTTCACCCGAGCCTCGGCCTCGTCCACCAGGCCGGAGACGAGCAGGCCTTCCACCTCCAACTCCAGCAGCAGGACCCGCGCCTCCTCGCGGTGCGCGCCGGCCGGGTACTCCTTGAGGTACGCGAAGAGCTTCGTCGCACCGGAGGCCTTGGCCTGCGCGAAGGCCTGGGCGTCCAGACGGGACTCCACATCCAGGCGGCGGGGATCATCCGGCGACGCGCGCAGGTACTCCGCCAGCTTGCGGGGGTCGTCCGTCGTGGCCAGCTCGCGCGCCTCCGCCTCCGTCAAGAGGCGCTTCGCCTCGTCGCGCTGGACGCCGTCCGGGTGCTCCTGGAGGAACTGGCGCCAGCCGGCCACCGAGTCCGTCTCCTTCGCCCCGTTGAAGCGCAGGCCTTCCAGCAGCGTCTTCGCCGTCCGCGCCTGGGCCGCGTCGGGGTACGCCTCCAGGAAGCGCTTGTAGGCAATCACCGTGTGCAGGCGCTTCGCCTCTTCGAACTCCAGCTCTTCCAGCCGCCCCTCGGCCGCGTCCGTGTCCGCGTGCGTGGGGTACTCGCGCAGGAAGGCGCGGTAGCCGTCGATGGTGTCCAACTTCGCCGCGCGGTCATACGGCGAGGGGATGCAGCCAGTGGCCAGCAACAGGACGGCGAGGGCTCTGCGAAGGGAGGCCATGTCCCTGGAGCAATACCGCACCCGCGCCCACCCGGAAACCCGAGCGCGGATGGACGGTTGCCTGGGTAGGTTTTTTGACGACACAGCTTCCCGGGCGGACCATGTGCCCCAGGACGCTACAGGGAGGTCGCGCCATGAGGACAGTCACGCTGATGGGAATCCTCGCCACGCTGGCGACAGGCTGCGCCACCACGGGTGCACCGCTGGAGCCCTGGCTGGATTCGTACACCCTGCGCTACCGGTCCGCCTCCCCGCCCGCCTTCCCGCGCGAGTCCCTGTCCAAGCCGGTGGCCACCGCGAAGCGCGAGGACACCGCGAAGCGTCCTGCCCCGGTGGCCGCTCGCCCGGCCAAGGCGTCCAAGGGCAAGTCCCGCACGACGCCAGCGAAGGCCACGCGCACGGCGCCCGTTTCCGGTGATGCGCGCGCCAAGGTGGTGACCACGGCGCGCTCGTTGGTGGGCAAGACGCAGGTCTCCCTCAACGGCCGGAAGTACCCGTCCGACTGCACGGGCCTCATCGAGGGCGTCTACGCCCAGGCCGGTGTCACCTTCCGCGGCACCGTCCAGCCCGGCGACAACGGCGTCACCGCCATGTACCGCTTCGCCCGCTCGAAGGGCCGCGTGTACGCGGAAGAGCGTCCCACGCCGGGCGACCTCGTCTTCTTCAACGAGACGTACGATCAGAACCGCGACGGCCGCCGCAACGACGGGCTCACCCATGTGGGCATCGTGGAGAGCGTGAGCAGCAGCGGCACCGTCACCGTCATCCACCGTGTGCGCCGGGGCGTCGTGCGTTACCGCATGAACCTGGAACGCCCGAACCTGCGGAGAGATCCACAGACGGGCGAGGTCCTCAACGACATGCTCCGGCACCCGGGCCCCAACCGCGAGCCCGTCCTCACCGGGCAGCTCTTCGGTGGCTACGGCAGCCTGCTGCCCGCCAGCCCGAAGGCGAAGAAGCCCGTCCCCGTGGCACTGCGGTGACGGGCTTCCAGAGGCGTCGCTAGGCGCGCGCCGTGCGGTCCCACGCGGCGCGCTGCGAGTTGCGCAGGAAGCGCCAGAAGCCCACGACGATGGCCAGGTTCATGGTCACGAAGTAGTACGCCACCGACGCGGCCTTCTTCGCCGTGCCCCGCTTCAGCACGCCCGTCTTCCCCAGGTACGCGAGCGCGTAGAACAGCACCTGTCCGAACAGGGTGAACTGGTAGAAGAGCCGGTCCAGCAGGAGCAGGTTCGCCACCAGCGCCAGCCCCATCAACGCGGGGGCGCACCAACGCAGCAGCTTGTGCGACCAGAAGGCGAAGGCCGGGAAGCCCGCCGTCGGCAGCAACAGCCCGGGCACCATGCGGAGGCTCTGGAAGTTGCCCGCGGCGATGCGCGCCCGGCGGCCGAACTCCTTGCCGTAATCCTCCGTGGTCTCCTCGTGCGCCACGGCGTGCTCTTCGTAAACGACCTTGTAGCCCTGATCCAGGATGCGGAGCGGAATCACGAAGTCGTCGACGATGGTGGACGGCGGCAACTGGGTGAACAGCGAACGCCGGATGGCATAGAGGCCACCGTTGGCCCCCACCACCGCGCCGCGCCGCCCCTCGTACATCTTGATGAGCGACTCGTAGCTCCAGTACGCGCTCTCCTCGTAGTCCTGCTTCGTGGGATTGTAGAGCCGCAGCTTGCCGCAGACGGCCCCCACCTCCGGGTCCTCGAAGTGGCGCACCAGCCGCTCGATGGCCTCGGGCTCAATCATCGTGTTGGCGTCGGAGAGGACGACGATGTCCCCCTGCGCCATCGGAATGCAGCGGTTGAGCACCGTCGTCTTGCCCGCCCGAGGCGCGGGTGACAGCCGCACACGCGCGTCGGAGCAACCGCGAACGATGTCATCCGTGCCGTCCGACGAACCGTCCGAGCCGATGAGCACCTCGAACTTCTCCACCGGGTACGTCAGCGCGAGGCTGTTCTCCAGCTTCTGCTGGATGCACGAGGCCTCGTTGTACGCCGCCACCACCAGGCTCACCGAGGGCAACGGCCGTTGCCCACTGGCCGTTTGATTCACGTTTTCCGCGCGCCGTACGTCACGGGCGTTCCTGAATACCTGCGCGGCCCCTTCGAGCAGAAAAAGACTCAAGGGGTAGAGAAAGTAAGTGTGCGCGAGCAGCAGCACGGCACACCAAAAGAAGACCTCCGCCATCAACCCAGCCTCCCAGCACCCAGTCCTCGAACCTGCACCGGGTTCAGCAAGAGGCATGCCTCCCTCACCGCCCCGAAATCACAGGCGATGCCGCGAGGCGGGCCGCCGCGAGGGGTGCGGGACTGGACTTTCTCCAGCCCTCGAGACCGAGGAAGCGGTCGTCGTTTCAGGGCGCGGCGGGGGCGTCCGCGTCAATCTGGGCGATCAGCCGCTTCGCGGCCTGATGGTTGGGGTTCAGCGCCAGGGCGTCGTCCAGGAGTGAACGCGCGGTGGCCGTGTCCTTCAGGCGCAAGGCCACGCGGGCGCCCAGCAGGTAGGCACGCAGGAGCGTGCTGTCGGCCTTCCGCAGCCCCTCCAGGTCGCTCGCCACCGCCGTGAGCGAATCCGGCGGCGAGCCGGCGCTCAGCACGTACTCCGCCCGCGCCAGGGTGCTCCACGCGTGCGGCGCGGTCTCCGCCTTGCGCAGGCGTTCGGCCAGGGCCAGCGCGTCCGGCGCCGCCAGCACCGAGGCGTGCAGGGCACGGGCCTTCACCCGGGCGGCGGCGGCGCTGGTGGACTCGGACTCAGGGGCCTTGCTCAACTGGGTGAGGTGCGCGTCCAGTTCCTTGCGCAGGGACTCGGTGGTGGCGCGCACAGACACCGTGTCACGCGCGACGGCCTGTTGCTCTTGCTGGAGGGCCGTGCGGCGGGCGTCCTGATCGGCGCGAACGCGGATCTGCGATGCGGCTTCCAAGCCTCGGGCAATCGCGTCGCCCTGGAGACGGAGCCGCTCGGCTTCGGCCTGGGCATCGGACAGGTTCAGGGTGAGCGCCACAGCCAGCTCGGCGTGGGCCTCGACGTAGCGGGGATTCGCCGTGGAGAGGTCCCGCAGTTGCTTGATGGCATCGTCCCGGGAGGCGGTGTCATCGCGGCGCAGCAGCACCGATGCCCGGTCCGTCTCCTCCACCACCGCCGAGGGGATCTTCACCTCGCGGTTCTTCAGCGCGAGATGGCCAAGCAGCGCCAGCAGCCCCAGTCCCACCAGGATCGCCAGCACCACCCGGGGACGGACGCGCGAGGAGGTGTCGTGTTCGAACGTGCGCGTCCCCTCCGCGGACATGCGGGTCGACGAAATCAGGTCAGCGGGGAGCTCCAGCGGCGCACGGAGCGGCGAGCTTCCGCCCGCGGGGCCGCGGTCCGACGCGCCACTGTCATCGAGAGCGCTCAGGCCCCCGGCGAAGGGAGGCTCCGTCTCGGGCGGGAGCTGGATGCCGCTGTCGCTGCCAGACGGCGGGGACAGGCCAAACGTGTTCGTGGTCCGGGGTCCCGACGAAGGCGCCTGGGCGTCGGACGAGGAATCACCGAGGTTGAGTTGTGACAGACCAAACGGGTTCGTCGTTCGGGCGCTCGATGCGGACTCCGCTGCGCCGGAAGAGGACTCGGCGGCGGCTCCCGGGAAGTCACCGGGCGGGCTCACGGGTGGAACCGAACCGAACACCCGTTTGGAGCCCACGGGCGCCTCGGGCGCAGGTGATTGAACGGCGCTGAACGTCTGACTGCGGCCCAGCGGCGCCCGCGCATCGCTGACGGGAGGCGCGCTGAAGGAGGGTGGCACGGCCTCCGTCGCGGTGGAGCCCGGGGGCGCGGCATGAGACGCGCCGGCATGAAACGGGCTCACGGGTGGAGGCGTGGGCACCGAGCCGAAGTCGGGCGTCATCGGTGCGTCAGCCTGCGTGGGCGTGTAGGCACCGAAGGTCTGCGTCGCGTTGCCTGGCGCCGACGGCACCTGCCCCGGCACCCCATGGCGCTGTCCGGAGACCGCGCCGTAGGTCTGCGTCCTTCCCACGGGGGGAATCACCGGCGCCACAGGGGGAACCGCGCCGAACGCCTGCGTCCCTGCGCCGGGCACCCCTTCGCGCCCCGAGGCGCCTCCATCCGCCGCCGGTCCCCGGAATGGCACCGTACCGAATGACTGCGTCTGGCCCTCGGGCGCTAGCGAGGGCACGGCCCCGAACGTCTGGGTCGCGTTGCCGGGGCCCTGACCTGTCGCGGGCGCCGCCCCGAACATCTGCGTCCTGCCCACGGAGGCACCCGGCGGCGCGCTCGTAGAGGCCTGGCTCACGCCAGCCGCACCCTGCCCTACCGGCGGCACCGCACCGAAGGTCTGTGTCGCGTTACCAGCCGCCGGCGCCGCACCGAAGGTCTGCGTCCGCACCAATCCAGGCGGCACGGCCCCCGGGTTCTGCGTCGCGTTGTCCGCGCCCTGCCCCTTCGCCGAAACCGCGCCAAACGCCTGGGTCTTGCCCGCGGGAGCGCTCGCCGCAGGCGCTTGCTCCGATTGCGCCCCAGCCACCGCGCCAAACGCCTGCGTCGCCGTCGACACGGGCGGCTTCGCCGAGCCCCCACCGAAGAGCTGCGTGGACCTCATGCTCGAGCGCTCGGGCCCCGCGGCCCCGCCCGTCACCGCCGGCGTCGAACGCGAGGGCGGCGGCGCGCCATGTGGCGCGGCCATGAACACGTGACCACAACGCGTGCACTGGACGGAGGCGCCTCCCGGCGGCAGCAAGCGGGAGTCGAGGACGTACTGCATCGAGCACTGAGGGCACGAGATCTGCACTCGACGTGCTTACCACACGGGCCCGGCGTCCGGAGGAGCTCCAAGCGCAGTGGCCGCCCGGAGGGTCTGCAACTTGGCAGCACCCACGCCACGGACGGCGTCCACGTCATCCCAGCTCTTGAAACCGCCCTGCTCCTCGCGCGCCTCCACGAGGCTCCGCGCCAGGGAGCGCCCGACGCCCGGAAGGAGGGCAAGCTCCTCCTCGGTCGCCGCATTCAGGTCCAACGGGCGCCCCAGCGCCAACGCCTGGGCCCCCGTCGGCACGGCCCCGTCACCACAAGTGGCCACACCATCCGGGCGGATCCGCACCGACTCCGCGGCACAATCCAGCGCGGGCGCCGTGTCCGGCCAGCGCAGGCGTGCGACCACGCCCACGCCCAACACGCCTAGCGCGACAGCGGCGAGCGCGGCGGTGCGGCTCGCCACGCGCTCAGGCCTTCTCGCCCATCAGGGCAGCCGTCTCGGAAACAGCGGTGACACCCTCCGGCGGCATCGGCTGATCCAACCCGAACGCGGTGTGCAGCGCGCGGACGGCCAGCTCCGTGTACTTCGCGTGGACCACGCACGACACCTTGATCTCCGACGTGGAGATCATCTGGATGTTGATGCCCTCGGCCGACAGCGCCTGGAACATCCGCGCCGCCACGCCGGAGTGGTTGCGCATGCCCACGCCCACGATGGACACCTTCGCGATGTCCCCGTCCGTCTCGATGCCCGCGGCGCCAATCTCCTCGGCGACCTTGCGCACCACGTCCTGCGCGGTGAGGAAGTCCGACTTGCCCACGGTGAACGTCACATCCGTACGGCCATCCCGGGACGGGTTCTGCACGATGAGGTCCACCACGATGTGCTTCTCATCGAGCGGGCCGAAGATCTTCGCCGCGGCGCCCGCGATGTCCGGCACGCCGCACACCGTGATCTTCGCCTCGTTGCGGTCATACGCGACGCCGCGGACCAGCACATCCTCCATGGAACTGTCCTCCTCACACACGAGGGTGCCGGGGTCGTCGGTGAAGGACGACTTCACCCACAGCGGCACCTTGTACTTCATGGCGAACTCGACCGAGCGGATCTGCAACACCTTGGCGCCCACGCTGGCCAGCTCCAGCATCTCCTCGTAGGTGATGCGGTCCAGCTTGCGCGCGGACGGAACCATGTTGGGGTCGGTGGTGTAGACCCCGTCCACGTCCGTGTAGATTTCACAGGCATCCGCGTTCAGCGCGGCGGCGACGGCGACGGCGGTGGTGTCGGAACCGCCACGGCCCAGCGTGGTGACGCTGCCGGACTCGTCCACGCCCTGGAAGCCGGCCACCACGACGATGTGACCCCGAGCCAGCGCGGCGCGGATGGGCTGCGCATCGATGCTCTTGATGCGCGCCTTGGAGAAGGTGCTGTCGGTGACGATGCGCACCTGATGGCCGAGGAAGCTGGTCGCCTTCCCCTGCTGGGCCTGGATGGCCATGGCCACGAGGCCGATGGTGACCTGCTCGCCGGTGGCGACGACCACGTCCTGCTCGCGCTCATCCGGGCGGTCGGAGATCTGCGCCACGAGTTTGAGGAGCCGGTTCGTCTCGCCCGACATGGCGGACACGACGACGACCACGTCATGTCCGGCCTCCTGCGCGGCCAGACAGCGGAGGGCCACATTCTTGATGCGGCCCACGTCACCTACGGAGGTACCGCCATACTTCTGGACGATGAGTGCCACGGCGCCTGCAACCTCCCTCTTCAGACGGGCGGGAGCTATACGAGCCCGGCCGCCGGGTGTAAAGCGCCCGCCAACACCGCACCTGTTTACGCTAGGGTGCCCGCCCTTCCGCCGCACCCCTTTGGAGCCCCGAATGTCGCGCCCCCGTATCCTCATCGACGGTGACACCCTGAAACTGGAGGAGATCCTCCAGGTGGCCCGCAACGAGGCCACCGTGGAGCTGTCTCCGGAAGCCGCCACCCGCGTGCGGGCCTCGCGCGCCCTGGTGGACCGCGTCGCCGCTGGAGACACCCCCGCCTACGGCATCAACACCGGCTTCGGCACGCTGGCCGAGGTCCGCATCGACAAGAAGGACCTGCGCGACCTCCAGCGCAACCTCATCCTGTCCCACGCCTGTGGCGTCGGCACGCCTCTCCCCCTGACGGAGGCGCGGGCGCTGCTGCTGCTCCGCTGCAACGTGCTCGCCAAGGGCTACTCCGGCATCCGCATGGAGACGCTGGCCCTGGCGCTGGACATGCTGAACAAGGACGTCGTCCCCGTGGTCCCCGAGCGGGGCAGCGTGGGCGCCTCCGGAGACCTGGCCCCTCTGGCGCACCTGGCGCTCGTCTTCATCGGCGAGGGTGAAGCCTTCTACCAGGGCCAGCGGATGCCCGCGAAGCAGGCGCTTCAGCGCGCGGGCCTGCAACCGGTGGTGCTGGAGGCCAAGGAGGGTCTCGCCCTGGTGAACGGCACGCAGGCCATGTGCGCGGTGGGCACCCTGCTCCAGCTTCGCGCGGAGTCCCTGGCGGACATCGCGGACGTCGCGGGCGCCATGACGTTGGAGGGCCTGCTGGGCAGCCACAAGCCCTTCATCCCGGAGATTCACGACGTGCGCGCGCACCCGGGCCAGAAGGACGTCGCGGCGCACCTGCGGCGCATCCTGGTGGGCAGCGAGCTGGTGGAGTCGCACGTCAACTGCAGCAAGGTGCAGGACCCCTACTCCCTGCGCTGCATCCCGCAGGTGCACGGCGCGGCGCGCGAGGGCATCGCCTTCTCCCGGCGCATCCTGGAGGTGGAGGTCAACAGCGCCACGGACAACCCGCTCGTGTTCGCGGACACGGAGCGCATCGTGTCGGGCGGCAACTTCCACGGCCAGCCCATCTCCCTGGCCATGGACGTGGTGGCCATGGCGCTGACGCAGCTGTCGTCCATCAGCGAGCGGCGCGTGGAGCAGCTCGTGAACCCGGCGCTGTCCAACCTGCCGGCGTTCCTGGCGAAGAACTCCGGGTTGAACTCCGGCTTCATGATTGCGCAGGTGACGAGCGCGGCGCTGGTGGCCGAGTCCCGCGTGCTGAGCCACCCCGCGTCCGTGGACTCGATTCCGTCCTCGGCGGGCCGTGAGGACCACGTGTCCATGGGCATGACGGCGGCGCTCAAGGGCCGTCAGGTCAGCGACTTCGCCCGCTCCTGCCTCGCGATTGAAATCCTGGTGGCCGCGCAGGCCCTGGACTTCCGCCTGCCGCTGAAGCCCGGCAAGGGCGCGCTCGCGGCGTACGAGCTGGTCCGCTCCAAGGTCCCCCACATGGACAAGGACCGCGAGCTGCACCGGGACATCGAGGCGGTGAGCCAGCTCGTCGACTCCGGCGAGCTGCTCGCGACGGTGCGCTCCGCCACCGCCTGACGGCGTCCGTTGGAGTGAATGACGAAGGGCCCGGAGCCACGAGATGGCTTCGGGCCCTTTTTCATTCCGCTCCCTCCCCCAGGGTTTCAGCGGAACGGACCGCGCACCTCGAAGGTGACGCCGTTGCCATCTATCCCTCACTGCGAGCTGAAGTACAGCCGCTGGCCATCTGGACTGAAGGCCGGGCCGGTGAGTTCGGAGCCCCCGTGCCCCTCCAGTTGGAGGAACGGCGCGACGGTGCGCTCGGGGCCCGGGGTGATGAGGCACAACTGGAGGTCGCCACCATCCTCGGCCACGTAGATGTCACCCGAGCGGGACACGGTGACGTTGTCCACGCCGTGCAGCGGCGAGTCCGGGTAGAGGTCATCGTCGTAGATGATCTCCACCTTGCCGGTCGCGGGGGTGTGCGCCCAGACGCGATTGTCGCCCTTGGTCGTGAAGTAGATGGTTCCGCTGTCGTGCCAGCAGCCCTCGCCACCATCGAACGCGGTGGTCAGGAAACGGGCGAGCTGCAGGTACGCGGGCACCGAGGCGGACACCCGCTGAAGCCCGCGGGCAGCCTCACCCCCTGGGCATCCGGAACGCCGGAGATGGCACCCTAAGGGCCAGGCCCCGGCCGGGCGGGAGCGGAATAGGCCGAACGCCAGAACCCCGGCCCCAGGACCAGGATTCCACTGCTCATCTCGGTGAGTCGAAGGAAGCTCCTGCGTTGCATGGGCATCTCTCCAATCGCCAGAAAGGCGAGGGATTGAATTGCACAGACCCACGCATTGCCTCATCACGACTCAGTCACCTTGTCGTTTCGGCGACATGGACACAAACACGTCACGCAAGCCTTTCACGCCTCAGCGCCGGGGCGCGCTTGCTGTCACCTGGCGCATGCTCCAGTGACAGGAGATGTTTCCAGCGAAATCCTTCATGGGCTCCACGGCCGCGAGGAACGCGCGCCGGACGTCTTCGCGTGCGCCAGACGGGAGCTGGTCGGCGTCGTAGGTGCTGGCGAGCGAAGCCCAGATACGCTCCGGCGTCCCGTCCTCCTGGACCTCCAAGTCGAAGACCTCGACCTGCTGGAAGGCAAGGCCGAAGAGCGCCATCAGCCCCTCGTTGGAACGGAAGCGCGTGTCCCCCAGGCTCAGCGGGGGGCGGGGCTGCGCCGCGATGGTGGACTTCATCAGGGCACGGAACACCGCGAGCGTCCCGGAGGGCACGAAGCCTCCACCGACGACGCAGGACAGCTTGCCGTCGGGCTTCAGCGTACGGCCAATCTCGGAGAGGACCTTCTCGCAGTCATCCATCAACATGAGCGCCAGGTGACTGAGCACGACGTCGAAATGGGCTTCCTCGAAGGGAAGCGATTGCGCCACGCCCTGAATCAGCGTGGAGGCCCCCTTCAACCGCGCCTCGCCTGGGCGAGCTCGCTCTCGCTCATATCCAGGCCGACGAGTCGCGGGCGCGGAGCCTCTCGCAGAGCGAGCAGCTCAAGCAGGTAGCCATCACCACAGGCCAGATCGAGCACCGTCACTGGCCGCCCCTCCTGGGGAACCTCCGCCGCAAGCAACTCATAGGTGGAGGGAAATCGGGCGTCGCCCCGCCTCACGGGCGTCGTCGAGAACCACCGCGCGGTCACACCCGCGAGCCGGCGGTGGTAGTCAAGGAGGTAGGACTCGGTCTCTGACGGAGGCATGCGGCTCGATACCACAAGTGCATCCGTCAGGACCGAGGTTCGCGCTCAACCACATCTCAGCAGCTCAAGGCACGGCGGGCTCCGGCACCTTGAGCTGGCGGCGCAGTTCCTCCGTGGCAATCGCAGGCGTCCCCTTCGACGTCATGAGCGTCTGTCCATCCTCGGAGTAGAGCGCCGGGCGCCGGTAGAGCATCTTGAGCGCGTGCAGGTGCGGGTACACCTGGGACGCATCGGGATTCAATTCACGCAGGTGCTTGCGAAGCAGCGGCGCGAACTTCGGACTCATGGCCGGGAAGATGTGGTGCTCCTGGTGGTGGCTGAAGTTGTAGTGCAGCCAGTCCATCACCGGGTGCGTCGCCACGCTGGCCGTGTTCACAAAGGGGTTGTCGGACTCCTCGTGCGCGGCCAGCAGCCAGTGGTTGGTGGCGATGTAGATCATCAACGTGATGTTGCCGATGATGAGCGGCAGGATGAGCGCGTAGAGCGCCCCCAGCGGCCCCATCCACCACCCCACCGCGACCCAGCCCAGAATCACCAGCACCGTGAGGATGCGCTCCCGAGTCCGATGCATTTGCACATGCTTGAACTGCGGCAGCCGGCTGTGGTGCCACAGGAAGGCCTGTCCCTGGGCCGTGAAGAAGAAGCTGAAGCTGACGAAGCTCAGCAGCGAACCCGAGCCCGGGGACATGACGTGGAACACCTTGGCGAACCACTGGGTCCGCCACTCACTTCGCCGAGGCAGGATGTCCGGATCCCGGACCAGGACGTTCGCCGCGCTGTGGTGTGCCTGGACATGCCACGCCCGCCAGTTCCCGGGCGTCACGAAGAATGGCGCGAAGCCCACCCAGCCCAGAAGACTCTCGAGCGCCCTGCTGCGAAACACCGCGTGATGCAGCGCCTCGTGTGCCGCCAGGCCCACGGCCGTCGCCATCTGCCCGATCACGAACGAGATGAGCAGGCACGCCCACCACGGCAGTTGCCCGCTGCTCGCCGCCCACATCAGCACCACCATCACCGGCACCAAGCCGAGCGCGACGACGCCTCGCAGGGGCTGTGGCTGGAAGGACTCTGGAGGTAGCACCCGGCGCAGCTCGGACCGCAGCCGTTTCGGGTCATCGGCGGGAATGGAACCCGCCCGCGGATTGGAAGAACTCATGCGTTCACCCGAAGGAAAGGGGTCTCAAGCCATGGGCCGCGCAACGCCGCCCTCGATCAACATCCGAAGCCGTCCCGCCTCATCGAGCGCCGCGACCGTTCCGCACGCCAGCAGGTCGCCATCCACTCGCGGCGGAAGCGCCTTCAACGAGAGGCGAAGCGGCGCTCCGCCCCCGACCTCCACCAGGCCCCGGTCGAAGGTGGCCCGATGGAGCTGGATGGGGGCGAACACCTCGCTCGACTCCCCATCCACGTGCATCGCGCTCAACCGCCAGGCCGCGTCCAGCACGAGCGCGGGCACGGCGCTCCCCGCCTGATGTGGCACCGTCGGCAATCCCAGCCGAGCGAATCGGGCTGACGGCTCGATGCGAATCTCCTCCAGGCAGTCGAACATCTTCCGCAGCTCGATGGGCGCACCCACGGCGCAGTGCGGATCGTGAACCCGCCGGGCCCGTCCCGACGGCACCGCGGCATCCAGCGTCGGCGTCGCCCTGGGAGGCTCCGCGGTCAACGTGAAGCGCGCCTCCGCGTAGACAAGGTCCTTCTCCAACACGACACCCGTGGCGTGGACGATGTCCCCCATCAGCCGGACCCGCACGCCGTGCCGTTCGGGCTCATCGATGAGGGGCGTACACTCGGCGCGCAGGTGCTGCCGCCCGCCCGGCTTGACGCGAACGAAGCGAGAGAACCGGACGTCCTCGATGGTGACGGTCCGCAGCTCCGGCCGCCCGTTGCCCACCGCCGCTCTCAGCATCAGGTCCAACGCCCAGGCCCCAGGCAGCGTGGGCGTGCCACGCACCAGGTGATCCTCCAGACATGGAACGCTCACCGCGTCCACGACCAGCTCATGCTGGACGGGGCCAGCGGGCAGGACCTCCAGCCCATAGAAGGACCGCTCGCTCTCCGTGAGCTGGACGTTGATGGCCTGTCGAGGCCGTCCGTCCACGAGTTGGAGGAAGAGCGCCTCACCCTCCTCCGCCCGGATGCCGCGCAGATGCCGGCTGGCACCCAGCACGCGGTACTCCGAGCCGCGCGTCATGCCAATTCCATCCCACGCCAGCCACCCCACGCTGCACCACCGGACCTCCTGGCTCGCGTCGCTGACCCACGCGCAGAGCCGGTCCAGCGCCTCGTTCGCGGCGCCGTAGTCCGCCTGCCCGTCGTTCCCGATGTAGCTGAACGCGGAGGTGAGGACGTGGAACGGCACCGGCCGCGCGAGCCGCTTCACACACGCGTCCCGCAGGTTCCGCAGCCCCAACAGCTTGGTGCCCAGGTTCGTGCGCAGCTCCCCAAGCTGCCTGCGATTCAGTTTCTTGGACGTCTGCGTACCGGCCCCATGCACCACCAGGTCCAGCCGCCCGTGGGTGTCGACGATTTCCTGGACGACCCGGTCGACGTCCGCGACCTTCGTCACGTCCGCGGCTCGGTAGAGCACCTCGCCCGGGAGCCGGCCGAGGTCCTCCAACGTGGCCTTCAGCTCACGAGCGGCCAGGAAACGTTCGAAGCGCTTGCGCAGCTCCGGCATCCGTACGCCTCGGTTGCTGGCCAGCTCCGTCGCGTAGAACTCGCGCTCCACCTGCGGCAGCTCTTCCTCGCGGGCCTGGAGCACACGCTCGGGCGCCTCGGCCGGGTCGCTTCGGCCCACGAGGACCACCTTGCAGCCGTAGCGCTTGAGCAAAGCCCCCGCGAGGACGGCCGTCACACCTCGCCCCCCGCCCGTGAGCAAGACCACCGAGCGCGAGTCGAGCGTTGTCGCGGGCGCTGCCGTGACGTCCGTGACGCGAAGGGCTCGGACGCACCGCACCGGACCGTCGAAACAGACCTCGATGGCCGGCTGCCCATCCACGTCGGAGCCCAGCTCGGCTTCGGTCAACCGAAGTGCCTCAGGGAGCGGCATGTCCGTGGTGGAAATCGCACGCACGTCATGCGCAGGCACCTCCCGTCCAACGGACTTGAGCAATCCCGCGAACAGCCCCGACATGGGATGCAGACACCGTCGCGCTCCCAGCGCGCCAACGCACAGGCTCGCCAATGTCACCTCACCACGGGCCAGGCGCTCGTAGGAGCGGCGCGCGGCCAGGAAGAGCAGCTCCAGAGCCCCATGCTTCGAAGCCGTGTCCGCCACCACCTCGGCTTCGCGTGCCCCCGCCTCGATGCGACTGACCGCGAGGATGACCTCAGGTTCGAAGCCAAGCGCGGCCAGCCCGGCTTCCGCCGAGGCGTCGGTCGATAGGTCGATGTGCCGGAGACGTCCCGCGTCCGCCCCAGTCCCCGCGCAGAGAATCAGGTGCTCAGCTCCACAGAGGGCCTCCGTGTGACCCGCCAGCTCGCGCGCCAGAGCCACATCCTCCGCGATGAACAGCACCCTGCGGCCTCGGAGCTGGGACGGCCGCGTCATCCGGGCAGGCCGCTCCACCAGCACTGGCGACAGGTACTGAATGGGCGCCGCATGGTCGAAACCCCTGGAGGCTTCGGACGTCTCGGCTCCCGATGAGCCCGAGCGCTGCGCCGCCGCTGCTTCGGCCGCGCGGGAACCGCCAAGGCGCATCCCCTCTGGTGGACGAGACGGCAATTCGCTCCGCCCATCCGTCACGGCATCGGGATGGGTTCGCGAAGCTGCCGTGGGAGCGCCCATCGGAACGACAGTCGGCGCGGACGATACCGAGGCATCCAGCGTCTGCCCGTCCTCCACCGGCAGAAGCTGCACCTCCAGCCGAACGCCCGTCGCGGCATCTGGGTGGAACCGCAGGCTGGCGGCACGGCCACTCGCGGTGGCCTGTACGGCTCGCAGCAAGGCCAGGCTCTCCGCCGCAGAGTGCGGCGGCAGGTCAACGCCCGCCCCCATGCCCCGCGAACCGCGCGTGGCAAGCTGGAGCTGGCACAGGGGCTTCAATCCCTGCTTCCAGGCCTTCTCCGCCGTCGTCACGGCGAAGAGCGCCGCGCCCTCCTGGGGCTGCTGGGCTCCCCGAATCTCTCCGGGCCGCCCAATGTGCGTACTGCCCACGAGGACAAGCTCGAAGCCGCTCTCCAGCAGGCCACGCGCCGCCTGGAGCGCCGCCGCAGAAGTCGCCGCTCCCGCATCCACGACGAAGTTGGGTCCCTTGACGTCGAGCGCCCCCGCGACCCGGCCAGGCGTGACGTTGGGCATCATTCCCTGGAGCGTGTACGGCCCGGAGGGACGAATGTTCTCCATCACCGCCGAGTGAAGCTTCTCCGCCATGGGGAGTGCCGCGGCGAACGCGGGCTCCCGACGAGCCTTCTCCCGCAAGCGCCGTTGCAGCGTGAAGTCCAGGACGCGCTGGACCGCCTCGACACCCCGGCGCGTCTTTCCTTCGAGCCCCAGCACGATGGCCGTCCCAGAACGAAGCGTGTCGAACGCACCCAGCTTCTGGACGAGAGAACTCGCGGCCACGAGCCCCAGGAGCTGCGTCGCATCCATGTCCTCGGAGATGTCGGGCAGCAGGCGCACCGTGGACGGCAGTCGAAGCGCGCCCAAGTCGAAGCGCGTGCCCACATCGACGGGCACACCCGAGCAAGGCTGTCCTCGACCATCCGGGAATAGCCCCTCCGCGGCCACCACCACGAGCGCGGATGCATCCGCCACAGCCCGCCGAGGCGCTGACGAAGGACCTCGGTACTCCTCCAGCACCAGGTGGGCGTTGGTGCCACCGAAGCCAAAGCCATTGGTGGCGGCGCGACGAGGCAGCTCGCCATTCTCCGGCCAGGGCTGCTCGCGCGTGTTCACCTCGAAGCCAGGCCCCATGGCATTCAGCGCGGCGCCAGGTGACTCGAAGTGGGCCTGCACCGGGAAGAGCCGGTGCTCCAACGCCTTGCACAGCTTGATGACCGATGCCGCGCCCGCCGCCCAGCCGACATGGCCAATCAGCGCCTTGACGCTGGCGAGCTGAATGCCACTGCGCTTGCCCCCGAAGACACGGGCAATCGACTTGAGCTCGGTGGCATCGCCAGCGGGCGTGGCCGTTCCATGCGCCTCGATGTACTGCACACTCGCGGGGTCGACCTGCGCCCCCGAGTAGCACGCCTCCATCGCCGCGACCTGCCCCTCCGAGCGAGGCACGTTCGCCGAGCTGCTCCGTCCATCACTGGAGAGCCCCGCACCGCGAATGACGGCATGCACGCGGTGCCCCGCCGCGACGGCGTCCTTCAGCCGCATCAAGCCAACGACGCCCGCGCCTTCGCCGAAGATGACACCATCCGCTCGCGCGTCGAACGGCCGGCTCCCCGTGGCGGAGAGACCGTTGAACTGCGAGAACAGACAACTGTTCCCAGGCCCGGGAGAGAATACGCCTCCGGCCAGGACGAGGTCCGCGTCCCCGCGCTCGAGCGCCTTCATCCCCAGCGCCATGGCATACAGCGACGACGCGCAGGCGGCGTCCAGCAGCGTCGTGGCGACGCCCTGCCCCACCACGTCCGTCACCACTGCTTGGAGCGTGGGATGCGGCGCCAGGTCGCTGGAGATGGCCTCCACGCCAAGCGCCTCACGCGCCGCGCTCGCGAAGGACGCGACGTCCTGGATCCGCTCCCCCCTGGCGCACAGCAGTGCCTCACCGGCCTCGATGCACAGCGCCGCGTCGTACTCGGCCGAGCCCTCCGCCGTCGAACCCAGCAGGCACTGGATGCGCCCAGGCGAACGCGATGCCACGGACTTCAATCCCTGCATGGCCTGGGAAAGGGCGATGGCCAACAGCTTCTGCTCGCGGACGTACTGTCGGAAACGCGCTGGGTCCACGTCCTGCGGGACAACCAGGTCCTCGTCCCGCACTTGTCCCGTGAGCAGCGTGTACGTCCGGTCCGGAGTCCCAGCGGGACCCACGAAGTCCGTCACCAACTCAGGCCGCGACAGCCCTGGGTCGACGATGCCGCTGACGCCCTTCCGGATGTTCTGCCAGTACGCATCCGGATCCTTCGCCCCGCCCGGCAGGATGCAGCCGAGCGACACCACGGCAATCCCGCTGTCCTCGACCGCGCCGGCATCCTCCCGCACGGCATCGGCGGCACGAACCGGCGTTTCCGAGGGAAGCAGCTTACTGATGACGCGCACCTCGGCGCCCGACTCCACCGGGACAATCTTCTGGACGATGCGCGCCAGGACACCGGTGCTTCCACAGTCCACGAACCGCGTGCACCCCGCCCGGGTCAGCAGCTCCACCGTCCCAAGGAAGTCAAACGAGCTCACCAGGTGTGACGCGAGCGCATCCGCCAACTCCGGCTGCCCGCCCACGTAGGCGCGACGTTCGATGGGCGAATAGACGCGGCCACGCGGCGCCTGCATGGCCACCCCGTCCAACATCGCGCGGAAGGCCTTCGCGGCCGGCGCCATGCCCGGGTGGTGGAAGGGATAGCGGCTCGAAACGAAGGTGAAGCCCTGCCCTTTGCCCTCAAGCAGCGCACGGAGGCGTTCGAGCGCCCCACGCGCGCCCGCGACCACTGTCTGCCGCGCGTGATTGCGGCCCGCGATGTGCAGCCCCGAGGCCCCACACTCCGCGATGGCTCGAACAGCCTCTTCCTCACTGAGCGCCACCGCGGCCAGCGTCCCGAAGTCGTCCGGCAGGACCTGGAGCGCTCGGATGCGCTTGCAGACTACCTGTGCGCCCACGCCCAGAGCGATGGCCCCCGCCGCTGTCATCGCGGCAATCTCGCCGAAGCTGTGCCCCACGAACACGTCCGGACGCGCCCCCTGACGCTCCATCCACCGGGCCCCCAGGACACCCGACAGATAGATGCCAAGCTGGTCGAGCTGAGGCAGCTGTTCGAGCGCACGCCTGACGTCATCGACATCCCGCGCGGTCAGCAAAGCACCCGCGTCCACCCCGACCGCTCGGCACGCGTCAGCGGCACCTTCAAGCTCACGCGCCAGGTCAGGTTGAAGCGCTTTCAACTGGATGAAAAGCCCAGGGTCGAACGAGCCCTGTCCCGCGAAGAGAAAGGCCGTAGCGCCCTGCGGCAGCGTCAACGCGCCGGCGTCCCCTGAAACGAAACGCGACGTCCCCAGGGAGGCCGGGTCCGCGAGCAGCGACTTCGCCAGCGTCCGGATGGCCTCTGGGAACACGTCATTGAGCGCGGAGCCGCCCTGCTGGACACAGTCCTTGAAGCTCCGTGCCCTGGCCTGCTCGACGATTCCAGAGAGGGAGTCACAGCACCGCAGGAAGGAGTCGGGGAACGGGCACAAGGCGCCCGACGTCCGGTCCGCGCAGAGGACGGTCTGGTAGCCGCAGGCCACCGGCGTCCCATCGCTCTTCAGGGTCCGGAAGCAGAAGCGGAGGGAGACCTCCCCTCGCTCCTCCAGGGTCGTCAGCACCACCAGCCGGTCCCCCAGGTTGGCGGGGGCCAGGTTGCGCGAGTAGCCCTCGTAGGTGAGCAACAGCACCTGCTCGAAGTCGCGCCGGAACTCCGGCACGTCGAACACGTCCGGGCTGAAGAGCAGATGCTCCCGGCCCGCGCATTGGAACTTGAAGTTCGTGAGGAAGTGATGGCTCCCGTAGGCCATCGTGTCGTCGAAATGAATGTCGTACGGGACCGCGAAGTAACCCATGGCGATTGGCTCCGGGACGAAGTTCAGGAATCGAGCGCGAGCAGCGCCCGCACGTCGTGGCCGTTGGTGTGGGACCAGCGCCGCTCCACCGGACGCTTCGCCTCCGGCGTGCCCGGCAGCAGCCCATCCACCGTTCCGGAGAGCCCCGCGTCCACCACCCAGATGGCGCCGTTCACCCGGCGCGTCTTGGCCCCCAGGAGCAGCTCGGTGACATCGGCGACGTCCTCGGCGGTGCAGATCTCCCCGCCCGGCGTGGCCGCCTCCCAGCGCGCGACCCGGCTCGGCGCATTGGGGAACATGCCCAGCAGCTCCCCATGCACCGGCCCCGCGGACACGCAGTTGGTGCGGATGCCATCCGGTGCCAGCTCCGCCGCCAGGTAGCGTGTCAGTGACTCCACCCCTGCCTTCACCACGCCCTGACAGCCCAGGTCGTGCATGTACCGCTGGGACATGGACGTGGACATCGTCACGATGCTTCCGCCGCCCCGCCGGGCCATCAGCGGCCTCGCGCGCATGGCACACTCATAGGTGCCCGTGATGCAGGTGCGGAACGCCTTGTCCCAGTCGCGCGGCGTAATCCGGTCGAAGGGCCCGATGAGCCCGTTGGACGCGTTGCACACCAGGAAGTCCAACCCACCGAACTGCGCGTCGATGGAGGCGAACATCCGGTCCAGGTGCTCCTCCTGCGCGACCGAACCCCAGACGTGGACCGCCTTCCCCCCCGCGTCAATCAAGTCCTGGACCGTCCGCTCTCCCTCTTCCCGGGAATGGAAGGAGTTCACCACCACCGTCGCCCCCGCGCTGGCCAGCCGGGCCGCGATGACCTTGCCAATTCCCTTCCCGGAGCCCGTGATGAACGCGACCTTCCCCTCGAAGGGCAACACCACCGGAGGCGGACTCTCGCGTGGCGGATGGGCCTCACGCACCGGCGCCGCGACCTCCAGCACCGGCGCCGCGACCTCCAGCCGCGCACGCGCCATGGCACAAATCGCCGAAATCGTTCGCAGCCGCTGTGAGGGCTGAGGGGCATCGGTCAGCCTCAGCTCCTTGACGAGCACGGCCATCACCTCGGCCTGCTTCACCGAGTCGATGCCCAGCTCGTCCTCCAGGTCCGCCTCGGGCGTCAGGAGCTCTTCCGGATAGCGGGTGACCCGAGCGAACACGGCACGGACCCGCTCCTCCAGCTTCTCCACCGGCGGGCCCACGGACACGGATTGGGGCACGGAAGGCGCCTGAGGAGGCGCGGAAGCAGGCCGCGTGTCCGTGAGCAACTGACTCACGACGTCCGCCATCGCGCCCAGCGTCCTCGCCTGTGCGCCCCGGGGCAGGCGTTCGGCCGGGATGTTGAACTCGCGCCCGACCACGGCCGCGATCTCCGCCAGCTTGACGGAGTCAATGCCCAGCTCGTCCTCGAGCTGCGCATCCGCCGTCAGGATGTCCATGGGGTACCGCGTGACGTCCGCGGCACAACGGCGAATCTTCGCCAGAACTTGCTCAACCGCGTGGGTGCCTTGATGAATCACATGTGCAGTCATTGCCGACCCCTGGGCTTCCGGTTCGCGGCAATGAATGCATCAGGGGTCTGACACGACTTGCGGAGGCGGATGTCCCCGCACATTCAGCGTGCAGATAAGACGTCCCGCGCGGAAATATTTCCGCGTGACGTCACTTCATCCTTGCGTTGGCGCGGGTGCGTTCACCGGCTCCGGTGGCCTGGCCGCGGGGCGGACGATGAGCTGGCCCAACGACGGCCGCTGGCGCATCGGGAATGCGGCGAGCTTCACCGGCGCCCGGTCCTCGCGGACTCCTGCATCGCGGTGATGACGCGCACATCCGCGAGCCCCTCACGGCCCGACGGCGCGGGCTCCCGGTCCTCCAGGATGCACTGCGAGAAGTAGATCAACTCCGGCGCGAACTGGTCGTGCGTCGCGAAGACGCGCTCCTCTGTCTTTCCCTCCACGGTGAGGATGTGTTTGCGCTCCTTCTCGTAGCCAAACGCGGACGTGACGAGCAGGTCGCCTTTCTCCCCCACCACGCGGTAGCTCGACACCGCCGACGCGGCGTGGCTGATGCCGAACTGCGCGATGCGCCCCTTCGAGAAGCGCATCAGCGCGAAGGCCGTGGCATCCACACCCTCGAAGCGAGGGTCCTGCTCCTCGTTGGTGTAGCAGAACACCTCGGTGGGCTCGTCGCCGAAGAGATAGCGCGCGGCGTTGATGGGATATGGCCCTTCGTCGAGCAGCGCGCCGCCGCCCACGTCCACGCGCGTCCGGATGTCGCCGGTCCGCACCTGCTGCGTCAGCAGCGCCGACATCATCAGCGGCTCGCCCATGCGTCCCGAGCGCAACAGCTCGATGGCCCGCAGGTTCGCCTCCTCGAAGTGGAGCCGGTAGGCGATCATCAGCTTGACGTGATGCTCGTCCATGACGCGGATCATCGCCTCGCAGTCCTCCACCGAGGTCGCCATCGGCTTCTCACAGAGGACGTGGACGCCAGCGCGCGCGGCGCGCTCCGTATAGGCGCGGTGCAGCGTGTTGGGCAGCGCGATGTACACCGCGTCCACGTCGGCGTCCCGCAGCACCTGTTCGAGCTCGTCGTACGTCCCCGTGTGCTGGACGCCGTACTTCTTCCCCAGGACGTCCCGCTTCTCAGCGTCGGAGGAGATGAGCGCCACCAGCTCCGAGTTTTCGCGAGCGTGCTGGAAGGCCGGGAGAACGGCCACCTGCGCGATATTCCCCGCCCCTACCACCGCATACCGGATCCGCCGCGAGCTGCCCTGTGCCATCGATGTTCGCCCTCCGCGTGTGAGAGACACGCTGGGCCCCGAGGACACCTGCCACAACCCACGCGGCGGGCAACATCACGCCGCCCGTCCGGCCACCAGGCGGCCCACCAGGCGCGTCAGTCCACCTCCGCGTCGTGGCGACGATGCCACTCCGCGATGGACTCCTTCGGATAGCGCTGGAACTTCTTGTCCTTCTTCCCCGCCTGGACGGGGACCCAGTCCGGCTTGAACTCGAGCATGATGTGGACCAGCTCGGGTGCTTCCGGGAGCGGCGTGTCGATGGCCGACGCGAACGGGTGGATCAACTCCGGCCACGTCGGATCGAACAGCCAGAGCGCGGAGCCGCACCGCCCACAGAAGTGGCGCTGCCCCTTGCTCTTGTGCGCCTTCGCATCCTCCGGGTTCTGGATGCGCGCCCGGTACACCTTGAGGTGTTGCCGGCCGCGCACCTTCAACGAGCTCGCCTCCCCCGACAGGTTGATGGCGAAGCCCCCGCCCCCCTGCGTCTTGCGGCATACGGAGCAGTAGCACCGCATGAAGGGAGACGGATGCTTCGTCTCCACGCTGAACCGCACGCCGCGACAGTGGCAGGAGCCTTCAAGCTTCATCACTTGTCCTTGGAGAGGATGAGCACGCTATAGGGTCCCAAGTTATTCAGCGTGCCGCTGGCCGGCATCCCGTCCTTGCCATTCCACCGGCCGCCCACGTCGAAGCTCTGGGCGTTGCCGAAGTCACCGGAATACCCCTGCCAGTCACTGTTGAAGCGCACCTTCCAGGTGCCATCGGCGGGCAGGCCCAGGTCGTAGTTGGACAGGTGCTTGCCGCCCATGTTCACCACGACGATGGTGTCGTCGCCCGCGCCGCCCTTGTCCCAGCGGTGGAAGGCGACGACCTTGTCGTTGTTGTTCACGTGGTGGACATTGACGTTCTCACCGCGCAGGCCGGCGGTGTTGTCGTTCCAGTTCCGGCGCAGCTTGATGAGGTCCGTGTACGCCTGGTTGATGCCGGCGTAGGTCTCCTTCTTCTTCCAGTCGAGCGGATCCGCGTCCTGGAAGTGGCCGTCCTCCAGGAACTCCTGGCCCTGGAAGATCATCGGGATGCCGGGGCTCGTCATGGTGAGCGCCGCGCCGATGATGGAGCGCTTCTTCGCGTGGTAGCCGCCCGCGTCCCAGCCGCCCACCTCACTGGGCAGACGCTGCTTGCCGTTGGCCACCTCGTCGTGGCTCTCCGTGTAGATGACGCGCTGGAGGGCGCTGCCGTTGTACTTGAAGCGGATGGCGTCCGCGACGGCGTTCATGTCCCGGTCGCTGTCGGAGAACGCGGTCAGCGCGGCGCGCATCGGGTGGACGAAGTTGGCGTCCCACTGGCTGTCGAAGTTCGCGCCATCCCGGTGCGTGAGGGCCCCGTCGCCGCCCAGGTCCTCGGCGATGACGATCTTCTGCGGGAACTCGCGGTTGACGGCGTCGTTGATGTCGCGGAGCAACTGCCACCCTTCCGGGTTGTCCACGCCGCTCGCCATCCGGATCTCCTTGGTGGCGTCCACGCGCAGGCCGTCCATGTGGTACTCGCGCAGCCACATCATGGCGTTGTCGCGCAGGTAGTCGCGGACCTCGTGGCGGCCGTAGTCCGGCCGGGTGTCGCCCCACGGCGTCTTGGCGCGCCAGTCCGTGTAGAAGTAGCTGCCGCCCTTGCCGTACGTCTCACCGTCGAAGTCCCAGTGCGGCAGGTCGCTGGGGCCCAGGTGGTTGTAGACGACGTCCATCACCACGCCGATGCCGCGCTTGTGGGCCTCGTCGACGAAGCGCTTCAAGTCATCCGGCGTGCCGTAGGCGCTCTCCGGCGCGAAGGGGAACGCGGGGTTGTAGCCCCAGCTGAAGTCGGCCGCGAACTCGGCCGTGGGCATCATCTTGATGACGTTGATGCCCAGGTCCTTCAGGTGGTCCAGCTTGTGGATGGCGCTCTCCCAGTTGCCGGGGCCCCAGCCGGGCTCGTCGTTGAAGGTGCCCACGTGCATCTCGTAGATGACCGCCTCGTTCCAGGGCGGCATCCGGAAGTCGTGGTCGTGCTTCCACTGGTACGTGTTGTGGTCGACGATGATGGAGTTGCCCGTGGAGTTGGTGACGTCCTGGGCGCGCGGGTCACCCTTCCAGCGCCAGTCGCCGTGCTTGCCCTGGATGACGAACTGGTACTGGTCACCCGCCTTGGCGCCGGGGACGTCGAGCGAGAAGTTGCCGCTCGGCTCGCGCTGCAGCTCCACCGCCTGCCAGTTGCTGAAGTCACCGGCCACCTGCAAGCGCTGCGCGTTGGGCGCCCACACGCGGAACGTGGCGCCGCCGTCGTAGGGGATGGCGCCCATGCCGGGGCGGCTGGAGGGCTGCGTGGGCACCGCCGCCGCGCTCAAGCGCAGGGGCTCCGGCAGCAGGCTGCCGTTGGTGCGCGCCAGCGTCTGCGCGCCCGTCCCGCGGCTTCCCGCCAACGTGGCGGTGTGCCGCTGGGCCTCCGCGTTGCGCGTCTGGCGGGCGTCGTCGAAGAAGTCCTTCACCGGGCCGCGCTGGGGGGCCGCGGTGTTGGGCGCCGCGGGCGAAGCCGAGGTCTCCTTGGCGCGCGGATCCGCGGCGCGCTGGGGAGTGGAGGCCTTGGAGGTGGCGGGACGGCTCGGTTGGTTGATCCGGGAGGTCATGGCTCGGCCGTTGTTCGTGCGAGGTGTGGGGGTCTCCAGCCAGTATCGGATGGGAGGAGGCCAGGTTGCGTGCGCCAGGCGCAATTTTCCACCGATGTCCGACATCTGACCCGGCGCCATCCAGGAATGCCGTGAATGCTCGGATCCAACGCGGTTCAGCACGCGGTAGAACGGCGGAATGTCGGAATCGGATGACTTCCGTCTCAACGCGCTGGCGCGCTACCGCAAGACATCCAGCCAGCTCGCGCTGGAGGTTCACAGCCACTGCGAGGTGCCCGCGGGCTGTGGCGGCGTGGTGCTCCGCTGGCGACGGCCCGGCGCCTCCATCGGGTTGTCGCTGAGCACCTACGTGAAAGGCGCCTCGGACGGGCTGTTCCTCGACGGGAATCCGCTCGTGGAGCAACGGGTGCTCGTCACTCCGGGTGCGCATGTCTTGTCCTTCGAAGTGAACCGGCCCGATGAAGGGGGTTTCGTCCTCCTCAAGGCCCGCCTGAACCCGGAGATCGCCAGCGCGCTCCGCCCGGAGCTCGCGTCCGCGGCGGATGGCCGGTGGAAGGCCACGAGCCAGCGGCCTCCGGACGGATGGCGGCTTCCCGACTTCGCGGATGCGGGCTTCACCGCGTTGGTGGAGCGGCCCGTTCCGGATCCGAAGGGGAACGAGCGATGGCGTTGGCAGATGCTCAAGGACGAAGCCACGGGCCTGGGCCTGGCCGCCAGCGCCACGAAGGCCTGGGTGCGGTGGTCCTTCCACGTGGACGACGCGGGGTTCCGATGAACCGCCCATCCCTGGTGCTCATCCCGCAGCACTTCGGCGCCCTCCTCTTCGACCGGCGCTCCTCCCGCTACATGCCCTTCGACGCGCCCGCCGCGGCCGTCCTCACCCAGCTCACCGAACACGCCGCGGATGACGTCATCGGCGACGCGGAGGACCGTGAGCGGGACGCCGTCATCGGGCTCATCCAGCACCTGTCGATGAAGGGCTATCTCCGGATGGACGGCCGGCTCGCGGCGGCGCGCATCGACCGGACGCCTCCATCCGGCCACCTGCTGGGCCCGCTCGCGGTCCACCTGGAGGTCATCGGCGCGTGCAACCTCACGTGCTCGCACTGCTTCGCCGGGACGCTGCCGCGCAACCAGTCCCCGCTCTCCGTGAAGGAGATGGATGGGCTGTTCGCGCAGCTCGCCGGCCTGGGCAGCCTCCGCCTGGGGCTCACCGGCGGCGAGCCGCTGATGCGCAAGGACCTGCTGGACATCCTCGACGCGGCGACGGGCCACGGGCTCCACCCCTGCCTCACCACCAACGCCCTGCTCATCGATGAGCGGTGGGCGCGAGAGCTCGGCAAGCGCGAGCTGGTGTGGCTGAACGTGTCGCTGGAAGGCGCCCACGCGGTGACGAACGACGCCGTGCGCGGGGCGGGCGTCTTCGACCGGGTGCTGGAGAAGCTCGCGCTCCTTGGCCAGCATGCGCGCTTCACGCTCGCCTTCACGCTGACGCGCGACAACGTGGCGGAGGTCGAGGCCTGCGTCGAGCTGGCCCGGCGGGTGGGCGCCCATACCGCCGTCTTCCGCCCGCTGTACCCCGTGGGCACGGCCACGCGGCACCCGGAGCTGATGCCCACCTTCGATGGCTACGTGGACGCGCTGGCGCGGCTGGAGCGCGTCGAGGCGGACTCGGACCTCTTCGCCATCGACCCCTTCAGCCCCTCCGCGCGCGAGGAGCTGCGCGGCGTGGTGACGGAGGGCCCCGGCTGCGGCGCGGCGAACACCGTGGCGTCCGTCTCCGTCCAGGGCAACGTGAATCCATGCAGCTTCCTGGGCCCGGCTTTCGAGGCCGGCAACATCCGGACGCGGCCGTTCGAGGACATCTGGCGTGACGGACAGTCCTTCCAGCGCCTCCGCGCGACGCAGGCGGGAGACCGCTTCACCGGCGGCTGCCGCGCGCGGGCCCAGTTCTACAATGGCTCCGCGTTCGCGGAGGACCCGTGGCAGGCCCAATCCCAGGGGCACGCCACTGAGTCACATCCCCTGCCCGTGCTCGGCGCGGCGCGGGGACAGGGGGGCGCATGTCGGTGATTCACGCCGCGCTGGCGAAGGCCCGGGCCCAGCGCGCCAGCGGAGACCTGGAAGGCGCCGCCGCCACGCTGGACGCGGTGGCCTGGCAGGCGCGCGAGGACGTCCTCCCGCTCCTCCACGACGTGCTGGAGCAGCTCACCGTCGTGGAGAACGGCTTCGTGTTCCGCCATGTCCCCGCGGGCACGTTCCTCATGGGCAACGACGCCGGTGAGCCCGACGAACGTCCCGCTCACGAGGTGACGTTGCCCGGGTTCTGGGTCAGCGACACGCCGCTGTCCTGGAGCGCCTTCGCCCGCGCCCTGGGCTGGCCCGAACCACCCGACTACCCCACGGAAGAACAGCTCGACGGGCTCGACGAAACCTTCGCGTACTTCAACGACTCGAAGATCCGGCTGCAGTACTGCGAGAACGAGACCCTCCAGGCCAGTGACTGGCACGCCCACGACATCCACATGCAGTGGAGGACCGGCGAGGGTGAGCTCAAGACCTCACAGGAGCTGTTCGGTTCGCCGGACCGCGCGGGCGAGGGCCCGCTGCGCTATGACCAGAAGCCCATGGTCGCCGTGGCGCCTTCGCTCGCGGAGCGGTTCGCGCGGCGCCTGAGCACGGCCTCCGTCACCTACCGCCTGCCCACCGAGGCCGAATGGGAGCGCGCGGCGCGGGGCTGCTTCCGCGGCGCCGCGTACCCCTGGGGGAACGAGCCTCCTGACGCGGGCCGCGCGGACTTCGACCGCTTCAACGACTTCTCGCTCCGCCCCATGCGCGCCTTCCCGCCGAACGACTACGGCCTCTTCGGCATGGCCGGCGGCGTGAGCCAGTGGTGTCAGGACCACTACGACGCGGACTACTACCGGCGCTCGCCGTCCACGTCCCCCCAGTGCGTGCTGGGCAAGGACATCCGCGAGCGCGTCCACGTGCTGCGCGGCGGCTCATGGGCCGACTGCGCGGACGCGCTGCGGGCCAGCTTCCGCTCCGCGAGCGACACCGGGGCGGCGCCCACCATCAGCTTCCGCCTGGTCCGGATTCCCCAGCGGCGCTGAGGTGAGCGCTCCAGGCCGCCGCCCTACCCCACGGCGGCGACCGGGGCCGCGTCCGTCTCCGGGAGCGCGTCGAAGTTCTCGAACGGGTTCTCCAACATCTCCCGCAGGGTGTTGGCGAGCACGCCCGCGTGGAACCCGTCGATGAAGCGGTGGTCGAACGTGGCGTTGATGTTCATCACCTTGCCCGGCACCACCTTGCCGTCCTCCACCACGGGGACCTCCTTCACCGCGCCGGGCGCGACGAAGATGGGCACACGTGTGTACGGCGCCAGCGGGACGTAGGCCGTGTCCAGCCCCAGCGAGCCCACGTTGGTGATGATGGCGGACCCGAAGGCGTCCTTCGGCATGCCGAACCGGCTCAGGTCCAGGTTCAGCGTGTACATGAAGAAGGACAGCAGCCACGTGAAGGTGTTGAGGAAGAGGTAGGGAATCTTCTGGATGGTCCCCTTGCCCTTCTCCAGCGCCACGTCGCGGCGCTCGCGCACGCGGCGCACCGCCTCCTCCAGGTCGTGCGCGATCTCCTTCAGGTTCTTCTTGTCCGCGTCCTCGATGCGCGCCGACGTGAGGTCCACCTTGCCGCCGTCCGTCTGGACGACGAGCGTGGACAGCGTCACCCGCTGGCGCAGGTAGATGCGGTTGTACCGGAGGATGGCGTTCGCGTCCGGGCAGCGGCGCAGCGCCTCCCCCATGGCCTTGGCCACCAGGTGCGTCACCGTGAGCCGCACACCCGTGCGCTGACGGAACGCCTCGATGTACGCCATCGCCTTGTCCATGCGGACGGTCAGCGTCCCGTAGACAGTGGGGTCGTACGCCGTCTTCCAACTTCCAATCGCCAGCTTGCGAAAGCTCGACAGGTCCCGCTTGGGGATCAACTCCAGATGCGCCATGGCCGCAGTGTCGCCGCTGGGCCCACCCCAAGGGAAGACCGGGCGCCGCACGGGCCGCGGAGGGCCGCCTCGGACTCAACATGACGCACCGGGTCGGCGTTCAAACCCGGGCGAATGATGATCCAGACGCGGACCATGACCCGGTTTTCCTGACCAACCCCGCCAGTCGGCTGCCCTCCCTACGACCTGCCGAATGCCTCGGAATTCGCCGGAAGCGGAAAATTCGACGCATTCCCTGTCTCTTACGCCCTCCCAGGACGTCAATTCCAAGCAACGCCAATTGATTCTCGGGAGAGGTCGGGAAGACCCATTTACATCCGGCCCCTGGGCGGATGACCATACGCACTCCATGGCTGGCTTCCGCTTCTGTTCCGCCCTCTTGCTGATGTTTGTCATGACCTCCGCGGCTCACGCCGCCGAGGCGGGTCCCCCCGTCAATGTGCTCGACGGGTGGCGCTTCCGCTGGGGAGATTCCCCCGTGGGTGCGGATGGGACGCCCCTGTGGGCGAAGGAGACGGGGGATTCGAAGGACTGGAAGCCCACGCCCGCGCTCGCGGCGCCGGAAGGCCGGGGTGACCACAAGTTCATGTGGCTGAGCATCCCCATCCCCGATGGCGGCTGGACGGACCCCGCGCTGTACCTGGGGGAAGTCACCCACGCCATGGAGGTGTACGCGGACAGCAAGCACATCTACACGAGCGGCAAGATCCGCCCGGACAGCTACGAGATTGGTGAGAACCTGTCGTGGCACGTGGTGCCCCTGCCGCGCGACATGCAGGGCAAGCGGGTGATGCTGCGCATCCAGTCCAGCAATCCCAACATCGGCGTGGCCCAGGCCGCGCAGGTGGGCTCGCGTTATGACCTGCTCGTCTTCGTGACACGGCAGGGCCAGGCGGCCTTCGTCATCTGCTGCCTGCTGATGGCGGTGGCGCTCGGCTCGGGTGGCGCCTTCCTGCTCCACTGGCGGCGCCGGATGCTGGCGGGCCTCGCGGTCTCCGCGGCCAGCGGCGGCATGATCCTCCTGGGCCTGAGCGGCATGCCCACGGCGCTGTGGGGTTCCTCCTCCGGCGCGACGCTGGGCACGACGGTGGGCATCTTCCTGCTCGTCGCCGGTCTCATGGAGTTCGTGTCGGACGCGCTGCTCGACAACCGGAAGGGCTGGTTCCAGAAGGGCGCCAAGGTGTTCTCGCCGCTGTGTGGCCTGTTCGCCTTGGCGACGCTCCTGGACCTGGGCATTGGCCAGCGCATCCTGGTGCCCTTCCTGCCCATGGCCATGGTGGTGCTGCTGGTGGTGCTGTCGGTGGCCATCACCCAGGCGTGGCTGGGCAACCCGGACGCGCGCCTCTTCGTGGGCGGCTTCGCGGGCCTGGTGCTCTCCATCGTCCTCACCATCCTCCCCGTCATCGGTCTGGTGGGCTGGTCCCTGGGCAATGTCACGCACTGGGGCTACGTCGCGCTGACGCTGTCGCTGCTGGGCATCGTCACCCGCCGCTCCATCATGGTGGTGCGGACGCTGGAGGCGCACACCCACCAGTTGGAGGCGCGGGCGCAGGAGGTCCGCAACCTGGCCGAGCGCATGGGCAACGGCGCCGGCGAGCTCGCCACGGTGGTGCAGCAGCTCCGCTCGTCCAGCGACGAGCAGACCGAGGGCGTCAGCCGTCAGGCCGTGGCGCTCCAGGAGGCGGAGCAGACGGTGAAGGAGATCCGCCGCAGCTCGCAGATGACGGCGGAGAAGGCCAGCGCGCTGGCGTCCTCGGCGGAGAGCGCCGAACAGGTGGGCCGCGAGGGCACGGCCGCCCTGGAGCGCACGCTGGCGGACCTGGCGGCCATCCGCACCGAGGTCTCCGACATGGCCCGCCGCATCTTCGCGCTCGATGAACGCACGCGCGAGGTCTCCGGCATCGTGGACTCCGTGAAGGACCTGGCGGACCAGTCCAACATGCTGGCCATCAACGCCGCCATCGAGGCGGCCCGCAGCGGCGAGAGTGGCCGCGGCTTCGGCGTGGTGGCCCGTGAGATGCGCGGTCTGGCGGACCAGTCCATCCAGGCCACGCACCGCATCCGCGAGGTGCTCGACGGCGTCAGCAACAGCATGCGTGAGGCCGCCCGCTCCAGCGAGAAGGGCGACGAGCGCGTGCGGCTGAGCCTGGACGCCGTGCGGACCTCCAGCGCGCAGTTCCAGCAGCTGGCCGACATCATCGGCGACACCAGCTCCAGCGTGCGGCAGATCACCGCCGCCGTCAGCGCCCAGGACGCGGGCACCCACCAGATGGCCCAGGCCATCCAGGAGCTGTCCGGGCAGATGCAGCGCACGCTGAAGACGGTGCAGGAGACGCAGGAGGCCACCCGCTCCGTGCAGTCGCTCGCGGAGAGCATGTCTGGCATGGCCAGCCAGACGCTCAAGGCGGAGGGCCTCTCCGTGCCCTCCACACAGCAACAGCCGCAGGCGCGCTGAGTCATGCCCCGCCTCCGAGCCCGGCGGCCCTCACGGCCACGGCTCGGAGGCCCCAAGGCCTGGACTCAGCCCAGCGCTTCCTTCAGGAAGGGCGCGGTCTCGCTGAAGGGCATGTCCACCACCTCTTCCGGTGGGCCCGCCACCACGACCCGCCCGCCCTTGTCGCCAGCACCCGGCCCCATGTCGATGACCCAATCGCTGGCGGCCACCACGCGCATGTCGTGTTCGACGAGGATGACGGTGTTGCCGGAGGCCACCAGGCCCTCCAACTGCGTCATCAGCTTGTCCACGTCCGAGGGGTGCAGGCCGGTGGTGGGCTCGTCCAGCACGTACAGGGTGCTGCCGCGCTGGGCCCGCTGAAGCTCCGTGGCCAGCTTGATGCGCTGGGCCTCGCCGCCGGACAACTCGGTGGCGGGCTGCCCCAACCGCAGGTAGCCCAGGCCCACTTCCCGCAGGACGGCGAGGGGGCGCTGCACCAGGGGTTCCTCGCTGAAGAAGTCGTGGGCCGCGTCCACCGTCATGCCCAGCACCTCGGCGATGTTCTTCCCCCGGTACTGTACCTCCAGCGTCTTCGCGTTGTACCGCGCGCCCTGGCACGTGGGGCACGGCGCGTAGACGCTGGGCATGAAGAGCAGCTCCACGCTCACGAAGCCCTCCCCTTCACACGTCTCGCAACGGCCCTTTGCCACGTTGAAGGAGAAGCGGCCCACGTCGTAGCGGCGGGCCCTGGCCGCGGGCGTGGCGGCGAAGAGCTTGCGGACGTTGTCGAACAGCCCCGTGTACGTCGCCAGATTGGAGCGCGGCGTGCGGCCAATGGGCTTCTGGTCCACCTGGACCAGGCGCTTGATGCCCTCCATGCCGGACTCAATCCGGCCGCCGGTGGTGTGCACGACGGTGCGCTCCAGCGCCTCGCCCTCGTCCGCATCCTCGGGCATCACATGGCCCAGGTGCCCCGCCACCAACTCCACCAGGACCTGGCTCACCAGGCTCGACTTGCCGGAGCCCGACACGCCCGTCACCGTGGTGAGGACCCCCAACGGGAACTCCACGTCCAGGTCCTTCAGGTTGTTGCGAGACACGCCCTTCAGGCTCAGCCACCCCTTGGGTGAGCGCCGCTCGCCGCGAGAGGCCTTCACGTCGTCGAAGAGATAGCGCCGCGTCCGGGACGCCTTCACGCTCTTCAGTCCGTCGAGCGGACCGCTGTAGAGAATCCGCCCGCCGTGCTCGCCCGCCTCGGGGCCCACGTCGACAATCCAGTCGGCGTGACGGATGACGTCCACCTCGTGCTCCACCACGAACAGGGAGTTGCCCGACCCCTTGAGCTGGTCCAGCGCCCGCAGCAGCGCCGCGGTGTCCGCGGGGTGGAGCCCGGCGGACGGCTCATCGAGCACGTACACCACGCCGAACAGGTTGGAGCGCACCTGCGTGGCGAGCCGCAGTCGCTGGAGCTCACCGGGCGACAGCGTGGGCGTGGCGCGCTCGAGCGACAGGTAGCCCAGCCCCAGCTCCGTCAGCACGCCGATGCGCGCCAGCACGTCCTGCGCGATGCGCTGTGCCACCAGCGCCTTCTCTGGATGCGCCTTGGCGAGCGCGGCCACGTCCTTGGCCGTCCCGTCCGCCACGGGCGAGAGCAGGTCCGTGAGTTCACCGAGCGGCAGCCGGGACAGCTCGCCAATGTCGAGCCCCGCGAAGGTGACGGACAGGGACTCGCGACGCAGCCGCTTGCCGTGGCATTCGGGGCAGTCGCCGCTCACCATGTACTGCGACACGCGCCGCTTCATCAGCGCGCTCTGCGTGGTGGCGAACGTCTGAAGCACGTAGCGCCGGGCACCGGTGAAGGTGCCCATGTAGCTGGGCGGCGACTTGCGCTTGAGGGCCTGCTGCGTCTCGGCCGGCGTGAAGCCCGCGTAGACGGGGACGGTGGGCTGCTCGTCCGTGAAGAGAATCCAGTCCCGGACCTTCTTGGGCAGCTCCCGCCACGGGCGGTCCACGTCGTAGCCGAGCGTCACCAGGATGTCGCGCAGGTTCTGGCCGTGCCACGCGGGAGGCCACGCGGCGATGGCCCGCTCACGGATGGTCAGAGAGTCATCCGGCACCATGGACTTCTCGGTGGCGTCGTAGATGCGGCCCAACCCGTGGCACTTGGGGCACGCACCCGCGGGCGTGTTGGGCGAGAACGCATCCGAATCCAGGTGCGGCTGACCGCGAGGATACGTCCCCGCGCGCGAGTACAGCAGCCGCAGCGAGTTCGCGAGCGTCGTCACGCTGCCCACGGACGAGCGCGTCGTGGGCGCGCCCCGGTGCTGCTGGAGCGCCACGGCGGGAGGCAGCCCGTCAATGGCGTCCACCTCCGGGACACCCGCCTGGTCGATGAGGCGCCGCGCGTAGGGCGCCACGGATTCGAAGTAGCGCCGCTGCGCCTCGGCGTAGAGCGTGCCGAAGGCCAGCGACGACTTGCCGGAACCGGACACGCCGGTGAACACGACGAACGCGTCACGGGGCAGCTTGACGTCGACGTTCTTCAGGTTGTGCTGGCGGGCGCCACGTACCTCCACGAAGCCCTGCCCGGTGGGACGTGACGAATCTGGATGTTGCTTGGAACCGCGAGCCCTGGCCATGCGCACCACGCTGAGTTGTCGGAAGGGACGAATCGCGGCGGATTTGTACCCGAGTCAGCGGCGGGAGCAACGCGGGAACGCGGGAGTGACAGGCCGGGTTCAGGGGCTCGGAAGCGTCAGCAGCACCCGAGCGCCCGGGCCCGCGCTCTCCACCACGCGTGCATCTCCACCGTGCCCTCGAGCCACCTCTCGCACGAGGCTGAGCCCCAAGCCCACGCCCCCCGCGTCACGTTCCAGTCGGTGGAAGGGCGTGAAGACGTCTTCCCGGTGGGCCTCGGGAATGCCCCGGCCCGCGTCCTGGACCGCGACCTCCCACTGCGACTCACGGCGCGCCAACTCCAGCCGCACCTCGGAACCTCGGGGCGCATAGCGGAGGGCATTCGCCAGCAGGTTGTCCACCGCGCGACGGACCGCCATCGCATCCATCCGGCAGGCGGCCTCGTCGGGCCCCACCACGCGCAGGGCCACGCCGCGAAGGTCCGCCTCGGCCCGGGCCCCCGCGACGGCCTCCTCCAGCAGGACGCGCAAGTCGCCCTGCTGCACGTCGAGCGCGCCCCCCGCCGCGGACAGCTCCAACAACGCATCCGCCACGCTGGACAGGCGGTCCACCTCGCGCCGGTTCTCCTCCAGCACGTTGCGCAGCTCTTCCGCGCTGCGCTCGCGCCGCAGCGCCAGGTCCAGGCCGGTGCGCATCAACGCCAGGGGCGTGCGCAGCTCATGTGCGGCACGTGCGATGAGGCGCTCTTGCGCTTCACGCGCCACGCGCACGCGAAACGCGGCCTCCGTCAGCGCCAGCCGCACCTCCGTGATTTCGTCCCGAGGCTCGTTCTCGGACGCGGGTGCCACCATGCCGCCATCGCGTGAGCGAGCCACCTGCTCCGCGATGCCATGCAGCCGCCGCGCGAGCCCCTTCGCCTGCCAGCCCTGGATGCCAATCAGCACGCCGCCCAGCAACAGCGCCAGCACCGTGGCCACGGAGGTGAAGGTCCCCACCGACTGGTCCACCGCCCCCAGGGACGCCACCAGCTGAAGGACGTGCGGCACGCCTTGTGGCGAGCGCACCTGCACCGTCAGCACGCGCAGCCGGCTGCCCGTGCCGACGCTCCGCGTCTCCAGCCGTGACGTGGGCCCGGCCTCGGGGAGCACCCGTTCGGAGACGGTGGGCGATTCGGGCGGGAAGACGCCCAGCAGCGTTCCATCCGGTCCGTAGAGCCGCGTGGCGGGCACGAAGGCGCGCACCTCGCCCGCCAGCGGGGACGGCTCCACGTGCAGATGCGGTCTCCCGTCCGGGGCGTCGAAGAGGCTCACGCTCTCCGCCGCGGCCTGCGACAGGAGGGCCTCATCCGTGGCGCGTTCGAGCACCACGCGGAACACCTGGACGGCCACGCCCAGCGCGGCGGCCACCGCCACCACGGGCACCACCGCGCCCCACAGCCACATCCGCCGGACCAGCCTCATCGCGAGCCCTCGACCACGAGGCGGAAGCCCACCCCGCGCACCGCCTGGATGGACACGCCCTCCGCGCCCACGTCCGTCAGCTTCGTGCGCACGTAGCCCACGTAGACGTCCACGATGTTGGGAGGCCCGTCGAAGCTGGGGCCCCACACCTTGGCCAGCAGGCTGGAGCGGGTGTGGACCTCCCCCGTCCGCGAGGCGAACTCCCCCAGCAGGGCGAACTCGCGGCCCGTCAGCGTCACCTCCCGGTCGCCACACGTCAGCGTGCGCCGCCGGGCGTCAATCTGGATGGGTCCCACGCTCCAGGACTGCGCCTGGCCCTCGGCGCGGCGGTGGAGTGCCTCCAGCCGCGCGAGCAGTTCCTCGAAGGCGAAGGGCTTCACCAGGTAGTCGTCCGCGCCAGCGCGCAGGCCGGTCACCCGCTCGCCCACCGTGCCGCGCGCGGTGAGCATCAGCACCGGCGTCGTCAACCCGCGCTCACGCCAGCGGCGCAGCAGCGCCACGCCGTCCATGCCGGGCAAGGCCCAGTCGAGGATGATGGCGTCGTAGGCCACCTCGCCTGCCTGGTCGAGCGCGTCCTCCGCCGTGCGACAGGTGTCCACGAGGTGGCCCTCCTCCCCGAGGCCCCGCCGGAGCAGGTTCGCCATCCGCTCCTCGTCCTCGACCAGCAGCAGCCTCACGGCACCGCCCTCCTCCGCGCCATCATGCCTGAACCTGGGTCCGCCGCCCGCCCGCGAACCAGGGGTAGAGCGTGGGGAGGATGACCAGGGTCAGCAGCGTGGAGGTGACCAGCCCGCCCACCACCACGGTGGCCAGGGGCCGCTGAACCTCCGCGCCCACGCCTCGCGCCAGCATCATCGGAATGAACCCCAGCGCCGCCACCAGCGCCGTCATCAGCACCGGACGGGCCCGCTCGCGCGCCGCCAGCACCACGGCCTCCGCGGGCGAGTGGCCGCCCGCTTCGAGCCGCTGCTCGCGCGACATCAACACGACGCCGTTGAGCACCGCGATGCCGGACAGCGCGATGAAGCCCACCGCGGCGGAGATGGACACGGGCAGGTCCCTGGCCGCCAGCGCCATCATGCCCCCCACGCACGCGAAGGGGACGTTGGCGAAGATGGCCAGCGCGGGGCGCAGGCGGCGGAAGGCGAACAGCAGCACGGCGAAGATGAGGAGGGCCACGGCGGGAAGCACCAGCGAAAGCCTTTGCCGCGCCTCGGTCAAGGTCTCGTACTGGCCGCCCCACTCGAGCCGGTAGCCGTCAGGCGGAGCGAGCGACTGCTCCACGCGGGCCCGTGCCCGCTCCACCACCGAACCCAGGTCCGCGCCGCGCACGTTGAAGCCCACCACCAGCCGCCGCTGTCCCCCTTCCCGACTGACCAGCCCGGGCGAGGACGTCAGGCGCACGTCCGCCACGCGCGACAATGGAACGAGGCCGCCCGTCTCGGTGGGGACAGGCAGGTCGGCGAGCGAGAAGGCGTCCTGCGCCCCCATCAGCCGCAAGACGATGGGGACACGCACCGCGCCGTCCCAGGTGGCCCCAACCTCCACGCCACTGCGGACCGAGCGCACCGCCTCCAGCACGTCCACCGCGCCCAGCCCCGCTCGCGCCGCGTCCAGCGGACGGGGCGCCACCTCGAAGAGCGGCACCTCTGGCGGAGCGAGGACGCGCACGTCCACCGCGCCGGGCTCCTCGCTCAACATCGCCGCCGCCTTGCGGGCCAGCCGGCTCAGCTCGCCCGGGTCCTCGCCGTAGATGCTGAGCGCCACGTCCGTCACCGCGCCGCCCAGCAGCTCGTTGAAGCGCATCTGGATGGGCTGGGTGAAGGCCGGCTCGCCACCCGGTGCGCGCGCGTCGAGCACCTGCTCCATCTCCGCGATGAGCGACTCGCGGGTGAGCCCCGGCCGCCACGCGTCACGGGGCGCCAACGCCACGAAGACGTCCGCCATCTCCAGGCCCATGATGTCGGTGGCCACCGCGGGGCTGCCCACGCGCGAGACGACCTGCCGCACCTCCGGGATGGCGTCGAGCAGCGTGCGCTCCATCCTGCCCGCCTCAATCACGGCGGCCTCCAGGCTGATGTCTGGCGCGCGGGTGGTCTGGATGACCATGTCCCCTTCATCCAACTGCGGCGTGAACTCCGTGCCCGCGCGGCCGAACAGCCAGCCGCCCACGCCCAGCAGGAGTACGGCGACGGCCGCCACGGGGATGCGCGAGCGCACGCTCCGGCCGAGCACCGGCGCATAGAGCCGCTCGAACCAGCGGACCAGCAGCGGCTCCCGCGCGGGGACGTGCTCGGGGCGAATCAGCCAGCTCGCGGCGGCGGGGATGAAGGTCAACGACAGCACCAGCGCGGTGGCCAGCGCGAAGACGACCGTCATCGCCATGGGCCGGAACATCTTCCCGTCCACCCCTCGCAGGGACAGGATGGGCAGGTACACCAGCAGGATGATGAGCACGGAGAAGAAGACAGGCCGGGCCAACGACACGGCGGTCTCCTCGACGTGCTCCCGGGGCTCGCGCTGTTTCTCCTCGGGCGTCAGGTGGGCCAGGCGGTGGAACAGGCCTTCCACCATCACCACGGCGCCGTCCACCAGCAGGCCGAAGTCGATGGCCCCCAGGCTCATCAAGTTGCCGGGGATGTCGAGCGCCACCATGGCGGAGGTCGCGCCCAGCATGGACAGGGGAATGGCGGACGCGACGAGCAAGCCGGCGCGCACGCTCCCCAGCAACAGGAAGAGCACGCCCACGACGAGCAGGCCACCTTCCAGCAGGTTCTTTCCCACCGTCTTCACGGTGCCGCGCACCAACGTGGCGCGGTCATAGACGACGTCCAGGCGCACGTCCTCCGGCAGCAGGGCGCGCACCTCAGGCAGCGCGGCGGAGATGTCTCCCGTCACCGCGAGCGCGTTGGCGTCCCGCAGCATCTGCACCATCACGTACACCGTCTCGCCGCGGCCATTGGACGTGGCGCTGCCGATGCGTGGCAGCGAACCCTCCGTCACCTCGGCCACGTCCCCCAGGCGCACGGCCGGTGCGCCGGCGCGGGGAATCAGCGCCTCGGTCAGGTCCGCCGGTCCCCGAGGCCTCGCCACCGCGCGAATCAGGACATGGCGTTCCCCCACCGGGAGGCTCGCACCGGGCGCGCTGCCCGTGGCGCGCTCCAGGGCGTCCCGAAGTTGCGCGAGCGTCACACCTCGCTGGGCCAGCCGGACCGCGTCCGCGCGGACTTCCAGCGTGCGCTGCTGACCACCCCAACTGTTGACCTCCACCACGCCGGGCACCGAGCGCAGGCGGGGCGCCACCCGAAGCTGTGTCAGCTCGAGTAGCTGCGCCCCAGTGCGCTCCGGCGACGACAACGTGAAGTGGAACACCTCGCCCAGACCACCGGTGAGCGGGCCCAGCTCCGGCGGGTCCACGCCAGGAGGCAGCGACGCGCCCAACACGTTGAGCCGCTCCTGCACCAACTGCCGGGCCCGGTAGGGGTCCACGTCATCGGCGAACACCGCCGTCACGGAGGAGAGTCCGTAACGCGACAGGCTGCGCTGCGCCTCCAGCCCGGGCATGCCGCCCAGGGCCACCTCCACGGGACGCGTCACCAGGCGCTCCACCTCCTCGGGCGTGAGGCCGGGCGCGCGCGTCAGGACGAGCACCTGGTTGGTGGTGATGTCCGGCATCGCGTCCAGCTCCAGTTGGAGCGACACCACCACGCCCGCCAGCGCGAGCATCCCCGTCAAGGCGAGCACCCAGGCCCGGTGCCGCACCGACAGGCGGACAAGGGCCTCAATCACGGCGCCACCTCATTCCCACCCGAGCCCTCCTGGCCTTGCGCTTCCAGGAGCACCACCGCGCCATCCGCCGCGACGGCGTCCCGGGTGGACACCTCGCCCTTCACCAGCGCCTCCGCCCCCGACGTGGCGAGGACTTGCACATCGCGGCGCACGGCCTTTCCATCGCCACCGCGCACGAAGACGAGGGTGCGCTCGTTCTCGAAAGCCAGGGCCCGCGCGGGCACCAGGACGGAGTCCTCACCCGCCGCGGCGTGGATGCGCAAACGGCCGCCCAGGCCCGCGCGCAGGACGACGCCCTCCTCCGGTTCGAACCACGCCCGCCAGGTGCCGTCCGCCGCGTCCACCTGGGGCGACTGCCCCACCAGTTGCACCGGCGTGGGCGCGCCCTGGGAGGAGACGAAGGCGAAGCTCGCGCCCTCGGGCGGCCGGACCGACAACCGGGCTTCCAGGCGCGTCGGTCCATCCGACACCACGCGCACCAATGGGGCGCTGGCCTCCGGCTGCATCTCCCCCAGCACCGCGCGGACCTCGGTGACGACGCCGGCAATCGGGCTCTTGAGCCACACCGTGCCCCGCTCAGCCACGGCGCGGGCCTCCCCCGGCGTGATGCCCGCCACGCGCAGGACGGCATGCGCGGCCACCAGGGCGGCACGGGCCTCCGCCTGCTGCGTCTGCGCATCCGCCAGCTCAGGCAGCTTCGCCAGCCCCTGGGCATGGAGCGCCTCCAAGCGCTCCACCTGCCGCGAGTAGGCCTCCAGCCGCAGCGACGCGGCGCTGGCGGCGCCCGCGGCCTCCACCACCTCGGGCATCAGCACCTCGATGAGTGGTCGCCCCTGC
>JBKGHI010000190.1:0-17178 GCA_046520405.1 Myxococcus sp. 1LA
GCGAGGCCCCAGCTCGCACCGGGGCCCTCGGTTGCTGCGTGCGGCGTCTACTGGGCCGGACCCACGTCCTCAACCGTGGACGTGGCCCGGAGCTGGGGCAGCGTCACCGGCCGCAGCGAGCCGTCCGGCTGCCGCACCAGGCCCGTGGAGCGCGCCGCGGGCATGTCCTCCAAGCGGGGCAGCCGCTCGCCCTGCTCGTCACGCGGGTACGCGATGAATCCGTTCGCCTCGCAGACCTGCGCGCCCTTGTCCGCGATGGACTGCACCGCCGAGCCCTCCGGCGTGATGTGCGACACCACGCCGGACAGCAGGCACACCGCAGTGACAATGCCGAAGATGATCCGCTTCATGGTCGTCTGTCTCGTCTCGGGGCTTGAGAGGCCCACCGCGGCGCCCCGGGCCGCGGTGGGTACACGTCGCCCGTCTCGGCGTGCGCAGCACACCGGAGGGGATTGAATGGTTGAGAGGGAAGGGGAGCGGGCCGCGCGTCAGCGCTCGGCCCACAGCTCCCAGTGAACGCTGTAGCTCGTCATGGTGCCGCCGAACTTGAGCAGCGGCTGCGCGCGGAGGATGCGCGCTCCGAAGGCGCGCGACTTGCCCACCAGCTCCGTGTTGAGCCCCGGGCCTGCCATGACCTCACCCGCGCCGCCAATCGTGACCGCGCCGCCTTCGTACTCCGCGAGCTGCGCGCCGTTGCTCGCGAGGCTGCGCAGGACGGGTGTCACATTCCCACTGCCCACGTTGGCGGAGTGGCACCGCAGCCACAGCGACTTGTACGCGCTCACGTCCAGCGCCGTCCCCAGCAGGTGCATGGACTGCGCGGAGCCGGAGGTTGCAACGCCAGAGTCCAGCATTTGCGGCAGCACCTGCGCAGCCGTCGGAGTCACCACCAGCAGCCGCCCGTCCGCGTCCGTGCGCAGGGGCATCGCCGCGCCCGACGCGTCAGCCGTGATGCGGGGCACTCCATTGTGAGTGGAGCGCAGCCGCGCAGTGAGAGGAGTGTGGCTCTGGCCCGCGTCCGTGCTCACGAGCATCGCGGGCATCACGCGGAGGATGTGCCCGCCGCCGCCGCTCGTATCGAAGTGCGTGGCGTAGGACACCATGTCCGGCTCGTCCCAATCGCCCGCAGTCGTGTAGACGGTCACCATCCACTTGTGACCGTTCGGCCCCGCCAGCTCAAGGCGCGTGAATCCCTCCGCGGCAAACCGCCCGCGGCGGTCCGTCATCACGTACTCGTCCGCAGTGACGCCATCCGCGCGGTACGCGCGCAAGGTCACGGGGTAGGACGGCAGAGGGAATTCGACGGTGGGGGAGGGCTCCACCCTGAACCCCACACCAGCGATGCCGGCCGGAACTACGGTCGTGCTGCCCAACGTCGTCACTTCGCGCACGTCAATCGCCACAGGTGCCTCTGGTGTTCTGCCCGCGCCGTCGCGGGCTCTCAGGTTGATGTACGAGCTGCTGTTGCTTCTTCTTCGGAGCCGCGGCCCTCACTTCGACTGACGGCGCGCGAAAATCGCGAGCGCCTGCGCGTGGTACTTCTCGCGGTCCGCCAGTCCGTTGGTCCCGCCGTTCAGCTTCTTGGTGATGCCCAGGAAATCGCCCCGGTCGGCCAAAACATTGAAGTCGGCAGAGCTGCCCTTGACCCAGAACCATCCGGCAATCCGGAACGCATGCACCGGGTCCGCCGCCAGCTCCGGGCGGTTCACCAGGTCAAGCCCGAGCGCAGCACCGGCCCGGGTGTAATTGCTTCGCCCGGTCAACTGCGTGACGCCGCGGCCGATGTACCGCGCCGCATCCGCCACGTTGCCCGCGTTGCCCAGCCCTGCGTTGTTCGCGTACGCCTCAACGTTGGGCGCGATTTCGACGAGCGCCGAAAACTGCCAGCTCTCATGCAGCCACTGCCCCAGCGCCGCTGCGATGCGGGGGATGGTCGTGATGTTCCACTCCCGCAGTGCCGCGTTCAGCAGGGGGAGGTACGCGCGCCGCTTCTCGTCGGTGAGCCGCGGAGTCAGCTCCTTGAGCTCATCGAGCGTCACCAGGTCCGGATCGCCGGGCGCAGCGCTGGCGGTCCGGCTCAAAGCGACAGCGGCCACTCCGCCAGCGACCACAGCCGCGCCGATGCCTGCAATCATCTTCTGTCGGGGCGTCATCGCGTCTTCCCTCCGCGGCCTGCCTGGGCCAGCTGGACATTCACCACCACGGGCTGACCACCATGCCGCCCACCACGAGCGGCCCGGGGGAACTGGCGCTGTCTCGGCTTGGAGCTGCCGCGCTGCTCGGCTTCGGCGCGTTCAACCGCGCCGCGCAGTGCCGCGCCTGCCTTCGCCGCGCCCGTCCCGAGCACGGACCTCTGGGTAACGAGCTTTGCCCCGCGGAGCGCGAGCCCCACGGGCGTTGTCTTGATTGCTTCCCATGCGATGGCCGCGACGCCTGTCGCGGCCACCACGCCCACCGCGGTAAGCGCGAGCTTGGTCCCGAGCCCCAGCGAGGGCAGCTCCGGCAGTGCATCTTTGACCGTCTCCACCACGGTGTCCGCCAGGTCACGCGCAGCCGCGGCCAGTTCCTCCTCGGTCGCGTTCACGGTGTGGTCTATCACTGTGAGCGTGGATGCCTGGTGCAGCTCTCCCAGCGAGTAGGCCAGCTCTCGCGCGTACTCGTTGCCCAGGTCGAGCCATTGCTGGACGGTGTAATCACTCCCATCGTCGCGCTTCCCGATAACCGCCCAGCCATAGAACAGGCCAGACGGGCCGCGCCACCTCACCACCTTGTCCTCGGCAGCGCGGAGTGCCCCCACCACCTGGCGCTCGGTGTCGTTCGCCAGCAATGCCCGAGCTGCATCAATCAGCAGCTTTGCCGGATTGGGCATCCACGAGGGGAGGACATCGACCATGTCGATGTACTCGGCAGCCTTCTCTATCTCCGCAGCCTTCGCCCGAGCGCGGGACAGCAAGCCATCCACCTTGGCTTGCAGCTCCCTCATCACGCGCTGTTCGGCATCCGTGAGCGCCATGGCTCAATCCCAGATGTAGGGGCCAAACGTTTCGAACGCCGCACCCGCCGCGCCGAACAGGCCACTCAGCCCGCCCCAGATGCCGCCGCTGTTCTGCTGCTGGGCCTGCTGCTGCGCCTGCTGGGCCTGCTGCTGCGCCTGGGCGAGCTGGGCCTGGAGCGCGACGGCCGCGGCCTCAGCTTGTCTCCGCGCCTCATCGCTCGATGCCTGCTGCCGCGCACGCTCCGCGTCCGCGAGCTGTGCCTGGAGCGCCGCCAGCGCAGCGGCGTTTCGGTCCGCCTCCGCCTTCCGGGCCTCCTCCAGCTTCCGGGCCTCCTCCTTCTTCTTCTCTTCCTCCTCGGCCTTCTTCTTTGCGGCCTGCGACTGAAACCACGCGATGCCACCCACCACAACGGCCGCCGTACCGCCAACCGCCACCAGCGGCCATGGGTTCATCTTCGCTTCCGTCTTCTCGCTCATGGCTCAGCTCCACTCCACACCGGGGTTCGGTTGCACAATCGGCGGCGTCGTCTCATTGCCGCCCTTGGGGGGACTCTCGTCACGGGGCACGGACTGCCAGGGCTCCAGTCCTCCAATCGGAGCGCTCGGCCAGGTCCCCAGGGCCTGCCCACGCTCGCCAGGCGTTGCGCGCCCCCAACGGGCAGCTCCCTCCGGCTCACTGCTCGGCGGGCGCGGTGGCGGAGGCACCAACACAGCAGCCTCGCTGGCCAGGTCCTCCGTCCGGCTCGTGGGCCCCATGTCGGCTGCGATGCCCGCCCAGAGCCCCTTCGCCGCGGTGGAACTGGGCGCGGTGGATGCCTTCGTCGCGGTGGAGCTGGGCGCAGTGGAGCTTCGCGCGGCAGGCTCCGCTCCCGCTCCGTGCGCTGGAGGCGGGAGGGCGAGCGCAGCGGGCCCCGCTGTGATTTCCAGTTGCTGCGGCCGACTGCGGCGCGCGTCGAGCGCGAGCAACAGCGCCCCGCCGAGCACCGCGGACGCGATGCCCGTAACGATGTGGTGGTGCTTCATGTGTGGTGACTCCTAGACGTCGAAGTTGCGGGGGCCCTTCCGCCCGGGCTCCGTCTCATTCCGGGGGCGGAGGGGGAGGGGGAGGGGGAGGCGCGGGAGGTTGTGGCGGAGTCGGTGGGGTTGGCGGCGCTGGAGGCGACGGTGGGCGCGGTGGGGGCAGCGGCGGGTCTTCCTCGTACACCTCGTCGCGGATGCCCGTACGACGGTCGTCCTTCACAGCGGCCATGCGCTGGCCGGGGCCTCGCCCCGCAATCTCGTCCGCCTGCCGGTCTGCCTCGCGCTGCCGCTGGCGCTCGGCCACCATTGCAATCAGGTCTGGGGACGCGGGAGGCAGCACCGTGCCCGTGTAGTCGGGATGGCCCTCCCGCCAATTCCATCTAACGGTGCGATTGTCGCTGCGGCGGTGCTGTGTCCAACCACCGGGAGAGCCGCTGTTGAACTCGCTGGTGTTGGGCCAGCCCGTGACGCCAGCTTCGCCCAGCGTCCACCCGTCCCACAGGTGGTCATCGTCGGACTGCATGAAGCCGCGGGGCTTCCGCATCCACTCGCGGTAACACTCCACTTCGGTTGCTTCGATGTGGAGCGCCACCTTCAACCGTGCCGCACGTCCGGCCGCGTCCGCCTGGTCAAACTTGGCCTGGCCTGCCTCGTACTGCCCGGCCATGTACAACGTGGCGCCCGCGTTCCACGTCGCCATGTAACCGTCGTAATAAGCCTGTTCGAGCGCAGCCACCTGCATGTCCCGCAGGTACTGCTGCGCCACCTTTGCCCGTTCGTTCTGGCCAATCCAGCTCCCGAAGATTTGAGCGGCGATGCCCACAAAGGGGCTCAGCGGTGCGAGCGGCGACGCGGCAAGGACGGTGGCCAGCAGCTTGCCCCCATTGGCAACAGCACTGGCTGCGGGGGACGGCATCGGTGGGGGTGGGGGCGGAGTCGGCGGAGGCGGGAGAGGGGGCGGAGCTGCGGGCAGCTCCACCGTGGGGGCAGGGGCCAGCGGGGGCTCCACCGCGGGCGAGGCGTCCGCCTTCCCCGCGGCCTGGTCAACCGGTGGCTTCTTGGCCTGTGGCTCAGGCTCGTGCTCCAGCTCCGGCACGGCGCTCGCGCGCGACTGACTGCGCAGCAGCAAGCCGACTCCAAGCGTCGCAACGATGGCCACAGGCACGAGCACGAGCACAGGTCACCAGGGGTGGGGGAGAGAGACGCGGTGGAGCCCCGCGGGGGTTACAGCGCAGAGGCCAGCAGCGGAGACACGGACACCGCGGCGTCACGCATCAGCCGCGTGGCTTCCTCACGGTTCCGCGTCACAACCGCGAAGCCCGCCTGGTGGGTCTGCGTCGCCGGAATCCACCGGCACTCATCCAGGATGATGCTGCGGACCATCGCGCGATTGCCGCCCGGGAAGCGCTGGCTCGTGCGCATCACGTCGGCCACCTTGCCCGCGACCATGCGCAGCCGATGCTCCGGGATGGTCACGTACGGCTCACCACCGCGAGCGCAGTACACGCCGCTGAACTCGGTGAAGCCCTCCTCATCGTCGCGGAACAGGGTGATGCCGCAGTACGGGATGATGCGGTCATCCACCTGGAGGCCCTCGTACATGGCGGTGTTCACGGCCAGCACCGCGCGCCCCGGCTCCATGCGCGAGGCGTAGCGGCGAATCATCCCCATCACCTCCTCGTGCGAGTGCAGCGGGAGGTAGAGCACGCGGCCTTCCCACTCCACTTCCTTCGTCTTCTGCTTCGCAACGACGGGCCCGGTGTACTGCCGCGTGAGCGCACCAGGCGCCACCACGTAGACGGGGGTGCGCGCCGTGGTGATGGTCTTCTCCGCGTCGGAGATGTCCGTGTGCTTGCGGAGGAAGTCCGCATAGGCCGTGTTTGGCGTGCTCGGGTCATCCATCACCACCACGTTGCCCACGGTGACCGTCAGGGCCTTGAGCTGCGTGGTCGCGAGCGCGCCGCGCTGGCTCAGCTCCAGGGGGAGACCGGGCGGGGTGGTGATGGTGTCGCTCTGCGCGTTCACGATGCGCCGGACGTGGGGCACGATGCCCAACCTCCGCGCCTCCGCCTTCTTCGTTCCCGGTGCAAACCGAACCTGGCACGCCGTGAGGGAGAGCGCCGCCGCCGCCACCTTGAACGGGTCGCCCGCCTTCTTCATGCGCAGCTCGCAGTCCAGCAGCTGCTCCCGGGAGAGGCCCGTGAACAGCGAGGACTCGTTGAGCTTCGCGACGTGCCCCACCGGCAGGTACACGCGGAAGGCCAGGACGTTGGAGCCCGCGACGAACGCCTTGGCCAACCCGCCCGTGGCGTCCTCCAGGCCCTCCACATCCAGCTCCAGGATGCGGAGCGCGTCCAGCCGCACCTCATCCAACGTCGCGTCCTGGTACGGGTCCAGCGTGCCCCCATTCTCGCCAGGGGCGGCGAGGTGGACCTTGAAGGTGGCGCTGAACGCAGCCAGGACCGACAGCCGCTGGGTGAGGGTCAGCGCGGGCGTGTTGGCGCTCGCCGTCACGTTGCACTGCACGTCCAACACGATGGCGTCCGTCACCGTGCCGTGGGGAGCTTCGAGGGTGCCCGGCGCGAACGTCGCGTCGAAGGCCATGTCCTTCACGCCGTTGGGGAACGGCACGAGGGTTGAGAGCGTGGATGCCATGAGTATGTGTTCCTCGGGCGAGGGTGAGAGGGCCCAGCCGCACCCGAGCGGCCCGGCTGGAAGTGAAGTTGGAAGTGAGGTTGGAAGTTTGGGTGGAAGTGACGACGGCTACTTGGGCTTGTCTTGCTGCGCCTGCTGCTGGCCGAGCGCGGCCTGCATCGCGGGGGGCACGGGGACCTTCCCGTTGCTCAGGTGTCCCGCGATGACCGTGCCCGCGGTGCCGACCACCACCCCACCGGCAAAAAACGCGAGGTCACGGCCCCAGCTCGACTGCTCGTTGTCCTTCTTCTTCTCGTCCGCCATTGCTCTGCCTTTCGTGCGGTGGTCATCACCGCTTGGGAATGCCCGCAGCGAACTGCGAGCGACTGAAGCCACAGAAGAACGTGCGCGGGAGCACACGGCGGATTGCCGCGGCGAATGGCTTGTCGAAGTCAGCCGCGAGCATTTGCCGGTCCGAGCCCTTGCCCATCTCGGCGGAGATGCACGTCGAGACCTGCTTGCGGACGCGCTCAGGCACTCCGCCTGGGTGCTGGGAGAGAAAGAAGGGCGTCACCCCGTCCTTGCCCAGCTCGCCGGCCGCCCGGTACAGCTCGGGCGCCAGCTCCGCGCCGTACTTCTGCACCTCGTCGAAGCCGATGACGCAATTTCCCCGGCCGTAGAGGATGCGGAGCACGGGCCGCAGATGGTCCGCGAGTGCTGCGCCTGCATCGGTGACGGTCGGCACGATGGCCACCGCAGCGCGCGGCGAGCGGATGAACGCGGAGCTGCGGCGGTACGCCGCCAGGAACTCCGGCACCGTCAGCCGCGTAGTGAGCGGCCCCAGCTCCAGCTTGTTGCCCCGGCTGTTCCCGCCGCGGCTGTACTCGTCGGAGACGTCAACGACGAAGCACGCGCGCTCAGACTCCATGAGGAGGCGCAGCCAGTGCTTGAACAGGTATGACTTGCCGCTGCCCGTCATCCCCAGAACCATGAAGACCTCGTAGGGACGCGGGAGCCACGGGCGACGGAAGGGGATGACGTCCTCCGCGGGCAGCGGCTGCTGACAGGTGCGGCAGCACGTCACCGTCATCGCCGCCCCCGGAAGAGGCGCGACACCCCAGCAGCCGCGCCCTGGGCTCCGCGCAGCAGCCAGCCCACCGCGGCGAGCCCGATGCCCTTCGCCGCGTCCGCGCTCGGCACAATCACCGCAGCGCCAAAGGCGAGCCCGAGGGGCAACAGCTCCATCGCCACGCCTGGCTTGCCCCCGCCCGCGTCTCCCGCCTCGGCCGCGGCTGCTGCTGCCTTCTCAATCCGACGGGCCATGGCCACACCGGTCAGCTCGGCCAGGCGCGTGACAGGGTCCGCGTCAACGGCCCGCTCAACCGGCGTGCCTTTGAAGAGGGTCACCTTCACCGGCCGCGTCAGGTCAATCGCGCGGCCCTCCGTGAGCCGAGCAAGGGCCCCGAAAACGAATGCGGGCGCTTGAGCACATGCGGCTACGAGGTCCGGCCGCTCGCCCATGAACGTGTCCGCTGGCGGGGCCTCCTGCTTCGGCTCCGCCTCATCGTCTGGCGCGACACCGCCCAGGTCCGGGAACACGGAGGGGTCAACCACGTCCTCCAGTTCCGGCTCCGGGTGGTCGCCCAGCTCCGGACCCGCGGCCTGCTCGTGGCCCAGCTCCGGCTCCGCGGCCTGCTCGTGGCCCAGCTCCGGCTCCGCGGCCTGGTGGTCGTGCAGCTCCGGGCCCGGCAGCCCATGCTCAACCCGGTAAGACACGTCCATGGCTGGCGCGGAGCGCTCCAGCAGCTCCGCGGCGCCGTCGATCTGGACACCGTGCGCGCGCGCCCATGCGTTGGCCGCGCAGATGCCCCGGAGGTCCGTTCCCGCCGCCCTGAGCTTCTCGCGGTAGGTCCTCACCTTCCGGTTGCTCTGCGGGTTCACCGGGCGCCCACCGCGGTTGGCTGCTTGCTGGCTGTCGTCCACGCGGCGCCTCCCGAGGCGAAGAAAGGGGAGGGCAACGGCTCGCGGACAACTCCCGGGGTCCACTAGGCCGTTCTGTCGGCGCCTGCATGTTTCGCAGGACTTACCCTGCACGGTGTCCGTGCGCTGGTCGCTCGCTCCAGGCGAGCCGTTGCCCTCAACGGCAACCGTTGTCTCTCACCAGGCGCCGCCATCACAGCGGGGGGCATCGCCACGACCCGCCACGGGTGACGCGCGACTGCCATTGCCGCCACGAGTGCGCAGGTCTCGCCACTTTCGCCACCGCGTGGAGCCCGTCAGCCATTCCGGCTAAAATTGCCTCTCGTCTCCCCAACAAAACAAGCGACACGCCATGCCGAACTGTCCCCGCCCCACTGCTGGCCCTGCTGTCCACTGGCTCAGCATCAAAGAGGCTGCACACCGCACGGGTATCTCTCCTCGCACGCTCAACCGCTGGGCGCAGCTCGGGCTCATTGAGGCTGACCGCATGGCATCGGGACATGGCCAGTGGCTGATTGCCATCAACGAGCGTGGCAATCCCATCAGCACGACGCCTTTCGTCCCGGGTGCTGCTGTCGCGGCGCCCACCGCCGTCTCTGCAACGGCATAGCTCGCTTGCGTCGAGCCCCGGCCCGGGCTCCGCTCAGAACAGCTCCCCCTGCACTGCATCGAGCTGCGCGCGTATCCGTGCGAGCACCGTTTCGCGCTCACGCTCAAGACGCTCCCAGTCTCCGTCAACCCACTCCTCACCATCGGGAGGCGGGCCCACGTCGAGCAGGAACACCCCTTTTGCTCTCCAGTGGGATTCATCGTGCTCCGGCCATGGTTGCGGCTGGAGTGACGGCGGGAGGGGCACCTGGTCGCCCTTCATCGTCGCGTCCCACGCTCTGATTTCCTCGCGCTTCTCTGGCGGCAGGTCATCGGGGTGGGCGAACTTCTCTAGCTCTCCCGTCCACTCCTCGTTTTTCGGCGCGGGAGGCAGGAAGCCAGGCGAGGCGCGCAGACGGCGAAACCCCTTAGGTGCGTTCCGCGGGAGCTGCGAAAGCTTCACCACCTCGCCCACGGTGCCGCCGCGCGCCGTCTGCGCCCCTGCGCGCCGCACCGCCTCGACGTCCGCACCTACATCACCAGGCGCAGCAGCCGCGGACATGTCCGCCAGCTTGACGATGTACCCGGCTACCTGCTCTCGCGAGCGGGGCCTATCGATGAACACCTGATTCCCGAACCCGCACGCATCCGCGTGGTCCTTCATCCACTGGCGCACGTAGTCCGGCATGTCATCCAACGAGGCCCCGACGCCCGGCGCAACCATGATGACGTTGAGATGGGGCCATCCGCGGCGCGTTTTCTCGACGGTGGCCACGTACTGCATCGGCCCCCATTCGCGCCTGATTGCCTTCGCGAAACTCCGCCAGCAGTCGCGCAGCCCCTCGTAGGCTTCATCTTCGTCCTTCCACTCGTGGGGCTTCACCGTCAGCACCAGAAACACGACGCGCGAAAGCGCGTGAGGCTCAAGGGCCTTGTGGATTCGCCCGAAGTCCTCTTGGGAGCGCGTAACCGCGCACCGGCCCGGGTGGCGCCAGCTCCCGCAGCGGTACTTCGCGCGCACGTAGTCGCGCGAATGCCCGTCCTTCCGCCACAGGCGCAAATGCCAACGGCCCTCATGGCACGCGCGGACATAGCTCGGTACGGGCCCCCGTAGCGGCGCGGGGCGCGCTGCCGGGGGGGCCTGGGGGCTGGAGCTGCCCGGCTGCTGTGCCGAGTCCGCGCAACCGCAGGGTGCCCCAACCCCGGGTTTCCTCCCGTTGGTCGGACCCTGCGTTGGCGGTGACTCACTTGTTGTAAGAAGACCGTCAAGCCGAGGGGGCCGATTCCGGCCCCCCGGACCCCCCGCGCTCTGCTGGCGCGAAATCCCAGGCGCAACGGGGCCCTGGAGCCCCGCAGCCGCACGTTTCGCCGCGCCAGCCATCAGCGCGCCCCCCAAACGCCAGCGCGCCCACGGCCCCGCTCAAGCGTCCGCAGGGCAGCGCACGAGGGGCAACCGAAGGGGCGGGGGGTGGTCCTTACGCCCACATTGCAGGCGGGGGCCGGGCTCCCGGCCCCCGGCACCAGGCGCAGCAGCTCCGGCCAGGCGCTCTGCTGCTGCCGCCTGCCAGCCGAAACGCGGGTGCTCCGCATCGGCCCGTCCACGCGCGATACAGCCGCGCGGGCGGGCCTCTGGCGACGTACCGCAGTGCCTGGCGTGGCGTGGGGGTATCCCGGTTCCGCCGCACCGCTGCATCCGCGGGGCGAAACCGCCCGCCCCACTGCGCCCGCGGCGAAACCCACGGGGCAGGGGAGGCGATTGCTGCTCGTGGGGCGGCCGTTGCGCCGCGCCGCCGTCACGGACCCATGGCAGGGAGCCCGCGACAATCGCGGGCCAGGTCGGGCGTTACGGGCAACAGCTCAGCATCACAGCAACGACACAGGCGCATGGCGATTTCGCACGCCAGGCACCACGTTGCGCCGCACGCGCACGAGCAGCCCTCGTGCCTCGCTCGCAGGGAGCGTTTGCACCAGGCGCACCGCCTCAGCTCAGCAGGCGGCACCCAGGTTGCGCAGCGAGGGCGGCTCATTCGCTCACCCACGCGGCAGCGACAGCGTTTGCCCACGCGGCAAGCGCGCGGGCGATGCGCTCGTTGGCTCTGGTCGCCGCAGCTCCAGCGTTGGCCAGCTCGGCTCGTGCGGCGTCCCAACGGCGGCGCGCTGCATCCGTCTCCGGGTGGACCGGTCCGTACTCCGCGGCACTCTGCAACAGCGCCTTGCGGGCCTCCGCGTCGGCCTTGGCCGCCTCGGTCAGCTCGCGCCGTCGAGTGGCGAGCGTTGCGACGGCGCGCGCGTACTCCTCTTCTTCCGGGGTGGCCGCTCTCCGGCCGCCCATGGCGAGGACGCACCACCGGGCAAGAGCCACGAGTCACCATGCGAGAGGTGCCCGCTCACTGGCGTGCCTCCTCGTGGACGGCGGTCATGCTGGCGGACAGCACTTCCGCAGCCATGCCGACTTCAGCCGAGCGCATCAAGCGCTCGGCCCGCATCGCATCAAACGCGGCCTGTGCATCCTGGACTTGTGGGGCTCCAGCTCCATGTTGCTCAACCGCCACGGTCCAGGCGGTGTGGGCCGCCAGCTCTGCGCGCAGGGCCTGCCACAGTGCGACGGACGCCTGCGCGTGCCGATGGGCTGCGTGCAGGTTCTGCATCTTCGTCGCGGTCAATGGACACCTCCCGCCATCAGCACGAGAGGCGCAGCCTGGCGCCTGGTCACTGGCAGCTCGTAGACGTTGCTCAGCTCCTCGACATCGTCCGGGTCCGCCACGGGCAGCTCGTCGTCCACCTCATGCACCTGGTCGAGCAGCTCCACGTCGCCCGGGTCCGCCGCGGGCAGCTCGTCGTCCGCCTCGGGCACCTGGTCGAACAGCCCCAACTCCAACTGGACAGGTTTGGGGCGCGGCGCCGCGGGAGGGTTGCGCATCCGCGTCATGCGCTTGCTCAGCTCCGCCAGCCGCAGCCCGCGCAGCTCCAGCTCCGCGCGGGCCAGTGCGTCCCGTGTCTTCGCCAGGCGTGAGGCGGACTCGATGCCGCGCACGCCGTACCGCTTGAGGTCGCGCAGCTCCAGGTTGAGCCGCGCAACCGTGTGCCGCGCGTAGGTCAGCGGGTCACGATGCACGGGGCACCTCCGAGTGTGCATCAGACTGCAACGAGCGCAGGGGGCCCGAGTGGACACGGACGCGCGGAAACAGCCGCGGAGGAACGCCAACGGCGAGCGCATCCAGGGCGCCCGCGATGCGCTGCATCCACTGCTGGATGTGCCGCAGCTCCCGCCCGCCGTAGGCCGCGCACAGCCCCGGGGTGCCGTCGTAGAGGTCACGGCGAATGACGCTGGCGCAGGTGCGCGCAGCCAGCATCAAGGCGGCAGCGGCATTCATCGGCCACCCGCCGCGTCCTTCGCCCGCAGCGCCGCCGTTCGCGCAGCCACCGCTCGCGGGCCGTTTACGGTCGCGTAGCCCTGGGCTTCCGCCAGAGCGTCCCACCAGCGCTGTGACAGGCTTGCAGGGAGCAGCGCTGCGTCACGCGGCATGGGTGCGCGCCCTGACGCCACGAGCTGCCCGGCATCGTTGTAGAGGGCAACGCCGTAGCCATGACGCCCGATGCGCCCCAGCCACCGCCAGCCCGCCTCAATCACGGCCGTTTTCGCGACCAGCTCCTGGCGGTCTGCAATCTCGCGCAAGCGCACGGTGAGCGCGCGGCGGTACATGAGCCGCACGTTGAGCGCGAGCCCGCGGATGTCCTCGTGCAGCTCAACGCCGTGTGCAGAGTGCCAGTCGCAGCAGGCGCGGGTGACGGCGGCGGCCACGTCGAACATCTCAACCGCATGGAGCAAGTAGCCCAGCCCGGCATTGAGGTGACGGCGGCGGCGCTCGTCGGGGGTGTCCAGGCTGGGCGCAGCGTCCGGCACATCAAAGACGACCGGGGGCACAACGGGCGTAGGCAGCGGCAGGCGGGACGGGCGGGACTTTGGGGCGCCCGCGTCTGGCCCGAAGTGCGATTGGGGAACCCTGCCGCGCGCGTCAACGAAAACGCGCATGTCCCGCAGGTGGCGCCGGGCCTCAGCCAGCGAAACCGCCAGATGAGGCACCTCGCTCTCCGTGGGCAAGCACTGTTCCGCCGCGGTCAGCTCCTGCTCAATCTGGTCCCACGTCGAGTCCGCGAAACCGCACCGCCTGATGATTTCCCACAGCGCCTCCCGAGCGCCATCCAGTGCCGTCCACCAGGCCCTCCAGTAGTCGTCGTGCCGCTTTAGGTAGGCGGGGCTTGGGGGGAGTTGTTCGACGGCCAGCCGCGCGAAGCGGCTCAGCAAGTCAAGGGTGGTGACGGCCAGGGTCTGGGAGTGGTCCTGCTTCGTGGTCATGGTTCGCTCGGTAAGCGCGGAGGGCAAAAGACGTGCCCCCAGGATGGACACCCCGCGAATGGGCGGGGAACCACCTGGGGGCACGAGGTCCGAGCGACCCGCGCGGATTGTCGCTCGGTTTACGGGGGGACGGGAGCGAGCCCACGGCTCAAGCGTCGCGTCCATACCACTGGCGGAGTAGCCAAGATTACCTGTCAGGTAGTCCGAATCGGCTCCAACCTGAACAGAGGTTTTGGCGGGAATCCGCAACCCGATGGCGCCGCCAAGTAGCGGGAATCCCTCGGGAAAAAGGCGTAAGGTCTGATAACATGCGTTATGTAAACTAGCTAAGTACGCGGTACTACTCCGCTTTTCGGCCATTCTTAGCTTTTGGCGGGTCTCCCGAGACACTGAACAAGGTTTCGAACGCCGGACCCGACCTAGCAGGTTTCCCCTACAGCTTTGCGCGCTGGAGCTGCCCAGCTCGCGCGCCACCTTCACCCGGGCCCAGGCGACTATCCGCGCGGGTCGCTCGGGCCTGCCGTGCCCCCACGAGTTCCGCCGCCCATTCGCGGCGGAACTCGTGGGCGGCGCGGCTCTTTCGCACGCGCGGAACCCGAGACCACCCATGACCACGAAGCCCACTGGGCCCGTCCTTCAGGACGGCGCCGCGTCGCACCCGTCTGACGTGTCTGCCGCTCTCGACGTCGAGATTTCTGGCGCGCTGTTGGCGCTGCCGCCCGAGGACGCCACCCAGCCCCCCGCGTTGCGCCAAGCGCTGCGCGGTACCGCCGAGGCGCTCCAGGCCATGCGCGTTGCGTTGGTGCTCACGGACGCGGATGGCGTCGTGCGTGAGCTGTCGGCTGCGCTTGATTGCCTGCCGTGGCCCACCAGCGACCAGGCCCCGGAGCTGTTCGCCGCGCTCACGTTGACGCGCGGCCACCTCCGGCGCTGCAAGGACTTGCTGACGAGTCGTTTGCTGGAGTCCGCGCCCCCCGTTGGTTCGCACTTCGGTCACGACCGAGCGCGCCCAGCTCCCCAACCCCTTCCGGTGCCGGAGGTTCCGCCGTTTCCGCGTCTTGCAGCTCAGACGACGGCAGACCTGTTTTCCCTTTCCCTGGACGCTCCGCCCACAACGCCATCGCCTGTTGACGTGCGCCGCAAGGCACTGGCGGTTGGCCTCAGTGACTTAGCGGCGGCGCTGCATTGCTTCGAGGCTGCCGCGAAAATCACGGGCGTTTGCCAGGACTGGCACTCGGCTGTGGGCGGCAGAGTGCTTGACGAGGTGCAGGGGCTAGCCGCGCGCGCGCGGCTGCTCTTTGCGCGGGCGCGCAAGGTGCGGCTGCTCGAAATCGCGGACCGCACGGAGCCACAGGCCCGCGCACAGGTGGAGGCGGCTGGCTGGACGTGGCTTGGAGCGCTCGGGGGGCGCCACGAGCGCGGCTACGGCGTAGCGCTCTACGTGGACGGGCGGCTGGTGGCGTCCGGCTGCGCGCCGATGCCGGGTGATGCTGCTCACCTGCCCGCGTTCCTCTCGCAGCGCTGGTGGGACGAGCTGGCGATGCAGCAGGGCGCCATGCCCCGGCCGGTCAAGGCCCGTCAGGGGGTGGCGTGATGGCTGCCCAGCGAAAGCCACGAGCGAAGCTGTGCGCCTGGTGCAAGTTCCGCCTGCCCAGTGACTCGGAGTGCGCCGCCGCGCTCGCGCGCGATGTGGAACGCGCGAGGGACCTTGAAAACCAGTCCCGCTGGGGTGGCGCTGCTGGATGGCTCACTGGCGCTGTGCGGGTGGCCATGAGTCACCTGCGAGGCTACTGCTCCACGCTGTGTGATGAGGCCGCGCACGCCAATGCCCAGCGCGAGCTGCTGCGGCGCCTGGTGTTTATCGGCCTGCTGCGCTGCGAGCTGCGGCCCGTCGAGGTTGAGCACGGGGGGCACTCATGAGCAGCCGCCCCCTGCCCGCCCAGGCCGCCTTGATGTTTGCCGCGAAGGCGTGCGCGAGGGCCATCACCCGCGAGATTGAGGCGGGCATCCCGTCGATGGCGTCTGCACACAGCGCCGAGCACCTGGCCCAAATCCGCGGCTGGATGACGGCGTTTGCATCGTCGCTGATGGGGTTCGCCCAGGGCCGTGGCGTGGTCCGCGAGCGCACGCAAGGCGCCTCGCCGCTCCAGCTCCAGGTGATGGAGCGACTGGTGGGGCTGTGTGAGCGGGCGGACGCGATGGAGGCGGGGCCGGGTACGCCGGCGCAACCCGCCAACGGGGGCACCGATGAAGCGTGACCCCATCACCCTGGGCCGGGACCGCGTTGACGCACTGGAGGCCCAGCTAGATGGCCTGACCAAGCTCACGCTGGCGGACCCGGTCCTTTGGCAGTCCGAGGTCGCGACGAAACGCGCCGAGCTGGCGCGCGAAAGGGAGCTGTTGCGCCTGGCGCGGATTCGCGCGCTCAACTCCAGGCTTGAGCGTATCCGCCGCCCCAGGTGGCAGGTTGCGCCGGCGCAACTGGGCCTGTTTGACGCGCGGCCGGAGCTGCCGCCCGCGCGCGTTGGCGGAACCCCCATTGGCCCCGGGCGTTCGCTGACGCGCGAGGGCCTGGGGTTGCACCTGCCGGAGTGGCCAGACGAAGCGCCGGGTACAGTGCCGCCGGCGCTGGCATACGTCGTCATGTGCGAGGAGCGGCGGCGCGACCTGGCAGACCCCACCTGGGGCACCGGCCCTGACGAGCTGGTGGCGGGCGACAGCCAAGCCCCGTCCCAGGCATTCGCCGCGCCGCCGCCGGCCCATGTGCAGGCGTGCGAGGACTACCGGCGCCACCAGGCCGAGCCCGAGGCATGGGCGGACCCGGCGGACGTGGAGCTGGTGGCGGAAGGCACCGTGTCCGAGCCCGAGGCATGGGCGGACCCGGCGGACGTGGAGCTGGTGGCGGAGCCGTCCAACGTCGTGGAGCTGCCGCGCGCTGTTGGCCGGCCACCGGGCCCCGTTCTGACGCTCCTGCTCGGTTTGGCTGAGCTGCGCACTGCGGGAGGCCGGCAGTGACGCCGCTTGATGACGCCACGGCGCGACACGCCCAGCTCTGCGCGCGGCTCGGCTCTGTCCTGCCCTACGAACTGATGACCGTGCAGGCGTGGGCCAATGCCGTGGCCGAGTACGGAGCCGGCTCCGCGCAGGCCGAGCTGGCGCGCGAGCACTTCGAGCGCGCCCGCGCCCGCCGCGCCGCACTGGCCGCCGAACTGGACGCTGCAAGCGTCGAGCTGGCGGAGGCCATGGCCACCAGCCACCGAGAGGCCCGGCAATGAAAGACCGCGAAGACCCGAGCCACCGCAAGCCGTGGTCCGTGAGCCTGACGGACGGCGAAAAGGCCGAGGCAAAAAACGCAGTGCAGAGAACCGTCCTGCGCTGGCCCTACAGGAATCTGCTCGCGGAGTGGGGCCGCGCGGTCGTGCTCGACTGGGCGCGCTACGCCAACGCCCTGCCGGAAGGCAGCAAGGCGCTGCTGCCGAGCGAGGAAATCGCTCGGCTGCAAGCAGAGCTTGAGCTGGCCAAATTCAGAGCAACGAAGAAGGCCCCGGCGAAGAAGGCCCCGGCGAAGAAGGCCACGGCGAAGAAGGCCCCGGCGAAGAAGGCC
>JBKGHI010000191.1:0-17163 GCA_046520405.1 Myxococcus sp. 1LA
CGGGCGGCGAGGCGCGTGGCGGCGTCTTGTTCACCAGCGGCTTGCGCTCGGGTGGCGGCGTGGGCCGCGCGACGGACGCGCTGGCCGGCGTCTCGCCCCCGACGAGCACCCGGGCGGGACGCGACGCGGACTGGAAGAGCGGCACACGCTCGCCATCCGCGGTGAGTCCCTCGACGTAGTACTCGATGCCGGGCGGGACAACGTGTTCGGCTGGAATCACGGCGCGGTACAGGTCGCCGTACTCCCGATCCATGGGCCTGCGGGCGTAGGGCTCACCCGGGCCGCGGTAACGGACGTACAGCTCGAGCACGCGGCGGCCCTCCACCAGGGTGCCATCGAGCTGCAGCGCGACGCGGGGTTCAGCGCGCTCCGGAGGGGAATGCAAGAGCCCCGGTTCCTCGGCGCGGCCGGGCACCGCCATGATGAGGACCAGGCTGAGGAGGGTCGCGCGAGCGTGTGCGGTCTTCAAGGCTGGGAGCCATGGTCCTTTGACCGCCTGTCGCAGTCAAGGAACGCACCGGTCACGCGAGCGCGCCGTTTTTTTGCCGGGTCTGCGGTGCCGTGCGAGGGATCGCCTCACTCCATGCGCGATTCGCTCGCCTTGCACCTCGCCCTGTTCCGACGCCAGCGCGCGCAGATCGCCCGAGTGGTGGACGGACAGACGGCTTCCTTCCGCGCCTACGAGGCCCGCTTCCGGCGGCGCACCTCGGGCTACCGGAGCGTCACGACACTGCCGGCCGTGTACCAGCAGGTGCAGGCGGCGGACGTCGTCTACGTCGGGGACTACCACACCCTTCCGCTCGCCCAGGAGACCTACCTCGCACTGGTGGAGCGGGCGCAGGCCTCGGGCCGCCGCGTCGTCATGGCGCTCGAGTGCGTGGAAGGCCGTCACCAGGCCACCGTGGACGCCTGGCGCGCGGGCCGCGTCACGGAGCGCTCACTCCTGGCGAAGCTGGGGCAAGCGGCCGGCACGCGCGCCCTGATCGCCTTCGCGCGCAAGCAGAAACTGGAAGTGGTGGGCATCGACCGCCGAGCACAGGCGAGCGCTCGCTGGAGCTGCGGGACGCGTACGCCGCTGAACGCATCGCCCGCGCCGCGCGCGCCCCGGACCGGCCGCTCGTCATGGTGCTGGTGGGCCAGTACCACGTGGCGCCCTGCCACCTGCCCGCGCAGGTGGAGCGCGCTCTCGGCGCGGAGACGCGCAAGGGGCTCGTCGTGTACCAGAACGCGGAAGGCGTCTGGTGGCGGCTGGCGCGCGAGGGCCGCGTGGGCGCCGCGGAGGCCGTGGAGCTGGCGGACGGCACCCTGTGCATGATGAACGCCTCGCCCGTGGTGTGCCAGCAGAGCTTCCTGGACTATCTGGAGGCGGAGGCAGGTGACGACGCCCCGCTGATAGACCGCGGCGCCGCCGAGCGCTTCCGGGAGATGTCCGCGTTGATTGGCCGGCTCGCCGGCGTGCCCGTGGGCCGCGCCCTGGACACCGTGGACGTGGTCACCGCCGCGGACGGCGACGTCCTGGAGCGAATCCAGCGGCGCGGGCGCTTCACCCAGGCCGAGCTGACGCAGCTTCGCCGCCACATCCTCTCCCGCGAGAGCAGCTACATCCCCCGCGCGCGCGTGGCCTACCTGGCGTCGCTGTCGCTCAACCACGCGGCGGAGGAAGCGGCGCACTTCGTCCGGCACTGCGCCGTGGGTGACGCCATGGACGCACCGCGCGGCGCCTCGGAGGCTTTCTACGCGCGGTGCCTGGAAGAGGCGTTGGGCTTCTTCGGCTCGAAGCTGGTGAACCCCCGGCGCACCTGCATGGGCGTGGCCGAGTGGGCCCAGCGCTTCGGTGAGAGTCGCGGCGTGGAGCGGCAGATCGCCGCCTTCGTCCTGGCGCACAAGGCCACGGAGGCGGAGGCGCCGGAGGAAGCGGTGAAGCTCCTCCCCCTGCGCAAGGACCGGCTGTTCCACGGCGTCAGCCACGCCCTGGGCTATCTGCTCGGAGACCGGCTGTATCAGGCCTTCGACAGTGGTGAGGTGGCCAAGGCCGAGGTCCAGGCCCTGTTCCGCGACCCCTTCGTGGACCCGCGCGCGGCCTACTTCACCTGGGCCGAGCGCCTGGACGTCTGAGCCCGGTCCACTACAGGTCCACCTGCCCCGAGGGCGCCGCGGGCGCGGCGTCCTGCTCCATGTCGAGCGGGCCGAAGGTCCCATCCGGCTTCAACATCCGCTGCCGCTCCGGCGCCTCGCTCAGCACCCGGATGGCCCCGTCCGGCGTCAGGAAGTACGCGATGCGGGACGCGGCGTGGATGACGGTGAGCGCGCCCAGCTCCGGGTAGAGCATCAACGTCGCCAGCTCCGTCTCCAGCGGCCCGCTGAAGAGGACGTGCGAGTGGGCCGAGCCCTCGTATAGCTCACCCTCCGGCCCCGGCTCCAGGCTGATGGCGAAGACACTCTGGTGCAGCCGCACCGCCTCGCGCTGCGTGCGCCCGTCGGGGCTGAAGCGGAAGCGGATGTCGCCGCCCAGGTAGAAGCGCATCGGGTCCCGCGTCCCCTGGAGGACGTAGACGGTGAGGTCGCCGTCCGCTTCCTCGTAGACGACGGGGTTGATGGAGCCCCGTTCGAAAGCCTCCACGGTGGCCAGCATCGACGCCTTCACCGCCCGGGCGATGGGGCTGAAATCCCCAGGCAGTTCGTTGAGCGGCAACGGGGCCATCTGCTCCGCGTCGTCGCGTGGCGCCTTGAAGGCGTAGGCGGGAGTGAAGGTCCCCGCGTCATCCAGGGAGCCGAAGAGCGAGTACCACCCGTCCTGGCGCGGCACCGTGAAGAACCACTCCATGCGCGAGCGGTCCAGCGCGTCCTGGATGAGGAGCCGGTCCGTGGCGAAGATGGCGGCGCGCTCCGCGTCGAAGATGTACTTCGCCCGCGCTTGCACGCGGCGCAGCTCCGCGTCGTCTGGGATGGCCGCGCTGGACTCCGCGCCCTCGGGCTTCGCTCGGCCTGAATGCGCGCCGCATCCGGCAAGGAGAACGGCGACGGCCAGCAGGGGAAACACGCGCATGGGGACCTCGTCCGCGAAGGCAGGTCCATCCATTCTGCGCCAGCCTCCCACGAGGCGTCACGCGACGTACGCCGTGACAGTGTCCGCCATTGCCGGAGGATTGGCGGCGCGTCCGCTGCCCTCCTCCGCTGGCCTGCGACACGGGACTACGTCTTCTGCGGCGCGTTCGCCTGCATGGCCGACTTCACCTTCTCGCGGAAGGCGCGCTTCTTCGACCGCAGCTCCTCCTTCTGCGCGTCGGAGAGCTGGCCGCCCGCGGCTTCACGCTGGGCCTTCATCTCCTCGCGAAGCTGGCGGCCCTCGGCCTTGAACTCGTCGGCCTGGGCCTGGGTGAGCCGGCCTTCGGCCACGGCCTTGTCCATCCGGTGCTCCAGCCGAGCCATCTTGTGCCCGTGCTGCTTGCCCTTGTGGCGGTAGTGCCCGCCGTGGCCCTTTCCGTCCGCCGCGGGAGGGTTGGCCGGCTCGGGCGTGGCCGTCTGGGCCAACACGGGCGTGGCGAGGAACAGCGAGGCGACAGCAACGGAACGCAGGGTGGTCATGAGCTTCATCGGGGTTGGCTCCTCAGGGAAACTGAGGCTTCGGGAACCGGCCTTCCCGTCGCCGCTTGCCCTGAAAAACCCCGCGCGGCGCGAAAGGTTAAATCCGCCCGTGCGGATGCCTTTTCGCGCCTGCTCCCCTGCCTCGCGCCCTACCGCGTGGGAAGCTTCATCGCGCGCGTGGCGATGAAGCCGTTGTAGTACCGCGACAGCGCGTCTTCGGGACCGAACGAGTCCTCGAAGAAGCCGACGACGGCGAGCCCCGCGTCCACCTGGCCCCCAATCTGGTCCTCCAGGGAGTGCCCCACGCAGAGCGGCTCGTTCACATCCGTGAAGCTGCGGCGCTCCTCGTCGGACAGGCTGGTGAAGTCCGAATAGGGCATCCGGTACTTCAACGTGAAGATGCCCTGCTTCTCCAAGGCCAGGTCGAACAGGTAGTTCACCGGGTTGGTGAAGCCGGACAGCAGCACGCCACCAGGACGCAGCACGCGCGCCGCCTCACGCCACACGGGGCGCACCGCGTCCACGAAGCAGTTGGAGCACGGGTGGAAGATGAGGTCGAAGCTCGCGTCCTCGAAGGCGGAGAGGTCGCGCATGTCGCCCTCCACCAGCCGCAAGTCCAGGCCCTCGCGCTCCGCCACCAGGCGGTCCTGGCCGAGCTGCGCGGGGGAATTGTCCAGCACCGACACCCGGGCGCCCGCCGCCGCGAACACCGGGGCCTGCTGCCCACCGGAGCCCGCGAGGCACAGGAGGTCCTTGCCCTGGATGTCACCGAACCACTCGCGCGGTACGGGCTTCGTCGGGGTGAGGACCACGCTCCAGTCGCCCCTGCGCGCGGCGGCGATGACCTCCGGGCTCACCGGAAGCGTCCACTTGTTGCCCGTGGCCACCTGGTGGTTCCACGCCTCACGGTTGTACTTCCGCACGTCCGATTCAGTCGTCATGCAGCACCCTTCCTTCCATGCCTCCGGCGACCGTGACGACTTCACCCGTCACGTGCCCGGAGATTCGGTCCGACGCGAGCGACACCACCACGCGCGCCACGTCCACGGGCTCCGCCACCTTGCGCAGCGGCATCGTCCGCGTGACACGCTCGACGAAGCCCGGCTGCGCCAGCTTGGCGCGACTGCGGTCCACCGCCGTCCAACCCGGGCACACGACGTTGACGCGGCCCAGGGGCGCGATGCGGCCCAGTTCGTTCTTGAGGCTCTTGAGGAAGCCGCTCGCCAGCGCGCCCTTGGCGGCGGCGTAGTCGGCATGACCTGCTTCACCGAACAGCCCCGCGGTGGAGCTGATGATGACGATGTTGCCCGTCTTCGTGGTGGCCACGTGCCGGAGGAAGGCACGGCAGCACAGGAAGACGCTGTCCAGGTTCTCCGCCAGCGTGCGGCGCCAGCGCGTCAGCGACATCTCCCAGAGGGACTCATCCGGGGCTGGCCAGACGCCCGCGTTGCACACCAGCACATCCAGCCGTCCCAGCGCGGCCACCGCGGCGGGGACGAGCGCGTCCACGTCGGCCTCCACCGTCAGGTCCGCGCGCACCGCGGCGCCGCCGACCTCGCGCGCCAGCGCCTGGGCCTTCTCGGTACTGGAGTGGTAGTGCACCGCGACCTTCGCGCCTTCTTCCGCGAAGGTGTGGACCAGGGCGGTGCCGATGCCTCCAGCGCCGCCCGTGACCAGGACGCCTCTGCCCTGCAGCTCCGTGTCCATCCGGGTGTTCTCCTCGGTCGTGCATTCACGGGGCCGCTTTCGCGGAGTCCCGGGCACACCGGTGGCGTCCGGCGGCTCACGACGAGAAAAGGCCCCGGCTCCTGACAAGAGCCCGCCCCATGCCCCAAGGCCAGCGGAAAGCATCCGAGGCCGGGCAGGCGCGAGGGCTGGATGCCTTATTCCGGATACGAGTCTTGCGCCGCTTTCCTGCGAGCAGGCTCCGCGGCCTGGCGCTCCTGAAACGCGCGGTCAGCCGCGAGCTTCTCCTTGATGGCTTGGGCCAGCTTCGAGGGAACCTCCTCTACGAGGAGGGGCGAGAGCTGATTGAGCGCCCGCTCGAGCTCCGGAAATGGCACCTGATCCTTTTCGACCAGGATCTTCCAGGGCTCGGAGACGGAGGCTCGCTCCAGATTGAAGGCGACTCGCTCCACCTGCCGCTCGGTGGGGACTGGGATGTGGACTCCCGCGAAGCGGTCATTCTCACACGCGCTGACCCATACGGACGTGTGCGACCCCACCGTCCCTCGCCTTCCCCGCTCCCCGTACTGAACGTCACATGCCCGCAGGGGACGCAGTTGCGCCTGAATGCCGGCCAACGCCTGCAGTCCCCCGACGTCGGTCTTGCCGATCATCCCGATGTCGGTCGGCTTCCGGTTCAGCAGGAACGTCGCCGCGGCCACACCGCCCACCATCGCGACCGCGGCGAAGATGAGGAGTGTGCTCTTGCCGGACTTCCGCGCCGGCTGCGTAGGCAGTGTCTTCATGGCAAGTGACTCACTCGGTATAGGAGTTCTTCGCCGCTTCCTTGCGAGCACGCTCGGCGTCCTTGCGCTCCTGCGACTCGCGCTCGCTGTCCGCCCGGCGCTGGACCGCCCCGGCGAGCGCCTCGGGATACTTCTCCACGATGAGGGGCGCGAGCTGTTGGAGCGACTGCTTGAGATCCGGGAACGAGGTCTCCTCCTTGTCGACCAGGAGCTTCCAAGCCGCGGACCTGGAGCTCCGCTTCATGTCGAAGGCGACTTGGCGCAACTGCAACTCCTCCGGAACGGAGATGACAACAGAGGATGCCGACGGCCCGTCGCAGGGCGAGACGGAGACGTAATTGAAGGAGCCCAACCAGCGGTGCTTCAGCACGCCTCGCCGCGCGCCGTATTCAATGTTGCAGGCATTCAGCGACTGCAACTGCGCCTGGAACGGGGCCAGTTCCTGATTGCCTCCGACATCGGCATTCAAGCGGCCGCCGCTCCCGACGAACGACCCGCTGCCCCCGAGCAGCATCGCCCCGGCGCCCAAGACGCCGACCATCACCACGGCCGCGGCCATGGTGATGACGGTGGTGTTGCCGGACTTCCGCGCCGGCTGCGTGGATGAAGAATTCATTGCGGCAGGAGATTAAATGGGGCGAGCACACACCGAAAATCCGCAAACAGTCGACACACAGCAGAGGCCCGTTTTTCACTCCGGATAAGAATTCTTCGCCGCTTCCTTGCGAGCGCGCTCCGCATCCTTGTGCGCCGCCCAGTCGCGCGCCGACTGCGCCCGTTCGTCCGTGTCACGCTGACGCTCAATCGGATACTGCGTGAGGAGCAGGGGCGTGAGCTGTTCGAGCGACTGCTTGAGCGCCGGGAACGCGGTCTGCTCCTTCTCGATCAGGATCTTCCAGGGCGCTTTCACCGAGCCCCGCTTCATGTTGAAGGCGACACCGCTCACCTGAAGCTCCAGCGGTACCCAGACGGAGATTCCATAGGCAGAGGAAGTCCCGCAGGGCTCGACCCGAATCATGTCCTTGGAGCCCGTCGAGCCCACCCCGTTCGCACGCCTTCGGCTCCCGTACTGCATCTCGCACGCGTCCAGGGACGACAACTGCGCCTGGACGGCGGCCAACTCCGGAAGCTGTCCCACGTCCGTGGTCCGCATCCAGCCCATGGGCACAGTTCCCGCCGCCACCGCCACCGCTCCCCCCGCGACGAGAGCCAGGCCCGCGATGGCGGCAAGGCCGATGAAGAGCTTCTTGACCTGTGACGGCTGCGCGGGCGGCGTAGGCGAAGTTTCCATTGCCGCCGAATACTAAAGGAGCCCGCCTTTGGCCGAAAATCGGGCAACGGGCGCCGCCCGACAGGATTCGGGCGGCGGCCGCTTCGAAAGCACTCCGGGCTGCTACGACAACCGCAGCAGCTTGCGAGCCTGCTCCGGTGTGGCCAGCTCGCGGCCGTGAGCCCGCGCGCGCTTCGCCGCCTCGGCGACGAGCTCCCAGTTGCCCTTCGCGAGCACGCCCTTGGACACGTAGATGTTGTCCTCCAGGCCCACGCGCGCGTTGCCGCCCCGCTTCGCCGCCTCGTCCACGTAGGCCAGCTGGTGCCGCCCCACGCCCGCCACCGTCCAGGTGGAGCCCTCCGACAGCGAGGCGATCATGAAGTCCAGCACCTCTGGGCGCGGCTGCAAGGTGCCCGGCACCCCGAGCACGAAGTCGAAGTGCGCCGGCAGGTCCACCAGCCCTTCCTTCGCCAGGTAGCGGGCCTCATCAATCATGCCCACGTCGAAGCACTCCAGTTCCGGCCGCAAGCCGGCGGCGCGGATGCGCTTCGCGATATCCCGCACCAGCGGCCGGGGATTCCAGAAGACCTCCTCGCCGAAGTTCACCGTGCCCGTCGTCAAGGTGGCCATGTCCGGCCGGTCCTCACCGGTGAGCGTCAGCGGTCCACAGCGCTGGTCCACCGTCATGCCCACCGCGCCGCCCGTGGACGTCTGGATGAGCACGTCCGTGCGCTTGCGGATGGCGCGGATGGCCGCGCGGAACAGCTCCGCGTCCTGGGACGGCTTGCCGTCCGCCGTGCGCACGTGCAGGTGCACCATCGCCGCGCCCGCCTCGCGGCAGCGCACGGCATCCTCGGCAATCTCCTCCGCGGTGATGGGCAGATGCGGCGTCTGCTCGCGCGTCGTCTCCGCGCCAACCATGGCCGCGGTGATGACCATGGGCGTGCTCATTTCTGCCCCCGCTGCTTGTCCTTGGGCACCACGCAGGTCCCCGTGGCCCGGCACACCACCACCGGCTCCGCCAGGACGTCCGCCGCAGAGTCATTCACGTCCGGCCGCGGCTTGATGACCTTGCGCGCCTCGAAGCGCATCTTCCGCGACGTGTTGCCCGCGCTGACGATTTCACCCTCCGCCTCGATGAAGTCCCCCGCGTACACCGGGGCCAGGAACTCCACCGAGTCGTAGGCGCGGAACAGGCCCTCGTCGCCGTCGCTGCGGATGCACAGCTCCGTGGCCACGTCGCCGAAGAGGCCCAGCATGCGCGCGCCGTCCACCAGGTTGCCGCCGTAGTGCGCGTCGTGGCTGCTCATGCGCAGCCGGATGACCGCCTTGGTTCCCGTGCTCACTGAGGCTCTCCCTGGTAGTGCGCGTCCTGCGGCTCCTTGCCTTCCTTCTTGAGGAGCGCGTGGACGATGTAGTTGGCCACGTCGGACGGCTTGGTGCCGGGCCCGAAGCCAGCGTCGAAGCCCAGCTCCAGCGCCAGCTTGTGGTCCACGCGGGGCCCGCCCAGCAGCAACTGGACCTTCCCGTGGATGCCGGCGGCCTTCGCCGCGTCGATGAAGTGCCGCGAGTTGTCCTTGTGCACGTCGCGCTGGGTGACGACCTGGCTGACCAGGATGGCGTCCGCGTTGCGCGCCATGGCCTTCTTGATGAGGTCCTCGTTCGGCACCTGGCTGCCCAGGTTGAAGGCCTCGAACCCAGGGTAGCGCTCCAGGCCGTAGTCGCCCGCGTAGCCCTTCATGTTCAGGATGGCGTCGATGCCCACCGTGTGCGTGTCCGTGCCGGTGCAGGCGCCGAACACCACGATGCGCCGCTTCACCTTCTCCTTGATGAAGGCGTTGAGGTCGTCGAAGGACATCTTCTTCACGACGACTTCGGGCACGTCGATTTCGGCGTAGTCCAGCGTGACGGCGGACCGGGCGTAGACGATGAAGAAGGTATAGGTGTCCGCGGCGCGCTCGGCGGCGGCCACCTTCACGTCGGTGAAGCCCATCTTCTTCGTGAAGACGGCGGCGGCCTCCTTGGCCTTCTCGGACAGCGGCACCGGCAGGGTGAACGACAACTGCACCACGCCGTCGTCCCGCCGGTCGCCGTAGGGACGGATGATCTGCTTGCTCGGCTTCACCATCGGCTCACTTCCCCCCGGCCCGCTGAATCTTGATGCTGGTGCCCACCTTCTGGGCCAGCGGCGCGAACCGCTCCTTCTTCGTCTGCTCCAGGTAGAAGACGACGGACCACGTCGTCTTCCCGTCGCAGCCCACATACGTCACGGAATCCACCGCGCCACTGCCGTCCGGCGCCACGTCCGTCTCCTGACGCTTCGCCGCCGGGTGGGCGCCCACCTTCAGACGCTCCCAGCCCCCGCCGCCAATGGACGCGACAATCTTGTCCACGCACGTCTGGGCCTTCATGCCCGCCGTCTGCACGGCGCCCACGTCCACCAGGAAGTACGCGTCCCCGCTGGGGGCCATGAACTTCTGGGTCCCCTCCTCTTCCGTGCGGTTCCACGAAGCGGGCACGTGGACGGAGACGTTCTTCACCTGGACCTGCGCCAGCGCGTCCGCGGAGTCACCCGCGGAGAGAACCATGGCAAGGATTGAACCGAGCATCACTGCGCCTCCAGGAGGTCCAGGAACGGGTTGAAATAGTCCGGCGCCTTCTCCAGCACGCCGTCGAGGCCCTTGCCGCCGGTCTCCTCGCGCTTCACGTCACCGAAGTGGCCACGGCCGATGGCGGTCACCATGCCCTCGTCGCGGCACTCCTGGAGGAGTTGCTCCGCCCGGGCGAACACCTCGCGCGCGCGGTTGGCGATCTTCCCGTCCTCGCGGACGGTGAACTCCTCGTCGATGCCCCGCGCCGCGCGGTGGATGTAGGCTGCGGACTTGAGCGCCACGTAGCGGTCCGCCAGCAGCGGCGTGTGCATGGCCTCGGTCATCATGCCCAGCAGTTGGATGCCCTGCCGCGTCCACATGGCCACCAGGTTCGCCATCACGTCGTACGCGTGGCTGAAGAAGATGTCCGTCTCCTTGTGCTTGGTGGGCGGCATGTACTTCAGCGGCGCGTCCGGGAAGCAGCGGCGCACCAGCATGGCCTGGGACAGCTCCAGCAGCAGCGTGTCCTCGCGGTACGGGTCGATTTCGTACGCGTGGCCAATGCCCAACTGCCAGTCCTTGAGGCCCGCGCGCTTGGCGAAGCACTCGTTGATGAACTGGCTGGCGATGACGGTGTGGGCCGCGTCGTACGCGTCCGCGGTGGTGATGTAGTTGTCCTCGCCGGTGTTGATGATGATGCCGGCCAGGGCGCAGATGCGGCGGCTGAAGTACTGGTCGATGAAGGTGCGCCGCATGTTGATGTCACGGAAGAGGATTCCGTACATCGCGTCGTTGAGCAGCATGTCCAGCTTCTCGTAGGCCGCGCAAAAGGCGATCTCCGACATGCAGAGGCCGGACGAGTAGTTGGTGAGCTGGATGTAGCGCTTGAGCTTGCGGCTCTCGTCATCCAGGGCCTCGCGCATGATGCGGAAGTTCTCCTGGGTGGCGTAGGTGCCGCCGTAGCCCTCCGTCGTTGCGCCGTGGGGCACGTAGTCCAGCAGCGACTGTGCCGTGGACCGGATGACGGCGATGACGTCCGCGCCCGCCTGGGCCGCTGCGCGCGCCTGATCCACGTCGTCGTAGATGTTGCCCGTGGCCACGATGACGTACTTGTGCGGCGCCGGGGGCATGGGGAACTGTTTCTGGAGCGCTTCTCGCTGCGCGATGCGGGCCTTCAGGTCATCCATCGCGGCGCGGGCCTCGGCGCGCACTTCCTCGCGAAGGTTGTGCTCCTGCTCGGGGGACAGTGGGGCCAGCTTCTCGGTGGGGAGCGCCGTCAGCCGCTCCACGGCCTCCAGCGGACTCTTCGCCCCCAGTTGCAGCGCCCGGCCGTACCAGTAGGCGGCGCCCTTGTTGAGCACCCCGGCGGCCTTCAGCTTGTCGACCATCAGGTTGGCGAGCGGCACGCCCCGCGCGCCGGCGCCAGAGAGGCCGAAGAAGCGCAACACGGTGCGCTCGGTCGATACAGTGGTGTTACGGCGGATGAGGTCGAAGATCGGGTTGACGATTTCGTCCGCCAGCTTGCGCGCATGCTCAATCCGCGCGTCTTCAATGAACGGGCCTGGCATGGGCGCACCTTACCCGCCCGAACGACAGCCGGTAGCGCCGATGCGCACGTGTGTGACGTTGCCGCACCGCATTATCGGTTCCAGGCTGACAGCACCGACGGGCCGGTGTTTTCACCCACCGAAAGGACGGTATCGACACCGACCTTTCGGTGGAAGGTGCTGAACACTGCGGCAAAACCGCTGAAATGATTGGGAACCAAGAGTCGGCATGGGGTGTGCTTTGGCAGGGACCGCTTCACCCCCCTGCGACAAGGAGAACCCCCTTGCACACTCGCTCCCTGCTTCTGACGGCCCTTCTCGTTGGCGGACCGGCCGCCGTTGCCGCGACGCCCCCTCCCCTCACGACCGACACCGGTTCCCCCGTGGGAACAACCAGAACTCCAAGACGGCGGGCCCCCGTGGCGGCATCCTCCTGGAGGACTTCCACCTCATTGAAAAGCTGGCCCGCTTTGACCGGGAGCGGATTCCGGAGCGCGTGGTCCACGCGCGCGGCACCGGCGCTTACGGAACGTTTGAAAGCTACGGCGACTTCTCCAAGCTGACGCGCGCGTCCATCTTCTCCGCCAAGGGCAAGAAGACGCCGATGTTCGTGCGCTTCTCCACGGTCATCCATCCGTCCGGCTCGCCGGAGACGCTGCGGGACCCGCGCGGCTTCGCGCTCAAGTTCTACACGGACGAGGGCAACTGGGACCTGGTGGGCAACAACCTGCCCGTCTTCTTCATCCGTGACGCCATCAAGTTCCCGGACATGGTGCACTCGCTGAAGCCGTCGCCCGTCACGAACAAGCAGGACCCGGGCCGCTTCTTCGACTTCTTCTCGCACCAGCCCGAGTCGACGCACATGCTCACGCAGTTGTACTCGGACATCGGCATCCCGGCGAACTACCGCCAGATGAACGGGCACGGCGTGCACTCCTTCAAGTTCGTCAACGCGAAGGGTGAGTACAAGTACGTGAAGTTCAACTGGGCCTCGCAGCAGGGCGTGAAGAGCCTCACCGCCGAGGACGCCGCGCGCGTGGTGTCCGAGGACCACCAGCACGCCACCACGGACCTGTACGCCACCATTGGCGCGGGCAAGGCGCTGCCCTCGTGGGAGCTGAGCGTGCAGGTGCTAGATCCGAAGGACCTGGACAAGTTCAGCTTCGACCCGCTCGACGCGACGAAGATCTGGCCCGAGGCGCAGGTGCCCTCCATCAAGCTGGGCAAGTTCACGCTCAACAAGATGCCGGACAACTTCTTCGAGGAGACCGAGCAGGCCGCCTTCTCCCCCGGAGTGCAGCCGCCGGGCATCGAGCCCTCCGAGGACCGGCTCCTGCAGGGCCGCCTCTTCTCCTACGCGGACACCCAGCGCTACCGCATTGGCGCCAACTACCAGTCGCTGCCCATCAACAAGGCCCGCGCGACGGTGAACAACAACAGCCAGGCCGGCAGCATGAACTCCGCCAACACGAAGTCGGACGTGAATTACGAGCCCAGCGTCACGCGTGAGACGCAGGACGCGCCGCAGCACCTCTTCTCCAACGCGCCGCTCAGCGGCACCACGCAGCAGCGCGGCATCGAGAAGACGGACAACTTCGCGCAGGCCGGCGCCTTCTACCTGGCGCTCGACGCGGGCGGGAAGGAGCGCCTCATCAAGAACCTGGCCGCGGACCTGAACCAGGTGCGTGACGCCAAGGTGAAGGCGCGCATGGTGGGCCACTTCTTCATGGCCAACCCGGAGTACGGCACCCGCCTGGCCAAGGCCGTCAACGTGAAGGTGGACGACGCCAAGGCCGCCGTGGCCCCGCTCGCCGCCCGCTGATTCGTTCCACGCAGGGCCCTGGCACGTCTGTCTCCGCCAGGGCCCGTCCTTCCCGCCACTCCCCCTGGGAGAAGGCCGGGATGTGGTGGCGCCCGGCGACAGTCCCCCCCTCTCGCCGCCCGTCGCGTCCCGGCCTTCCCTCAGCGGGAGCAGGCCCCTCACTTCTGGAGTCCGTCATGATTCGCAAACTGCTGCTGGGAACGCTGGGCCTGCTGATGCTGGGTGCCGGGGTGTTGACGGCCGCGTGGATGTCCCTGCGCGCCACGCCCGCCCCACAGGGGCGCCTGCTGGCCACGAGCGAGGCGGAGCGCTACCTGCTGGCCGCCGCGCGCGCCGGGGAGACGGACATCGTCACCGGGCTCGTCCAGGCGGGCACGCCCGTGGAGGCAAGGGACGCTCGCGGCTTCTCGCCGCTCATCCTCGCCGCGTACCACGGGCATTCGGACACGGTGCGCGCCCTGCTCGCCGTGGGCGCGGATGCCTGCGCCGGTGACAACAACGGCAACACCGCGCTCATGGGCGCGGCCTTCAAGGGCTATGCGGACATCGTCGGGCTGCTCAACCAGCAGCCCTGCGCGGTGGACCAGAGCAACCGCTTTGGCCAGACGGCGCTGATGTTCGCATCCCTTTTCGGCCGCAAGGAGGTGGTGGACCAGCTCCGGCGGCAGGGCGCCTCCCCTGAAGTGCGCGATGGCAGCGGCCGCAGCGCCCAGGACTGGGCGCGCACGCAGGAGCCCAGCGCGCCCGTGCCCCAGGCGCCCGCCGCTCCGGAGCCCTCCGCCTCCGCGCGGTGAGACCTCCGCCTCCGCACGGGGGGACTTCCGCCTCCGCGCCGAGAGGCCTCCGCCTCTACGCGGGCGGTGAGACCTCCGCCTTCTCTCGGTGACGTGAGGGCTGTGGCCCGGCCCGCGCCCGAAGGAGCTGCCGCCGGGCACCGGGCCCGACGGCCTGCCCCCGAGGGGCGCCCGCTTCGCTACACGTACCGCGTGCCGAAGAGCTGGAGCAGCGCCGGCTCGGTGCGCAGCAGGTCCAGCGTCAACGTGGCGTGGCCGGGCACGTAGCCGTTGCCCACCACCATGGTGACGTCCTTGCCCACGCCCTCGGCGCCCAGCGCGGCCGCCGTGAAGCTGGTGGCCATGGAGAAGAAGATGGCCGTGCCGCCGTCCTTCACCGACAGGATGGTGGCCATCTCCGTGTTGCCCACGCTGGCGCAGTTGACCACCAGGTCGCAGAGCTGACCGTCCGTGGCCCGGCTCACCGCCTCCATGACGTCCACGCCCTGCGTGGCGTCCACCTTCAGCGCCACGTCACACAGGCCAATGCCGGACAGCAGGTCCAGCGCGCCCTGGGACACGTCGAGCGCCAGCAGCTTGCCCCGGCTCTCCAGGTTGCGGCGCGCCTGCGCCAGACACAGCGCCCCGCTCTTCCCCGCGCCCAGCACCGCCACCGTCATGCCCGGCCGCACGTGCCGGGCCACCAGCGCGGGGGCGCCACAGACGTCCAGCGCCGCGAGCGCCAGCGTGTCCGGCATGTCCGTGGGCAGCTTCGCGTAGATACCGCTGGCGAACAGCAGCGCGTGCCCGCGGATGTCCACGCGGTCGATGTCCACGTGCACCGCTTTGACTTCCTCGATGACCAGGGGCGTCAGCGTCAGGCTCACCAGCGTGGCGATGCGGTCGCCCACCTTGAGCAGCTCGCGCGCGGGGTGCTTCGCGCCCAGCTCCTTCACGCGGCCAATCAGCATGCCGCCCGAGCCCGTCACGGGGTTCTGCATCTTCCCCCGGTCGCGGACGATTTCCTGGATGCGCTCGCCAATGCGCTTCGCGTCGCCCCCCACCTCGCCCTTGATCTGCTTGAAGGACGCGGCGTCGATGTTGAGGCTCTCCACGTCGATGAGCAGCTCGGACTCGCGGCACGGCAGCGTGGCGTCCAACTGCTTCGCGCGCTGGGGCAACACGCCCTTCTCGCCCACGACGCGGGACAGTCCGTAGAGGTCGATGCTCATGTTCCCGTCTCCCTGAAGGTTGTCGGGCGCCCCGCCGCACCACGGCGAGGCGCACCCAGGGAGGCGTCTACCCGCTCGGGCGGGGAAAAGGCCAGCGCCACGTCACGCGCGATGGGCCGGGACGTCCCCCAGCGGGCATCCCGTCCACCACGCGGCGGGCTCTGGCCTCGTGCGTCAGTCCTGCGCCAGGTTCGGCACCAGCACGGACAGCGAGCGCGCGAAGCGGTACGACACGCCGGAGTGGCCGTCCTCGAACTCCTCGTGGACGCGCTCCACGCCCGCCTTCTCGAACTCCTCCGCGAGCATCCGCGTGCCCCAGCGGATGTTGAACTCGTCGCGCGTGCCGCAATCCAGGTACACCGTCTTCAGCTTCCGGAACGCGTCCATGAACTTGGGCACGAAGCGCACCGGGTCGTGCACCAGCCACCGGTTCCACACGTCCAACCGCAGCCGGCCCGTGTTCGCGTCGAAGGGCAGCTCCACGTTGAGTGGCTCACCCTTCTTCGGCGAGTACGCGGCGGCCATCGCCAGGACGTTCACCACCGGGAAGTCGTCGCCGCGCATCTTCGTCTCACGGATGCGCGTCCGGAACTCGGCGTGCCACGCCTCCACGCCGCCCGCCTTCAGCAGCGCCGCCGCCGCCTTCGGCAGGTCCGGCAGGTAGCAGTATTCGAAGTAGGAATCCGCGGCGTGCGCGCCAATGTGCCCGAACAGGTCCGCGTGGTAGCGCCCCATCACCAGCGCCCCGTACCCGCCGGAGCTGTGCCCCACCACCGCCCGCGCGGCCGCCTTCGGCAGGGTGCGGTAGGTGCGGTCCACGTAGCCCACCACGTCCTTGGTCAGGTAGTCGCGGTAGCGGCCAATGGCATCGCTGTTCACCCACTGGCTGCCGCCCAGCGACGTCCAGGCATCCGGGAAGACGCCGATGACGGGCGGAATCGCGCCGGACTCGATGAGCGCGTCCAGACGCTCCGGGACGGTGGGCGCGAAGCCCGAGGCGTTCGTCCACGAGCCGCCGCTGTTGCCGAAGGCATGCAGGAAGTAGACGACGGGGTAGCGCCGGTCGCTCGCGCCATAGCCCGGCGGCAGGTACACGGTGAGCTTGCGGCGAGCCGGGTCCCCCAGCGGGTTCGACTCCAGCGCGGGCGACAGCAGCTCACTCGACTCCAGCAATCCATTCATCCGTGCATTCCCTTCATCGGGCCCGCGGCTACGCGCGCGAACCGGGTTGCTTCCCCAGCACCTTCATCACCGCCTGGAGGTCCTCCCAGGCCTTGCGCTTCTCCGCCGGGCTGCGCAGGAGGTACGCCGGGTGGAAGGTGGGCATCAGCTGGATGCCCTCATAGGTGCGCCAGTTGCCACGCAGGCGGGTGATGGGCGTGCCGTCCCGAAGCAGCGTCTGCGCCGCGAACTTGCCCAGGGCCACCACGACCTTCGGCTGGATGGCCGCCAACTGCGCGCGCAGGAAGGGCTCACAGGAGGCAATCTCCTCCGGCTCCGGATTGCGGTTGCCCGGCGGCCGGCACTTCACGACGTTGCAGATGTAGACGTCGTCGCGGCGGTAGCCCATCGCGCCAATCATCTTCGTCAGCAGATCACCCGCGGCGCCCACGAAGGGCACGCCCTGCAGGTCCTCGTTCTCTCCCGGGCCCTCGCCCACGAACACCAGCTCCGCGCGGGGGTTGCCCGAACCGAACACGAGATTCTTCCGCGTCGAGCACAGCTTGCAGCGCTGACAGTCGCCCAGCTCACGGCGAATCTCGTCCAGCGTGGGCCGCCCGCCGCTCAACGCCCCGGGCAGACCTCCCGAAGAAGGCTGGGCCGCTGGCGGTGGCGCGTCCGCCCGCATCACCGCGCCCGGAGCGCGGGGGG
>JBKGHI010000192.1:0-17111 GCA_046520405.1 Myxococcus sp. 1LA
GTCCCGGTTGTGGCCCGGCGCCTCAAGCCGCCGCCGCAGCGTGACGTAGTGGCGGGCGGCGTCCAGGACCCCTTCCCTGAGCGGCGCCACGGGCCCGCAGGTCGCCAGCAGGTCCTGGGCGTTGTCGTGGGCGCGCTGGGCGCGGAGTCCTGCCGCCGTCCGCACGTTCGACGGGGTAGCCCCCGAGGCCTCCGTCAGCTCGCGGAGGACGGCCAGCAGCGTGTTGTAGTCGGGCTGGGTGTTCATGGTGTGGCCCCTCTGGTGACGTCTGGCAAGGCTCCGCCAGCGCGGGCGGTGCCCGTCGTCATGCGGCTGCGTGGTTGGGTGGAAGACGCGCCGGAGGAACTCCGGCGGGGATGCGGCCCCGCGCGGTGTGCGCGGGGCGGGGGTATCAGGCGGCGTCGGCTCCGGCGGCCTCGTCGCGGGCCTGCTCCAACTCGCCGCGCAGCGCGAGCCCGAGCAGGTCGCCACTGCGGAGCTGTGCGACCCGGCGGTCCCGAGCCTCCTTACACGGAGCGCACACCTCAGTGACCCGCTCAGCCGACGCCATCATCTCCAGCTTGCGGCGGAGGTGGTCCCTGCACAGCACCACCGGCTTCGCTTCATCCATCAGCACAACCCGGAACGTCACCATGACTGCCCCCTGTTCGCCGGCCGCGGGCCCATCCCCGCCGCCGACATGAGGCACAGTATTGCTTGAGTATTGTCGATGTCAATACCAAGTATTGACGAAGTATTGCTGGGGTATTACATCGAATAGTCGTTGGATATACCGGGTATTGCCGTGTAAGTAGGACGGGCAGTCCCACACTGACTGCCAAGGTGGGTGGAAATGTCGGATGCAGCTACCAAAGGCTCTTCGGGGGCGAAGCCCATCTCCCTCAAGGTCCCGAAGGATGTGGGTGACTACCTCGACGAGGTCATGAGGGCGGGCGGGGAGAAGTCCGCCACCATCCACAGGTCCGTGCGGCTATTCCGAGACTTGCTGCTGAATCTGCCTGTCCAGGATTGGGCCGAGATTGAGAAGCGGGCGAAAGTCGCCGGGGTGGGGGAGGGAGCCGTCGTCGCTGAACTGCTTCATGCGGCCCTGCAGGCGACCGTGGCGGAGTTCGGCTCACAGAAGTGACGCCAGCGAGCAGTTGACTTCCTGTCTGCCAGCCTGTGCCGCGGCTAGGCCGGGGCGATGAGGGACTCGAGCACCAATGAATACGCGAACTGGTGGTACGTCGAACGGAGCGCGAGGCAAGGGGCAGCCCGAGGGAAAGGCGGCGCCTGCAACGCGACAAACCGACCGTCATGGCCCGTTCAAGCTGTGGCGCTGCATTGAGCGAGGGACGCCCGACGGCGACATTTACCTAGCGCGGAGGCTTCGTGGCGGCGCGCCTGTCCTATTGGCGCGGCCGTCGATTCCGGAGGAGCAACTCAAGGACACGACCGATATCGAGGTGATGGGGCAGTACCCGTCCACCTCGTTGACGGTGGTGCACGAGGTGTCCGAGTCACCTCCGTACCGCGCTGTGACTGTTCGCGCCGACCGTGCGGTCTCTCCACTACGCGTGGATGCGGAGCTGCAATCGATGGCCGATGACCTCCCGAAGATGCTGACGAGGAACTGGGCTCGCCCGGAGGTCCATGAGCATCTGCTCTCCTCCGCCCTTCCAGTGTGGGAGCGCGCGCGCCGATTCGCTGCTCGCCATGCCCCCCGCTTGGGGACCGCCATAGCTGCCCAGTGGAAGAACGCGGTGATGGCCGGTCTAGGGGTGGGCTTGTTCGTGTCGATCGTGGGCCAGCGTGTCGAGCCGCAAGACGCCATTCCTCACCGGCTGGAGGTGAGCACCTCCGCGCTTCCACCTGGACAGACCGTCCTAACCAGCGGCATCGGCCTCGATGCGGTTGGCGACGACGTCGCGCCGCCGGTGCCCTTGTTTGAGATGCCCCCGGGCATTGCGTTGGACATGCCCAGGAGGCCGTTCAAGGGACAGAAGCTTCCGCCCTGCAAGACCCGGCAGACCGAAATCATCGGCGGGTGCTGGGTCGCGGTGAAGGAGGCTCCTCCATGTGGTGATGACTACTTCGAGCACCGCGACACCTGCTATGCGCCCATCATGGTTCGCGACGACGGAACCGAGGCCCCACGGCAGCCGTCCATCTCCCAGTAGGGACGTACTTGAAGTTCCAGTGCACTGTTGCTAGTGATTAAGTCGAAGGTCACGAAGTCCCCGCTGAGCTAGAGGCAGTGGGTTACCAAAGGCATCTACCAAGATACGGCGCGCGGGCTCGTGCTTGCGTCGTCGTTAGGGCCCCGCTCAGCACGCGCTGTTGCGGGTGTGTCCGCGGGTTCTCGAAGGTGTCCTCTAGCCACCTTCGAGGCCTGTCTTTGGAGGCGCCGTGGGAACGTTGAGCCTCGATGCGTCGCAGTTGCCTTGCGCACTCACTGCGCGACGGCGCGCGTCACATTCGGCAGCCCCTCTCATTCACTGGACCCACCGTCCATGGGTTGCATCACCGTGGCCGCTCCTGCCTTGTGGGTCGACAGGCGGATGTTCGCCCCTGCCGCCGCACGGATGTGCCGCCGAGTGGCAGCGAACCGGGCCTCCGCAGCTGGCCTGCTGATTGCTTCGTGAGCGCCTAAGTCGCTGTCGGCTCTGCCGACGGGGACTATCTCGGGCGCTCTGCCAACCCGCGACGTTGCAGGTCAGAGTCCAAACCTAATCTTTGTTCAGTGTCGTGCCCGAGTGGGGGAGCCGATGAATAGCTGTGACACCTGTGATGGTCGTACTGAGGGGGCTCACGTGGCGGCGGACGCTGCCGCTAGCCGCAAGAAGTTCGAGCGCCGCCAACCCGTGCCGATTTCGACGCTTCCAGCGGACCTGTGGCTGGTGCAGCACGTTGCCCTGGCGTTGGGGCGCAGCGAGTCATGGGTCTACAAGCGCGCTGCGGAAGGCTCGCTGCCGCACTCGAAGCGGACCGGGGGCCTGACGTTCGTCCCGGCCCAGGTCATGGCGTGGGTGAATGGCAAGGAGCCCGCTAGCCAGCGCCCCGCGACAGTTGCGCCGACGCGCAGCTCCCGGAGGTGACCACATGGCGCACGTCCGGAAGATTGGAAAGAAGTGGTACGCCACATGGGTGTACGAGGACGGGCACCCTCGCGAGAAGGTGACCGCGGCCCGGACCAAGTCCGAAGCGCTCGTTTTCGCTCAAGGCAAGGAGCGAGAGGCGTGGCGGCAACGCGAGGGGCTTGAGGTTGCTCCGGCCGATGTGACGCTGGCGGTGGTGTACACTGAGCAGTACCGGCCACTCGTGATGCGGCTGGCCGACCCGACCACCACTGACGGCCGGTGGCGGAACCACATCCTGCCCGAGCTCGGCAGCTTGCGCCTTCGGAAGATCCGCCCGGAGGACATCAGCGCCCTGTTGCGCTCAAAGCTCCGCGACGAGGACGAAGACGACGAGGACGAAGACGAGGTTCGCAGGGGACCTGGCGCGAAGGGCGAAGGACTCGGTCCGCAGACGGTGCGGCACCTGCGCGCGCATCTTCATGCCTTCTTCGCCTGGGCGACAAAGGAGGCCCACATCTACGTGGGCGAGAACCCGGCCGCACTCTCGTGGAACCCTGACCTGGACGAGCCTGAGCCCCGCGTCCTTGACCTGGCGGAGGCAATTCGGGTCGCCCAGCACGCCACCACGGTCGATATCGCGGACTTCATCTACGTGGGGATTTTCACCGGCATGCGGCGCGGGGAAATCATCGCCCTGCGCTGGGAGAACGTTCGACTTCAGGACCGCTACATCGTCGTCAGGCGGAGTGGCCGCCGGAAGCGGACGAAGACGAAGCGCATCCGCGAGGTGCCCATCCCGCTGCCGCTGGTCCCCATTCTGGAGCGCCGCCAAGCTGAGGCGCGCAGCGAATGGGTGTTCCCCAACAAGGCGGGGAAGCGCCTCAGTCCGGACTATCGCATCAACAGCCGATTCAGGACCGCTCTGATTCGGGCGGGCATCATCGACGGCTACCGCTACACGTGCGTTGCTCCTCAGGTCCGTGCTCCGGGCGAGCGAAATGGCCGCGCGAAGCTGACGGTCGCGCAGGTCACGGAGTTGAGGGGGCTGTTCGCCAAGGGGACGACCCAGGCCGACTTGGCCCGGCGGTTCATGGTGTCACCTCGAACCGTGGGCATGATTGTCCGGGGGGAGCGGTGGGGGGCGCCCTCGCAGCCGACCAGTGGGTGTGGCCACTGGGAGCAACACCAGGAGCGTGCATCGCGGGCATGCCCTCGATGTAGGGCCCCGTTGGCCGTTGAGCCCGTCGCATCACTTCATCTGTTCAAGGACCTCAGGTCTTCCTACTTGACGCATGTCGTCGAGCAGACCGGCGACCTCAAGGTATCGCAGGACCTGGGCGGCCACGCGAGCGACCGGACCACGCGGCGCTACTACGCGGCGAAGCGCCTCGAACACCTAACGAACCGAGTCGATGAAGCGTTCGTCGGGGCCTCCGTCGGCCCCGAGTCCTCTTCCGGTCGGTTTCCGGTCAGCGGCAGCGAAAAGCTGCAAAGCGCTGCTGAGCGCTCCACTTACGAGTCCCACAAGGGGGAAGCAGTGCAAGGAACTGCCAACGGTTACGAAATTGCGCCGGATAGTGCCGGGTTGCGCGCTGGTCTTCTAAGTCGGGGGTCGCAGGTTCGAGTCCTGCCTGGGGCGCCAACTTATCCGCCTGAATGCTTTGAGGAAATGCCGTCGCCCGTAAGGGCGGCGGCACCTCCTCGGCACGGGCCCTCCGGCCACGCTTCGGTGTCGATTCCCGGCGTGACTTGCCCGGTGGCCCTATAGGTTACGAGCATGGGGAAATCTCAGAAGGGCGGGAGTTTCTGGGGAGTCGGTGCGGTCGCCGGCGTCATCTTTCTCATCCTTTTGGGGGAGTTCCTTGGCGGTCGAAACACGGCGAGCGCCTCGGATGGCACGCCTGCTCCGGCGCGTGTCGAGCGGGCCGCCAAGGGCTCGTGCATCATTGGCTTCGAGCGCAGCAGTTGTTTCGAGCTGACGCTGAGCGTTCATCCGCCGCGGCAGGCCGCCTTCACGACGAAGATCGACGTGAACATCCCCAACCAATGGTCTTCCCGAGTCCAGCCCGCGTCATGGGTGATGGTCGTTGTCGACCGTGAGGACCCGTCCAGGGTGGGGCTTGATTTGGATGCGTTCGAGTTGCCGCCCCCGGCGCCTCCGCTGGAGCCGGCGTCAGCCGCGAGTGCGGCTCCGTAGCGGAGACGCTCACGAAAAGGCGTCAGATTCCGATGAGTTGGGCGTCGTAACATTTGGGCCTTGTCACGGTCCCGGTTTCCACGGTAGGGAAGCCGCCGCTTCAAACGCCGTTCGCGGTAACGCTGTAACGGCGGCCATAGCTCAACTGGTTAGAGCGCCGGACTGTGACTCCGGAGGTTACCGGTTCGATCCCGGTTGGCCGCCCTTCTCCACCCTCGAATCTGCGTTCGTAGCTCAACTGGATAGAGCACCGGGCTTCGAACCCGGGGGTTGGGGGTTCAAGTCCCTCCGAGCGCGTACCCTCCAGCAGGCTGAAGCAGGAACGCCCCCGCCACTTTCGCAGCGGGGGCGCCCCCTCACAGCCTGACGGTTACCGACTCAGCCTCACGCATCATGGGCCGCGCCGTTGCCGCCCTTTGAGGCCGGCACCCGGCAGCGCAGCTCCGTCTCCGCCTCCAACGCGAGCAGGTTCTCCCGCATCGCCTTGGCCCAGCGCGCCCGGGGCTGCTCCATCAGCTTCTCGTTGGCCAGGTCGATGGACTCGCTCAGCTCGTCGTCGGACAGCTCTGAGGCCGTCTTCCCCTTGTGCGGACCGAAGGCCACCACCACGGCGCTCGGCTTGGGCCGCGGCGCGGGCTCCGGGGCGGCTTGAGGCTCCCGGACAGCCGTTTCCCGATGAGGCGCCGCCGCGGTGGGCACCGCCTCCATGGTGGCCTCACGCGGCCGCTTGGGCTGCAGGGGCACGTCGATGTCCAACTGCGCGGCGGCAGCCGGCTGTGGACGGGAGTCCTGAGGCGCCAGCGGAGGGAAGGACGCCTTGAGGGGACCGGGCTTGGAGCCCAGCACCTCGTAGGGGCCGCTGCTGTGCTCCTCCGAGTGTGACTCGTAGTCCTCGGCGGGCATCTCCTCCCGCACGTAGAGTCCGCCGAACGCCTCCGGGTAGGCCTTGCGCAGGGCGGCCACGCGAGCGCACTTCTCAATCATGGTGGTGGGAATCTTGGACCACAGCGGCGTCTGCTGGACGTATCCGCTGAAGTCCAACCACACCACCACCGGCAGCTTGTCCTCGCGCACCACGCGCGACCAGGCGCCCACCAGCGCGCCCTTGCGCTTGGCGGGGTTGAAGCGGTGCACCACCTCGCCCCGGCCCTGGTCCACCACGATGTCGTCCTCGGCGAACACCGCGCTCGCCTGGATGCCCTTGAAGTCGGGGAAGCGCTCGGCGCGTGCGAGCATCCCGGCCTCGGAGGGTTGGAACTCGTACTTCGTCACCCAGTTGGGCCGCTCGCGGTTGCCGGCATTCTGACGGCGCGCCACGCAGAAGGCCTCCTTGAGGAGCGGGTCCAGGCCACTGCGCTTGCACTGCTCGATGAAGAGGGCGAACTCGTCCTCGCTGATGCCGCGAGGGCAGATGGTCCGCTTCACGAGCTCCACGCGCTCCCGCGTCCACCCGGCTGACGGGCCGGTCGCCGTTCCTTCCGCCTTCTGTTGGGGGTTGGCTTCCATCTCTGTCTTCTCCTGCTACGTCCTGCGCGAAAAGGGCGGACGACCTCCGTCCGCCCGCATGGTTGCCGCGGGGTGCTCGGTGCTCTTGAGTTGACTGACCGCGAGCCATCACACGCTCGCCGTCCCGCCAGGCTGGGACGAACAGCGTGCTACGGCCATGTTGAACATCGGAGCGGGGCGCTCGCTTCACATGCCTGCGTCGCGCGTCAGGCCCGCTCGAAGGGCGTGCGGACCAGCATCACCTTCCGGAAATCACCGGCGGGAGCGATCGCCACGGACGAGAATGAAGGGGAGGCGAAAAAACGTTTTGACACAGCACGCGGCGTTCTGTAGTTACCGCCGCCACCTGGACGCCGCGCAGGCGGCGGACCGGGGCAGTGCCGGGAGCGTAGCTCAATTGGCAGAGCAATGGACTCTTAATCCATAGGTTGTGGGTTCGATTCCCTCCGCTCTCACTGTGAAGGCCCCTCCAGAAATGGAGGGGCCTTTTGTTTTTCCGGCCTCTGCCGTCCCGTGGACGTTTCGCGGTAAGACGGTGCAGCGCACGACGAGGCAGCCCTGGGCGGGTGGCGAAACTGGTAGACGCGCCAGACTTAGGATCTGGTACCGCAAGGTGTGAGGGTTCGAGTCCCTCCTCGCCCATTTCGCGTTGACCCGTTCGTGCCTATCCCCTAAAGGCGCACGTCCCACTTTTCCGGCACCGCCCGAAACGACTGACAGTCAGCGGCGGTGGCGAGCGAGGCCCGCATGAAGGTCCAGGTCGAAGAGCTCTCTCCCATTGAGAAGAAGCTCTCCATCGAGGTCGACAATGCCCGCGTGGCGGAGGAGCTTTCCCGCGCGTACTCCAACCTGGGCCGCCAGGTGCGGCTGCCGGGGTTCCGTCAGGGCAAGGTGCCTCGCCGCATCCTGGAGCAGCGCTTCCGTGACCAGGTCGAGGACGAGGTCATCCAGCGCGTGGTGCAGAGCGCGTACGTGGAGGCCATCCGCGAGCACAACGTGGAGGTCGTCGCCACGCCGCAGGTGACCAACTCCGGCCTCAAGCCCAACACGCCGTTCACCTTCGAGGCTCGCGTTGAAGTGAAGCCCAAGGTGGAGGCGAAGGACTACGTCGAGCTGCCGCTGACGAAGTCCGACACCGCCGTCACCGACGAGCAGGTCAACGAGCAGCTGGAGCGCATGCGCCAGTCGATGGCCCGCCTGGAGCCCGTCACCGACCGCGACACCGCCGCCTCCGGCGACTACGCCACCGTGGACTTCGACGCCACCGTGGACGGCCAGCCCTTCACCGGCAGCAAGGCGGAGGGCATCACCGTGCAGGTGCAGCCCGGTGAGCTGGTGGAGTCCAAGATTGCCGCCCTGGAGGGCGTGAAGGTCGGCGAGTCCAAGGACATCGACTACGCCTTCCCCCAGGAGTACCGGGTGGAGGAGGTGCGCGGGAAGACGGCGCGCTTCCACCTCACGCTCAAGGGCGTGCAGAAGGAAATCGTCCCCGAGCTGAACGACGACTTCGCCAAGCAGTCGGGCATCGCCCAGTCCCTGGACGAGCTGCGCACCAAGCTCCGCGAGGACATGGAGAAGGCGCGCAAGTCCCAGGTGGAGGGTGAGGAGCGCGAGGCGCTGGTGCAGGCGCTGCTGGAGCGCAACACCTTCGACGTGCCCCGTGCCATGGTGGAGCGGGCCATGGACTCCATGCTCCGCGGCGCGCTGCAGCAGCTCCAGCGCTCCGGCGTGGACCCCCGCCAGCTCAACCTGGACTTCAACCGCCTGCGCGAGGACATGCGCGAGAAGGCCCTCCAGGAAGTGAAGGGCACGCTGCTCTTCGAGTCCATCGCTCAGAAGGAGGGCATCCAGGCTTCCGACGCGGACGTGGACGCCCGCATCGAGCAGCTCGCCAACGAGGCGGGCCAGCCGGTCGCCGTGGTGCAGAAGTACTTCAAGGGCGCCGACGAGCGGCTCGGGTTGTCTCTCCGACTGAGGGAGGAAAAGACGATTGAATTCCTGAGGAGCCGGGCGAAGTATTCGTAAGGTTCTCTCACCGAGGTCGACATGCCCTTCATGCCCGTTCCCTACGTCATCGAGCAGACCCACCGGGGTGAGCGCTCGTACGACATCTACAGTCGGCTCCTGAAGGACCGCATCGTGATGCTGGGGACGGAGATCGACGATGACGTGGCCAACGTCATCGTCGCCCAGCTTCTGTTCCTGGAGTCGGAAGACCCGGACAAGGACATCAACCTCTACATCAACTCACCGGGTGGTTCGGTGACGGCGGGCCTCGCCATCTACGACACCATGCAGTACGTGAAATGTCCGGTGTCCACCATCTGCGTGGGGCAGGCGGCCTCCATGGGGGCCGTCCTCCTGCTCGCAGGTGCCAAGGGCAAGCGCTACGCCCTGCCGTCCAGCCGCATCATGATTCACCAGCCCCTGGGCGGTGTGCGTGGTCAGGCGACGGACATTGAAATCCAGGCGAAGGAAATCCTCCGGATGAAGGCGAAGCTCAACGAGCTCATCGTCAAGCACACCGGCCAGTCCATCGAGCGTGTCGAGAAGGACACGGATCGCGACTACTTCATGGGCGCGTCCGAGGCGAAGGCCTACGGCATCATCGATGAGATCCAGAACCCCCGGAAGGTCGTGGGCCTGGGCAAGGAAGAGAAGAAGTAGGCGGATTGCCGAGGCTTCGGAGCCTCGGTTGGCAGCCGGAGCCGCGGGAATGCGCCCCCGCGACTCCGGCTTTCTGCTTTCTGCGTCATGGCACAGTCCCTGTTAAGTACCCGGAAGGCGCGTGGACGTTCCGGACGGGGGCTGACTAGATTGGTCCCGAGCCAGGAACAGGGTGGAGTTCGGGGTCGGGGGCCTTTCAGGCGCAGCGAGGGACGAAATGGCGGGCAAGAACGTGGAGAAGCGAGACAACCAGACCCTCTGCTGCTCCTTCTGTGGAAAGTCACAGAAGGAGGTCAAGAAGCTCATCGCGGGGCCGACGGTCTACATCTGCGACGAGTGCATCGGGCTGTGCAACGACATCATCGCGGAGGAGATCGACCGCGAGGAGACGAAGGACACCAAGCTGCGCATCCCCCGGCCCTCCGAAATCAAGGCGGTGCTGGACGAGTACGTGATTGGGCAGGAGCGGGCGAAGAAGACGCTCTCCGTCGCCGTGCACAACCACTACAAGCGCATCGAGTCCAAGGTCTCCATGGAGGACGTGGAGCTCCAGAAGAGCAACATCCTCCTGCTGGGGCCCACCGGTAGCGGCAAGACGCTGCTGGCGCAGACGCTGGCGCGCATCCTCAACGTGCCCTTCACCATCGCCGACGCCACCTGCCTCACCGAGGCTGGCTACGTGGGCGAGGACGTGGAGAACATCATCGTCAACCTGCTGCAGGCCGCCGACCACGACATCGAGCGGGCCCAACGCGGCATCGTCTACATCGACGAAATCGACAAGATCGCGCGCAAGTCGGAGAACCCCTCCATCACCCGCGACGTCAGCGGCGAGGGCGTCCAGCAGGCGCTGCTCAAGCTCATCGAAGGCACGGTGGCCAACGTTCCGCCCAAGGGTGGCCGCAAGCACCCGCAGCAGGAGTTCCTGCAGGTGGACACCACCAACATCCTCTTCATCTGCGGCGGCGCCTTCGGCGGGCTGGACCAGGTGATTGAGCGGCGCCTGGGTGGGCGCAGCCTGGGCTTTGGCGCGGAGGTGCAGTCCCGGAAGCAGCGCAGCCTCACGGAGCTGCTCAAGCACGTGGAGCCGGAGGACCTGCTGAAGTTCGGCATGATTCCGGAGTTCATCGGCCGCCTGCCCATCATCACCGCGCTGGAGGAGCTGGATGAGGCCGCCCTCATCAACATCCTCAACCAGCCGAAGAACGCGCTCACCAAGCAGTACCGCAAGCTCTTCGAGCTGGACGGCGTGACGCTGAAGTTCACCGACGGCGCCCTCAAGGCCATTGCCAACGAGGCCATCCGCCGCAAGGCGGGCGCCCGTGGCCTGCGCTCCATCCTGGAGTCGGCCATGCTGGACGTGATGTACGAAATCCCGTCCCGCAAGACGGCCCGCGAGGTGCTCATCTCCGAGGAGGTCATCCTCAAGAAGAGCGAGCCCGTGGTGCTCCACGCGCAGCCGGAGAAGGACGCCGCGGAGCCCAAGAAGGAATCCGCCTGACGCCCGGGCCCGCGAAGGGCCCGCTGTCGTCTGGTTGACGGGGCGCGTCACGGTTCCACCCAGGTGGGCCGGACGCGCCCCTTTCATCAGGCGAGGGGCCGGCCTTGCGTTGGCCCCGCCACACTTTTTGTGGGACGGCCGGGGCCCTTTCTGTATGTGCTGGGCCCATGAGAAAGCTGCTCGTCCCCGCCCTGATGTCGCTCGCGGCGTGCGCCTCGCAGAAGGAGGCCGCGCGCGAGGAGTTGCCCGCGGCAGCCTCCGCGGCCCCCGTACCTGAGGAGTCTCCCCGCATGGCCTACCCGGCGACCCGGGCGGAGCAGATTGTCGACACGTTGCACGGCGTCCAGGTTGCGGACCCGTACCGCTGGCTCGAGGACGAGAAGGCCCCCGAGGTCCAGACGTGGATGACGGCGCAGAACACGTTCGCCCGCGAGCAGCTGGCGAAGTTCCCCGGCCGCGAGGCGCTGCAGAAGCGCTTCACCGAGCTGTTCTACACCGACTCCATCTCCACCCCGGCTCGCCGCGCCGGCCGCTACTTCTACACGCGGACGCACAAGGACAAGGAGAAGGGCATCCTCTACTGGCGTGAGGGGGAGAACGGGCAGGAGAAGGTGCTGCTCGACCCGAATGCCTGGAGCAAGGACGGCACCGTGTCCCTGGGCACGTGGGCCCCGTCCTGGGACGGCAAGAAGCTGGCCTTCGCCCAGAAGCCCAACGCCGCGGACGAAGCGGTGCTGCACGTCATCGACGTGGACTCGGGTGAGTGGTCCAAGGTGGACGTCATCGAGGGCGGCAAGTACGCCACGCCCAAGTGGACGCCCGACAACAAGGGTTTCTATTACGAGTGGCTGCCCACCGACCCGTCCATCAAGGTGGACGAGCGGCCCGGCTACACCACCATCCGCTACCACACGCTGGGCACGGAGCCGTCGAAGGACACCGTGGTGCACGAGCGCACCGGCGACCCGACGACCTTCCTCCAGAGCGACCTGAGCCGCGACGGCAAGTACCTGTTCGTCTACATCCTCCGCGGCTGGAGCGAGAACGACATCTACTGGAAGCGGCCGGGCGAGAAGGACTTCCGCCTGCTGGTGAAGGGCGCGGGCGCCAAGTACGAGGTGCACGCCTGGAAGGACCGCTTCTACGTCATCACGGACGAGGGGGCTCCGCGTCAGCGCATCTTCGAGGTGGACCCGGCGAAGACGGCCCGCGCGGCGTGGAAGGAAATCGTGGCGGAGGACCCGGTGGCCTCGCTCCAGTCGGCGCACATCGTCGGCGGGCACCTGGCGCTGGAGTACCTGAAGGACGCCACCACCGAGGTGCGCGTGGCCACGCTGAAGGGCAAGCCGGTGCGCACGGTGGAGCTGCCGGGCGTGGGCGCCGCGTCCAACCTGGTGGGTCTGGAGGACCTGGACGACGCCTTCTTCGTCTTCACGTCCTTCACCACGCCGCGGCAGATCTACAAGACGTCCGTCAGCACCGGGAAGTCGGAGCTGTGGGCCAAGGTGGACCTGCCCATGGACTCGGAGCAGTACAAGGTCGACCAGGTCTTCTACACGTCCAAGGATGGGACGAAGGTGCCCATGTTCGTGGTGCACCGCAAGGACCTGGCGCTGGACGGCAACGCGCCCACGCTCCTGTACGGCTACGGCGGCTTCAACGTGAGCATGGAGCCCACCTTCCGGGCGAGCATCCTGCCCTGGCTGGACGCGGGCGGCGTGTACGCGGTGGCCAACCTGCGCGGCGGTGGTGAGTACGGCAAGGCTGGCACGACGCCGGCCGCCTGGACAAGAAGCAGAACGTCTTCGACGACTTCCACGCGGCGGCCGAGCACCTGATTCAGGCGAAGTACACGCAGGCGAAGAAACTGGCCATCCACGGCGGCAGCAATGGCGGCCTGCTGGTGGGCGCGGCCATGACGCAGCGGCCGGAGCTCTACGGGGCGGTGGTGTGCGCGGTGCCCCTGCTGGACATGGTGCGCTACCACCTCTTCGGCAGCGGCCGGACCTGGATTCCGGAGTACGGCACGGCGGACAAGGCCGAGGACTTCAAGGCGCTGCACGCCTACTCGCCCTACCACCACGTGCGGCCGGACGTGCGCTACCCCGCGTTGCTGATGATGGCGGCGGACCACGATGACCGCGTGGACCCCATGCACGCCCGCAAGTTCGTGGCGGCGGTGCAGAACGCCCCGGGCAACCCGGCGCCCTCGTTGCTACGCATTGAGGCCAACGCGGGCCACGGTGGCGCGGACCAGGTGGCCAAGGCCATTGAGTCCAACGTGGACCTGTATTCATTCCTGTTCCATGCCCTGGAGGTCCAGGGGGCACAGGGTGGGGTGGCGGCGCAGGGCCGCTGACACCCTGGGCGGACGCCCGAGGGAGCTCGGGTGTTCCCTTGATGGCACGCCGCCGTTCCCCAATCTTGAGCCGGGGAACGGCGCCGCGAATCGCCGTGTTATAGAACTGCTTCATCCCGTACGAATGCTCGGCGAGCGAGCAGACGGGCAACTCTTCTAGGGGCCTGACTCACCCAAGGCCCGCAGGTGGCGGATACATGTTCTTCGGACGTGACGACAAGAAGGAAGCCCAGAAGCGGGGTTTGACGGTCCCGCTCTTGCCCCTTCGGGACATCATCGTGTTCCCGCACATGGTGGTGCCGTTGTTCGTCGGCCGGGAGAAGTCCATCGCCGCGTTGAAGGACGCGATGGCGCACAAGGGGCCGGACGACAAGGCCGTCATCCTGCTGGCAGCGCAGAAGAAGGCCAAGACGAACGACCCCACCCCCGACGACATCTTTCACTTCGGTACGCTGGGCCACGTCATCCAGCTCCTCCCGCTGCCCGACGGCACGGTGAAGGTGCTGGTGGAAGGCGTGCGCCGCGCCAAGGTGAAGAAGTTCCACCCCAACGACGCCTTCTTCATGGTCGAGGTGGAGGAGGTGGAGGAGCAGACGGAGAAGACGGTGGAGCTGGAGGCGCTGGTCCGCAGCGTCCACTCCGTCTTCGAGGCCTTCGTCAAGCTCAACAAGCGCATCCCGCCTGAGATGCTGATGCAGGTGGCCAGCATCGATGACCCGGCGCGCCTGGCGGACACCATCGTCGCGCACCTCTCCCTGAAGCTGAACGACAAGCAGGCCCTGCTCGAGACGGAGTCCCCGGCCAAGCGCCTGGAGAAGCTCTACGAGCTGATGCAGGGTGAGATCGAGATTCTCCAGGTGGAGAAGAAGATCCGCACGCGCGTCAAGAAGCAGATGGAGAAGACCCAGAAGGAGTACTACCTGAATGAGCAGATGCAGGCCATTCAGAAGGAGCTGGGTGAGCGCGACGAGTTCAAGAACGAAATCCAGGAGATTGAAGAGAAGCTGAAGAACAAGCGGATGAGCAAGGAGGCCACGCTCAAGGTCAAGAAGGAGCTGAAGAAGCTCCGGATGATGAGCCCGATGAGCGCCGAGGCCACCGTCGTTCGCAACTACATCGACTGGATCATCAGCCTCCCCTGGTACGACGAGACCCAGGACCGCCTGGACGTCACCGAGGCGGAGACGGTGCTCAACGAGGACCACTACGGTCTGAAGAAGCCGAAGGAGCGCATCCTCGAGTACCTGGCCGTGCAGCAGCTGGTGAAGAAGCTCAAGGGCCCCGTGCTGTGCTTCGTCGGTCCGCCGGGCGTGGGCAAGACGTCGCTGGCGCGCTCCATCGCCCGGGCCACTGGCCGCAAGTTCGTGCGCCTGTCGCTGGGCGGCGTTCGTGACGAGGCGGAGATTCGTGGCCACCGCCGCACGTACATCGGCGCGATGCCGGGCAAGCTCATCCAGTCGCTGAAGAAGGCGGGCAGCAACAACCCCGTCTTCCTGCTCGACGAAATCGACAAGATGTCCACGGACTTCCGAGGCGACCCGAGCGCGGCGCTGCTGGAGGTGCTGGACCCCGAGCAGAACCACAACTTCAACGACCACTACCTGGACCTCGACTACGACTTGTCCAAGGTGATGTTCATCTGCACCGCGAACACGATGCACAACATCCCCGGTCCGCTGCAGGACCGCATGGAAGTGATTCGCATCGCGGGCTACACGGAGCCGGAGAAGCTGTCGATTGCCCGGCGCTACCTCATCCCGAAGGAGCAGGAGGCCAACGGGCTGGCGGACGTGAAGGTGGACATCAGCGACCCGGCGCTGCGGACCATCATCCACCGCTACACGCGGGAGTCCGGCGTGCGCTCGCTCGAGCGTGAGATTGGCGGCGTGTTCCGGAAGATTGCCCGCGACGTGCTGAAGAACGGCAAGCGGGACATCGAGGTGGACCGGAAGATGGCCATGAAGTTCCTGGGCACGCCTCGCTACCGCTACGGCGTGGCGGAGCGCGAGGACCAGGTGGGCATCGTCACGGGTCTGGCCTGGACGGAGCTGGGTGGCGAAATCCTCACCACCGAGGCCACCATCATGCCGGGCAAGGGCAAGCTCATCATCACCGGCAAGCTGGGTGAGGTGATGCAGGAGTCCGCGCAGGCGGCCATGTCCTACGTGCGCAGCCGCGCCGAGCGCTTCGGCATCGACCGCAAGGTGTTCGAGAACTACGACATCCACGTCCACTTGCCGGAGGGCGCGATTCCGAAGGACGGCCCGTCCGCCGGTGTCACCATCTGCACCGCCCTGGTGAGCGCGCTCACCCGCGTGCTCATCCGCCGCGACGTGGCCATGACGGGTGAAATCACCCTGCGTGGACGGGTGCTCCCCATTGGCGGCCTGAAGGAGAAGACGCTGGCCGCGCACCGGGCGGGCATCAAGACGGTCTTGATTCCGAAGGCGAACAAGAAGGACCTGAAGGACATCCCGCTGAAGATTCGCAAGCAGCTGCGCATCGTCCCGGTGGAGTTCGTGGACGACGTGCTGCGCGAGGCGCTGGTGCTGGAGAAGCCGGAGGAGTTCGGCCGCAAGCCGACCACCGACGGTGGCAAGCTGGGCGCTGAGTTGCCGGCGTCTTCTCCCGTGGTGGCTCCGGCCTAGCGGAGACGGACAGCACCCGGTGGGCCTCCGCGCCCGCCGGGCCGAGCTGAAGGGAAGCCAGGATGCCGGACGACCGAGGTCGCCGGGTTCCTGGCTTCTCCTTTTTGGGGCTTGGGCCTTCGGAGTAGAAGGGGCCCTGGTGGCTCCGCGCGCTCGACTCCGGTGGTGGTGGTTCCTGCTGGCCGTGTGGGCCTCCTCGTGTGGGCCTTGCGGTTTCCAGCCGGAGCCTGGAGTGAAGGTGGTGGTGCCGGCCATGCCCACCACGCTGGATTGGAGCCACTCCGACCCGGACAGTTGGGCCAACTACCCGGTGATGCTGGCCACGCAGCGCGGGCTCACGCAGCTCGGTCCGGACCATGGCGTGGAGCCGGGGCTGGCCGAGCGGTGGGAGCGCGTCACGGACGCACAGGGACGTGACGTCTACACGTTCCACCTGCGGCGGGACGTGCGTTGGTCCAATGGCGCGCCGCTCGTTGCCCGCGACTTCGTCATCGGCTGGCGGCGCGCGCTCCAGGGCCGCGAGCGCGGGGAGATGGCGGACCTGGCGGGCGCCTCGGAGGCACTGGCCCTTCAGGAGCGGGGGCGCTCCGGAGGCGGAGGTTCGCGCCGCGCTGGAGCGCGTGGGCGTGGAGGCCGTGGACGCGCATACGCTTCGCGTGACGCTGGCGCGGCCGCGCAGCTACTTCCTGGCGCGCGTGGCCAATGTGTACCTGTTCTATCCGGCGCCCTCGGCGGACCTGGAGGGGAAGTCGGACGAGGAGGTTCGCGACTACTTCGACCGCCCGCGCGACGGCCGGCCGCTGGCGCTGGGGCCGTACCGCGTCGAGCGGTGGGACCGCGCGGGGGAGCGGGTGCGGCTGGTCCACAACCCGGCCTCCGCGTTTGCTTCGCCGTTGGCGAAAGGGGAGGCGCCCGCCCCGGTCATCACCCTGCTGAAGTCGGAGATTGGCCCGGCGCTGTATGAGCGGGGACGGGTGGACTTCGTCTTCGTGGACAGCGCCGCGGCGCTGCGCATCCACCGGCCGGACGACCTGCGTCGCGAGCCGTTGCTGTCCACCTACTTCCTGGCCTTCAACACGGAGAAGGCGCCGCTGGACCGGCCCGAGGTGCGGCGCGCGCTGTCGCGGGCGTTGGACCGGGAGGCGCTGCTGGCGGGGCTGCTGCCCGCGGCTCG